>DASTYD010000056.1:0-9084 GCA_035765175.1 Gaiellaceae bacterium
TGCCAGAGGACGACGAGCACGAGAGCGGCCGACGCCATCAGCGCAAAGATCATGATCGTCCAGCGCAGGCTCGCGCGCATGAGCTCGAAGAACGGTCGCCGTGACGTGATCGCCACGACGAGCGAGATGAGAGCGAGGTTGATCGTGTACTGCGTCAAGGCCGAGGCTCCGACCTTGGCGACCAGCGCGTCGATGCCGTCCCCGGGGATGAAGCTCACCAGGAACCCGCCGACGGCGGCTGCGCAGGCGAAGACGGAGCCGTTGTACGCGATACGGATCGGAGGCCGGTGCTCCGAAAGCTGGATCAGGACGGGCGCCGCGAACGCGACGAGTACGCCGGCGGCCCAGCCGAAGAGGACGATCGCGCTCGCCGCGAAGACGAACGAGAGCGAAACACCTCCGCTGTTCGGGCCCTCGATCGGGACCGGGTAGCGGCTGGCCAGGGTCGAAGCGGCAAGCAGAGCGGCCACCCCGAGGAGCATGGACGGCGTGTGCGGCTCGGTCGCGAACGTGTACGCGGCCAGCAGCACGGACGCGAGCCCCGCGATGTAGACCGGAATGACGATCGGCGCCATGCGGTGCGCCATGATCCCCCTCCTCTCCCGGCCCTAGCCGGCTACCACTCCCAGTTGAGCGGGCCTGGATCGTCCAGGAGCCCTGTCAGGACGGCGATGAAGATCAGGACGAGAACGAGGGCGATGACACGCGGTCTCCACTCGAGCACGATTCTTCCCTCCAATTGAGGATTGCGGACAAGGGCGATTGTTGCCTGTGGAAAACGAGGCGTAATCACCCATTCGGGTGAACCTGTTTCCGGTGCGACAACGCTGCTCGGCTCAGAGCCCGGCTTCGGCGAGGGGCCGCCGGCCCCAGGCGAGCCGTTCCTCGTACCAGCCGTCGAGCTGGGCGAGTGCCACGCCGTAGCGCGAGGAGTGAAGCAGCCAGCCGTTCCCGAGATAGAGGCCCATGTGGTCGATCTGTGCCGGCTTGGCGCGTGGTCCGCCCCGGCCGAAGAAGACGAGATCGGCGGGAGTCAGCCGGGCCGGCTTGATTCGCTGTCGACGCAGGACCTCGCCGGCCATGTCGGCGGCGGTGCGGCCGCGAAGGATCGTCGGGAGTTGCGGGGCTCCCGGGTACGACTGGAGCTTGTAGACCCTCCAGGCGAAGCCGGAGCAGTCGAAACCGCCCTGGGCCTGTGCGCCGAAAGGTGAGTCCGGGCGCTCGAACTCTCCGCCCCACACGTAGGGGTAGCCGATGAGCGTGGTCGCGCTCGTGAGCACGCGGCGCTGCCAGGGTGTGAACGCGGGCAGCTGGAAGCTCGCTGCGGCGTCTTCCACGCTCGTCGTCTGCCATTCGGACAGGCGCAGGATCTGCGCCACGGAGTAGGCGACCTCCGCGCGGGGAACCGGGTCGTTCGGCAGGACCTCGAGCTGGTCTTGACCGGCCGGGTGGTTCGTCCTCAGGCCCAGCAGCCGCGCGACGACCTCGGTCCCGAAGCGTCCCGGGGGACGCAGGCCCGCGGCGACGGCGCCGTCCTGGAAGAGGGTCGCCTCGTCGGCGAATTCGAGTGTACGCACGAGCTTCGCGTCGAGCTGTGCGAGCGTCACCGGCGCGGACGGGTTCGCAACGGCCTTCGGCGGCTGCTCGGTGAGCCCGGCGACGAGGTCGGCGAGCTCGCCCTGCGTGAGGGCGTCGTTCGGTCGGAAGGAAGCGACGCTCCTCGCCATGAGCCCGCGCGCGACGACCACTCGGATCTGGGGCTGAGCCCACGAGCGATTCGAGGCAGACGAAGTGGCCCCCGGGGCGATCGCCAGGGCGGTCAGCAGGCATGCGAGCAGCGCGAGAAGGCGCGGTCGTCTCACACGATGCTCATCGTCGGCTCGCCGCGGGGCCTTTAGTCTCCCGCCCGATGGAGATCGACATCAGACCAGAGCCGACCGCCGAGGAACGCGCCGCGTTGCTCGCTGCGATCGGTGCGGACGGCGACCCGCGCGCCGAGCCCTACCGCAGCGTCTGGCGGCTCGCCGGGCTGCTCGAGAACGCCGAGTCCGCCGCGGAGCCGCCGTTGCCCGGCGCCCCGCCTGGCGTCCCGCGCAGAAGTCGCGGCGCCAGCCTGAAGTAGTCGAGCCCGGAGATCCACGTCAACGCGAGGGCGACGAGGAGCGCCCACTCGGCGATCGAGTCGTCGATCGCACCGGCCGCGGCGAGGCCGCCGAGGCCCGCGGCCACTGCCTGCGTCCAGGTCTTCAGACGACCGAGATCACGTGCTTCGAGGACGACGCCTCGTTCGAGCGCCGCGAGGCGAAGGCCTGAGATCAGCAGCTCGCGCGCCACGATCGCGGCCACGATCCATCCGGCGAACACGTCCCGCCCGACGAGGACGATCATCACCGTGAGGACGAGCAGCTTGTCGGCGACGGGGTCGAGGAGCGACCCCAGCGCCGAGGTCCGGCCGCTGCGACGAGCGAGCCGGCCGTCGAACCAGTCCGTTGCCATCGCGACCGCGAAGAGCGCCGTCGCCCAGTAGTCGTGCCCGGGGAAATCCCAGACATAGAGCAGGACGACGAGTGGGACGACCGCGGCCCGGGCCACGGTCAGTTGATCCGCGAAGCTCACGGGTGGGGAGAATACGCGGGGCATGCTGCCGTTCACCAAGATCCTGGTCGCAAACCGCGGCGAGATTGCGGTCCGCATCTGCCGGACCCTGCGCGAGCTCGAGATCGCGTCCGTCGCGATCTACTCCGAGGTCGACCGCGGCTCGCTGCACGCCTCGATGGCCGACGAGGCCTACCTGGTCGGTCCCGGGACACCCGCCGAGAGCTATCTCAGCCAAGAGCGGATCCTCGACGCTGCGCAGCGAGCAGGCGCACAGGCCGTGCACCCGGGCTACGGCTTCCTTGCCGAGAACGCCGAGTTCGCGAGGGCGGTCGAGGACGCCGGGCTGACCTGGATCGGCCCGCCGCCGGAGGCGATGGAGCTCATGGGCTCGAAGGTCGCCGCTCGGCAGACCATGAGCGCTGCCGGAGTCCCGATCGTCCCGGGGACGACCGAGCCCGCAGGGTCCGCCGACGAAGTGCGGCGGCTCGGCGACGAGCTCGGCTGGCCGATCGCGATCAAGGCCTCGGCCGGAGGCGGCGGGAAGGGCCTGAAGGTCGTCGCCTCTCCCGAGGAGGCCGAGCGCGCGTTCGAGGCCGCGCGGCGCGAGGGTGAGGCGTACTTCTCCGACTCGGCCGTCTACGTCGAGCGGTATCTCGAAGACCCGAGGCACGTCGAGGTCCAGGTCCTCGCGGACGCGCACGGCGCCGTGATCCACCTCGGGGAGCGGGACTGCACGATCCAGCGCCGCCACCAGAAGCTCGTCGAGGAGACGCCTTCTCCCGCCGTCGACGAGGAGCTGCGAGACGAGATCGGCCGCATCGCGGTCGAGGCGGCCCGGGCAGTGGGCTACCGCTCGGCGGGCACCATCGAAGGGCTCCTCTCGCGCGAGGGCGAGTACTTCTTCCTCGAGATGAACACCCGCCTCCAGGTCGAGCACACGGTGACCGAGCTCGTCACTGGCCTCGACCTCGTTCGCGAGCAGGTGCTGATCGCGGCCGGTGAGCCGCTATGGCTGAGCCAGGACGAAGTCCGGCTGAACGGGCACGCGATCGAGTGCCGCATCAACGCGGAGGATCCGTCCACCGGCTTCCTCCCGTCGCCGGGGAGGATCACGACCTACCGGGAGCCGGCGGGGCCCGGCGTTCGGGTCGACTCGGGAGTGGCGGGCGGAAGCGAGGTCGTCGGCCTCTACGACCCCCTCGCGGCGAAGCTCTGCACGCATGGAGTCGACCGCGACCACGCGCGGCGCAGAATGCTCCGCGCCCTCGGTGAGTACGAGATCGGCGGCGTGAAGACCCTCGTCGGGTTCCACCGCGCACTGCTCGACCACCCCTGCTTCTCGGCGGGCGAGACGTGCCGGGGCGTGACGGAATCGCCCGAGCTCGCGGAGCGTGCGGAGCAGTTGTCTCATCTGACAACAAACGTACCCGCGGCGTCGGACGGACGGGCCCGCGAGCGCAGCATCCACGCCGAGGTGGAGGGACGGCGCTTCGAGGTCAAGGTCCTGACGCCGGAGCCTCCGCACGCCGAGCTCGCCCGGCGCCGCCGCGACCGGGACTCGCAGCAGGGCCACCGCGGGGCTGCGCGAGACGCAATCGTGACTCCCATGCAGGGCACCGTCCTCGCCGTCGAGGTGAGCGAGGGCGACGAGGTCGCGGCGGGCCAGGTCGTGTGCGTCGTCGAGGCGATGAAGATGGAGAACGAGATCACGTCGCCCCGCGCCGGCACCGTGTCCGGCCTCTCCGTCGAGCCGGGCCAGCCGGTGACGACCGGTCAGGTCATCTGCCTCGTCGCCCAGGACGAGGCTTGACGGAGACGAGACCCTTCTGCGCGGACCTCTCGCGCGAGAACGACGAGCCGCTCGCCGCAACCGCAAGCAGGATCGACCACTGGTTCCTCGTCGAGTACCGCGGCCTGTGGACGCGCGACGCGCTCCCCGGCAGCGGCCTCACCGACCAGGTCAAGCAGCACCTTCGCGAGCAGGTCGCATCGGTGCCGCACGGGCGCCTCCTGTTCATCAGGCGGCCGGACCGGCGAGGGGCTCCCCGGCTCCTCGCCTTCACGGCCTCCTCACGACCCGGCGAGATCCGCATCACCCGCTCCGAGTTCGAGACGTACGAGGATCTTCGCGACGTCGAGCTGAGGGCCGGCGCCGAGGTCGACCATCCGCTCTTCCTGGTCTGCACCCACGGGAAGCACGATCCCTGCTGCGCGCGCTACGGGCGCCCGCTCTACGAGGCGCTCCGAGACGAGCTCGAGCCCGAGTGGGCCTGGCAGTCGTCCCACATCGGCGGCGATCGCTTCGCGGGGAACCTCGTCTGCCTGCCCGAGGGGCTCTACTACGGCCGGGTCGACCGTGAGGCGGCCGGACCGGTTCTCGACGAGCACTTCGGCCGGCGCATACTCCTCGACCACTACCGGGGCCGTTCGATCTACACCTTCCCCGTGCAGGCGGCCGAGCGATGGCTCCGCGAGCAGTACGACCTGGCTGGAATAGACGACCTCACGGTCGCGCACGTCGAGCGAACGGACGACGCCGTCGACGTCGCGTTCTCTCTGGGCGGCGAGATGCGCCGGCTGCACGTCGAGCAGCTACCAGGAGACCTGACCTTGCTCACGTGCCACTCCGAGGCGCCGAAGCGGCCGCCCCGGTTCGTCGTCAGTCCGGCCTGATCCGGAGCAGCCCCTCGCGAACGAGGCGGCGGACGAGGACCAGCCGGCCCTGGTCGTCGAGCCGCCCCGGAAGATCGCGGGGCCGGAAGGACTCGTCCGTCGCCAGCAGGAACTCGAGGTCGTGGCGCAGGTACGCAGGCAGCAGCAGTTCGCGCCCCTCGAACGACAGCCGCTGCCCGTCCTCAGCCTCGGACAGGTCCGCGATCACCGTTCGACGCCGTTCGAGGGACGTGTCGAGGTCGAGCTCGTCGAGCGCGCGAAGCTGGTCGAACGCGTCGTCACGGACTGGGCGCCGCGTCTTCACGAACGACCGACGGCGCCGGCTCGAGACGACCTCCGGCGCCAGCCGCGACGCGAGGGCCTCGAGCAGCCCGTCGGGCCCCTGTCCGTCGGTCGGGACGCCGCGCCGGAGCTCTACCTCCTCGCGCGCGGCTTCGTCGAGCGCCTCCCGGACCGCGTCTCGCCAGGTGAAGACGTTGACGCCGATCGTCAGGTGCAGCGAGGCCGCGTCAGAGGTCATCGCCTGGTGGAGCCAGCCGCGCGGGAGGTAGAGCAGGTCGCCGGCGTGCATCGTGACGTCGAGCACGGGGTCGCCCGGGTCGCCCATCTCGGGCACGTACGTCTGGTCCTTCAGCGGCAGCTCGAGGACGGGCGGATAGACGAGCCAGCGCTTCTCGCCCTCCACCTGGAGACAGAACACGTCGTGCGTATCGTGATGCACCGCGAAGCCCTGGGCGCTCGCGGGCGTGTAGTACGCGTTTGCCTGGACGGGGTGCCCGAGCTCCGCTTCGAGGTCACGGCAGAACTCCGCCAGCGGCGGGTGCTGGAGCTGGAGCGCCTGGAGGACGATCGTCGCGCCGCCCTCGAACTCGGCGACGATCCGCTCGACCCGCGCCGTGCCCGTGAACGGCTTCGGCGACCATGGAATGTCCTCGGCGTAGTCGGCGAGGACGATCTTCTCGCCCTCCTTGACGACGCGAAAGGCCGGCCAGCGCAGCCCGCCGTCGGCCACGCGGCGCTCGACCTCCGCCATCGACAGCAGGTCGAGGAAGCGCCCCTCCTCGTCGCGAGGCACGAGGAGGGGCTTCGTCTCCCAGTACTCGTCGAGGAACCTGCGAGCCTCGACGGGCTCGATGCAACGCGCCAAGGCACCGCTTGCGGTGCTGCCGTCGGGAAGTGCGGGCTTTGCCCGCTCTTCCGTGCGAACTGACCGGTCGATTCGCTCGACCTTCACGCAAGCGTCCTACGAGTTACGAATCCGTGCCGTCTGAGTCGGAGTCCGTGCCGTCTGAATCGGAGTCCGAGTCGTCCGAGTCCGATCCCCCGCCGGTGTCCATCCCGTCGCTGTCGCCCTCTTCGGTTTCGCCGCCTCCGGGCGGGGCTTCTTCCCACGTCGACTCGGCGCGGATCTGGTCGTCGGTCAGCGTCGTGTCCTGCTCGGTCAAGGTGACCTCCTCTTGGTGGACGAGGGCCGGACTCTAAGGCACCCCCGGCGACCGTGCCGAGCCTGCTCTCCGCTAGAGTCGCCGCCCGTGGACCTCTACGAGTACCAGGGCAAGGAGCTCTTCAGGCGGTTCGGCATTCCGGTGTCCGAGGGACGGCTCTCTACCACCCCCGACGAGGCTCGCGCCGCGGCGGAGGAGCTCGGCGGGCAGGTCGTCGTCAAGGCCCAGGTGCTGACCGGGGGCCGTGGAAAGGCCGGCGGGATCAAGCTCGCAGACACGCCCGAGCAAGCCGCGCAGCACGCGGAGGCGATCCTCGGCATGGACATCAACGGCCACGTCGTGCGCAAGCTCTGGATCGAGCAGGCCTCCGACATCGAGAGGGAGTACTACCTCTCGGTCACGTTCGACCGGGGGACGAAGAAGGCGCTCTTCATACTCACGAAGGAGGGCGGGATCGACATCGAGGAGGTCGCGGCGGAGCGGCCCGAGGCGCTGGCGCGACTGCACGTCGACCCGCTCGAGGGTTTCCAGCCCTACCAGGCGCGGCGGCTCATCTACGCGGCCGGGATCGACGACCCGGATGAGCAGAAGCAGATCCTCGCCATCGTCCAGAAGCTCTATGACGCGTTCGTCGGCGCCGACTCGATGCTCTGCGAGATCAACCCGTTGATCGTCACGCCCGAGGGCGAGGTCAAAGCGCTCGACTCGAAGTTCACGGTCGACGACAACGCGCTCTTCAAGCACCCGGATGTTGCGGAGATGCGCGATCTCGAGGCCTACCCGCCCGAGGAGCGCGCCGCGCGTGAGAAGGATGTGACGTACGTGAAGCTCGACGGAGAGGTGGGGATCCTCGGCAACGGGGCCGGCCTGGTCATGTCGACGCTGGACGTGATCGCGCTCGCGGGCGGCAAGCCCGCGAACTTCTGCGACCTCGGGGGCGGAGGCGACGCACAGGGCGTGGTCGACGCGCTCGAGATCATCAGTGCCGACCCGCAGGTGAAGTCGATCCTCTTCAACATCTTCGCGGGCATCACGCGCTGCGACATCGTCGCCCGCGGGATGTTGCAGGCGCTCGACCAGACGAAGATCGAACACCCGATCGTCGTCCGCTTCGACGGGACGAACGCGGAGGAGGGCAGGCAGATCCTCATCGACGCCGGCCGGGAGAACATCCACGTCGAGTCGACGATGCTCGACGCGGCCAAGCGGGCGGTGGAGCTCGCGGCATGACCGAGACCTGGTCGGAGCGGGCCGAGGCGTATCGGGAGAGCGAGGCGCACCGTGAAGGACGCGACCTCGAGCTCATTGGCCAGTGGGCCGAGGGAAAGACGGCACTAGATGTCGCCACCGGTGGCGGTCACGTCGCGCGAGTGCTGCGCCGGGCCGGGCTCGAGGTCGTCACGATCGACGCGGCGCCCGGGATGAAGCCGACCGTCGTCAGCCGCGCGGAAGAGATCCCGTTCGCCGACTCGAGCTTCGACGTCGTCGCCTGCCGCGTCGCGGCACACCACTTCCAGGATCCCGGCGGCGCGCTGAAGGAGATGGCACGCGTCAGCCGCTCGCTCGTGCTGCTCGCGGACAACCTCTATCTCGGCGAGGCCGGCGAGGAGGCAGACCGCCTCCACGACCCGACGCACGTCCGCAACTACTCCGAGGAGGAGTGGCGCGAGATGTTCAAGGGGGCGGGCCTGGAGCTCGAGGCCTTCGAGCGCGAGGACAAGCGGATCGACCTCGAGTCGTGGTTCGAGCGCTCGGGGACGCCGGCGGAAGACGCTGCTCGCGCGCGCGAGCTGCTCGCCGACCGGATCGAGGACGGAAAGCTTCGTCTCGACCGCGGGATCTTCAAAGGCAGGAAGCGCTGATGGCGATCGTCGTCGACAACGACACGCGTCTCCTCGTCCAGGGCATTACCGGCAGCGAAGGCTCCTTCCACGCGGTTCGGAACCGTGACTACGGGACCAACGTCGTCGCCGGCGTCACCCCGGGCAAGGGCGGGCAAGACGTCTCGGGCATCCCGGTCTTCAACACGGTTTCGGAGGCAGTCGCTGAGACGGGTGCGAACACGACGCTCGTCTTCGTCCCGGCCCGGTTCGCCACCGACGCGATCTACGAGGCAGTCGACGCGGGCATCGAGACGGTCGTCTGCGTCGCGGAAGGCCTGCCGGCGCACGAGATGCTGCGCGTCTACAACTACATCCGGCCCAAGGGCATCACGATGCTCGGGCCCAACTGCCCGGGCGTGCTCTCGCCAGGCAAGGCGAACGTCGGGATCATCCCGGCCGAGGTCTTGAGCGAGGGCCGGATCGGGCTTGTCAGCCGGTCGGGCACGCTGACGTACCAGATCGGCTTCGAGCTGGCCCAGATGGGG
>DASTYD010000057.1:0-12316 GCA_035765175.1 Gaiellaceae bacterium
GCGCGCGAGCCGGTTCGCCTCCTCGAGCCAGCGCAGCTCGCCGGTCGCGACGTGCAGCTCGAGCAGGCCGTGCGCGACGTCTGCGTAGTCCTCGAGGTAGCCGGTGCCCTTCGCGTGGCCGGCGCGGAACGTCCTGTGCAGCCGCCCCTGGGCGGAGAGCGGGCCGAGCAGGAACTCGCCGAGCGCACGAGCCGCTTCGAGGTAATCGTCGCGCTCCAGGCGCCGACCCGCCTCGGCCAGTGCGGCCAGGGCGAGCCCGTTCCAGGCGGCGATCGCCTTGTCGTCACGAGCGGGCTTCGGGCGCTGCTCGCGAAGCTCGAAGAGCCGTCGACGCTCCTCGTCCTCCAGCTCGCCGCGGATGATCGAGCGCCCGTGCTCGAATAGCTGAAGGAGTTCCTCGCGCACACCTTCGTCCGGCGTCCACGTGAACGTCAGTCCCTCGACACCGTCGGTGTCCGCGTCCTGCGCGGAGGCGAAGCCGCCCTCAGGCAGGCGAAGCTCGCGGAGCAGGTAGTCGAGCGTCTCCTCGGCCACGCGGCGGTACCGCTCCTCGCCCGTGACGACCCACGTGTGGAGGTACGCCGGGGCGAGCAGCGCGTTGTCGTAGAGCATCTTCTCGAAGTGCGGCACGAGCCACTGCCGGTCGACGGAGTAGCGGTGGAAACCGCCGCCGAGGAGGTCGTACATCCCGCCGGCCGCCATCGCGTCGAGCGTCGCGGTCACCATCGGCAGCGCCTCCTCCTCGCCGCGCAGATGCATGCGGAGCAGGAACTCGAGCACCGACGGCTGCGGGAACTTCGGCGCTCCGCCCCAGCCTCCCCACTCCGAGTCGAACTGCGCGCGCAGGTTCCGTGACGCCTGGCCGAGCAGGCTCTCGGTCAGCGGTTCGGCCGACGGCGCGACTTCACGGCTGACGGCCTCGACCAGCGCCGAGGCCTGCGTGGCGACATCCCCGCGCCGATCGCGAAAAGCCTCCGAGACCGCCTCGAGCACCTGCTTGAAGCTCGGCAGGCCGTGACGGGGCTCGGGCGGGTAGTACGTGCCGCCGAGGAACGGCTCGCCCTCGGGCGTGAGGAAGACCGTCATCGGCCAGCCGCCGTGGCCGGTCAGCGCGACGACGGCGTCCATGTACAGGGAGTCGACGTCGGGCCGCTCCTCGCGGTCGACCTTGACGTTCACGAACCGCTCGTTCATGAGCGCGGCCGTCTCCTCGTCCTCGAACGACTCGTGCTCCATCACGTGGCACCAGTGGCAGGCGGCGTAGCCGACGGAGAGCAGAATCGGCTTGTCCTCGGCCCGCGCCTTGGCGAGCGCCTCCTCGCCCCACGGGTACCAGTCGACCGGATTGTCAGCGTGCTGCAGGAGGTACGGGCTCGTCTCGGCGGCGAGGCGGTTCACACCCATACTCTGCCGGCCGGCCTGGGGGCTAGCCAGGCGTCGCCGGCAGCTCGGCCGCCTCGGGGTGGGCGACCTCCTCGCGACGGATGAAGAGGAGCGCGCAGACGAGGCCCGCCGCCCAGATTCCGGCGGCGACCCAGAAGGCGCGCTGGAATCCACCGGTGGCAGCCGCGGGAACAGGATCTCCTTGCAGTGCGAGCTCCCTCGACTGGGAGACGAAGACGGTGGAGAGCACGGCCGTGCCGATCGCGCCGCCGACTTGCTGCGACGTGTTGATGAGCCCCGAAGCCAGGCCTGCTTTCTCATGCGTCACCCCGGCGAGCGCGGCGATCGTGATCGGGATGAAGGCGAACGGGATGCCGATGCCGACGGCGACGAATCCGGGCAGCAGATCGACCTGGTAGCTCCCGTCCGCGTCGATCTGCGTGTACCAGAGACATCCTGCGACGAGCAGCGTCATGCCGACGACCAGCACCGGCTTCGCTCCGAACCGAGTCGTCAGCGCTTGCGCAGGGCCTGCCATCAGCACGGCCGTGCCCGCCGTGGCAAGGAATGCGACACCGGTCTGCAGCACGGACATGCCGAGCACCTGCTGCATGTAGAGCGTCAGCATGAGGAACGTGCCGTACATGCCCCCGGCGAGGAGAAAGCCGCCGAGGTTCGCCGCGGCGACGAGCCGGATCCGGAAGATCGAGAGCGGCATCAGCGGCTCCCTCTCGCGCCACTCCCAGACCAGGAAGAAGGCGAGCAGGATCCCGGAGAGGACGAGCAGGCCGACCGTCCGGAACGTCCCCCAGCCGACATCGGGTGCCTCGGAGATCGCGTAGACGAGCACGATCAACCCTGAAGTCACGCTGATCGCCCCCGGCAGGTCGTAGTCGTGGACGACGTCCTCGCGGCGGCTCTCGCGCACGTAGATCGGCGTGAGGATCAGGACGATGACGGCGACCGGGACGTTGACCCAGAAGATCCACTCCCAGCCGAGGTACTTCGTCAGGATGCCGCCCATCAGGACGCCCGCGGCCGCGCCGCTCCCGCCGACGGCGCCCCACGCCCCGAGCGCCTTGTTCCGCTCGCTGCCCTCGGTGAACGTGACCGAGATGATCGACAGGGCCGCCGGCGTGACGATCGCCGCGCCGAGCCCCTGCACGCCGCGGGCGGCGATCAGCATCCCGGAGGACGTCGAGAGCCCGCAGACGAGCGAGGCGAGACCGAAGAGCGCCAGTCCCGCCATGAACACGATCCTCCGCCCGAGCAGGTCCGCCGCACGACCGCCGAGGAGCAGAAAGCCGCCGTACGTGAGCCCGTAGGCGGTAATCACCCACTGCAGGTTCTTCTCCGCGAAGTTCAGGTCCTCTTGGATGGTCGGCAGCGCGACGTTGACGATCGCGATGTCGAGCACCACGACGAAGATCGCGGCGCAGATCAGGATCAGCGCTTTCCAGCGGCGAGGATCCGGCGCGACGGCGTTCACTCGTTCTCGACCCTACATAGACTCACGCGCATGACGACGCTACCAGGGGGCACCGTCACCTTCCTGTTCACGGACATCGAGGGCTCGACGCGGCTCCTCCAACAACTCGGCGACGCGTACAGCGGCGTAGTACGCGACCACCGCCAGCTCCTCAGGGAGCACCTAGGCGACAAGGGCGGCACCGAGGTCGACACCCAGGGAGACGCGTTCTTCTACTCGTTCCCGCGCGCGAGGGACGCCGTCGCCGGCGCTGTCGCGGCCCAGCGGGCGCTGGCAGGACATGAGTGGCCCGAGAGCGCCGAGGTGAAGGTGCGCATGGGCCTGCACACGGGCGAGCCGTCGGTCGGCGACGAGGGCTACCTCGGCCTCGACGTCGTACGCGCCGCCCGAATTTGCTCGGCCGGCCACGGCGGACAGATCCTCCTCTCGGAAACGACCCGCGCCCTGCTCGGCAACGACCTGCCCGAGGGGGTCTCGGTCGTCGACCTCGGACAACAGACCCTGAAGGACGTCCAGCACGAGCGCATCTACCAGCTGGCAGTCGACGGCGAGCAGAGCTTTCCGCCGCTGAAGACGGACACGCCGCCGAGCGCGTCAGACGAGCTCGGCGAGCGGATCGAGCGTCACGTCGAAGAGATGATCGCTCGGTCGTTCAACCCGGCGACGAGCGAGGCGAGGGACAAGTCGAAGGCTCACGTCGACAGCCTCCGGTACACGGTCAGCGGCCTGATCCAGCTGCTGCTCGTCGTCCTCACGATCCTGATCATCATCTGGCTCGTGAAGACGATCCTCTTCTGAGTGGGCCGCCGGGCCTGGCCCGGCGACCCACTCGAACGAATCACGCCGCCTGCTCGAAGGCGGGCTCGACCTCGGGCACCTCCTGCTCGAGGTCGCGGCGGCTGACGACGAAGATCGCAACGAGGATCCCGACGAAGCCGACGATCGCGCCTGCGATGAACGCCTCCTGGAACCCGTTCGTGAGTGCGAGCGCGGGTGCGGTGCCAGTCGACAAGTCGCTCTCAGTCGTCGACGTGGCGATCGCGGAGAGCGCGGCGATCCCGAGCGCCCCGCCGATCTGCTGCGACGTGTTGAGCAGCCCGGAGGCGAGCCCGGCTTCGGCCGCCTGCACGCCCGCGAGCGCAGCGATCGAGATCGGCACGAACGAGAATCCGAGGCCGACCGCAATCATCAGGAACCCAGGCAGCAGATCGGCCCAGTACGAGCCGCCGACCGAGACCTGCGTGAACCAGACGAGGCCCGCGGTCAACGCGGTCATGCCGACGATTAGCACGGGCTTGACGCCGACCCGGTTGACGAGCTGCGCGGCGACGCCAGAAGTCACGATCGCCGACCCGGCCACAGCCAGGTAGGCGACACCCGTCTGCATCGGCGAGTACCCGAGCACCTGCTGCATGTAGAGCGTGAGCATCAGGAACATGCCGAACATGGCCGTCCCGAGGATGAAGCCGGCGATGTTCGCACCCACGAGCGTGCGCAGCCGGAAGATCGAGAACGGCATCAGCGGGTCCTTCGCGCGGGCTTCCCAGCCGAGGAACCCGGCAAGGAGCGCGCCGGCGGCGGTGAAGAGGCCGATCGTCGTCAGCGAGCCCCAGCCGTAGTTGTTGGCCTGCGTGATGGCGTAGACGAGCGTGACGAGGCCGCTCGTCACAAGGACGGCTCCGGGCACGTCGTAGCTCTCGGCCGTCGCATCACGGCTCTCGTTGATCAGGAACGGCGCGAGCACCAGGGCGACGATCCCCACGGGGACGTTGACGAAGAAGATCCACTCCCAGCTCAGGAGGTCCGTGAGGACCCCGCCGAGCAGCACGCCGGCGACGGCGCCGAACGCGCCGACGCCGCCCCACGCCCCGAGCGCTGCGTTTCGTTCCTTGCCCTCGGCGAAGGTGGTCATCAGGATCGAGAGGGCGGCAGGCGTGATGATCGCCGCGCCGAGACCCTGGAGGGCCCGGGCACCGATCAGGGGCCCCTCGCCCCAGGCGAGCCCGGAGACGAGCGAAGCGCCGGTAAAGAGGACGACCCCGGCCAGGAAGAGCCGGCGCCGCCCGAGGAGATCGGCCAGGCGCCCGCCGAGCAGCAAGAAGCCGCCAAAGAAGAGCGCATAGGCACTGATCACCCATTGCAAATTTTCCTGGGAGAAGCCCAGGTCGGTTTGAATCGAGGGCAGCGCCACGTTCACGATCGCGATGTCGAGCACGACCATGAACTGCACGAGCAAGAGCAGCGCCAGCCCGTACCACTTGCGTCGAGCAGAGGCGATCACGGTCTGTTCCTTTCTCCTGTAGTCGTCACTAGCTTGCAACTTAACACAACTTACTTTCTTTTTGCAAGTATTCCCTTCGCTATCGGAAGCAATGCGCTACACTTCCCCTTGAGATGGCCAAGCGCTTCGACCAGTACTGCCCCGTCGCCCACGCGCTCTGCCTCGTCGGCGAGCGCTGGGCACTCCTGATCGTGAGAGAGCTCCTTCGGGGGCCGAGGCGCTATACCGACCTGATCGACGGACTGCCCGGAATCGGAACGAATATTCTCGCCGGCCGTCTCCGCGAGCTCGAGACCGCAGGTGTCATCCGCAAGCGCAAGCTTCCCCCGCCCGCAGCCTCGACCGTCTACGAGCTGACGGAGTACGGCCAGGAACTCGAAGAGCCGATCTATGCGCTTGCACGCTGGGGCGCCCGGTCGCTGGGCCCGCCGGCTCCAGACGACGAGCTCTATCCGGAATGGGGCGTCAACGCCTTCCTTGCGCTCTTCGATCCGGTCGCCGGCTCGGAGCTCAGTGGAACCTATGTCCTGCGCATTGGCGAGGATGTCTTCACCGTCTCCCTCGAGAACGGCCACCTGCACACCGAGGTCGGCGCGGCGGAGGGTGCCGATCTCGACGCGGCGATGGACATGGACACGTTCTTCGCACTCGCCTCGCGCGAGCTCGAGCCGCGTAACGCGCTCGGCAAGCGTCGCGTTCGGTTGACGGCCGGTGACCCGGAGACGCTCGAGCGCTTCTTCAGTGTGTTCAGCATCGCCCCTCGCATCCAGACGGCCGCGTAGTGAGACTCGAGACCGAGCGGCTCATCCTCCGCAAGCCCGAAGCAGCCGACAGGGACGGCTACGCCGAGGTCTGGGGCGATCCGGAGGTCGTACGTTTCCTCGGCGGGCGAACGCAGAGCCGTGACGAGGCGGCCCGCGGGATCGAGCGCATGCTCAAGCAGTGGGACCGGCATGGCGTCGGTCTGTTCAGCGTGCTCCGCAAGGAGGACGAGAAGCTCATCGGGCGCGTCGGCTACCTGCTCTGGGACCCGGAGACCTGGGCGAACGCGATGCACGAGGAGCTCGACGAGCCGCTGGAGCTGGAGATCGGCTGGGTCGTCGGGAGCGCGTACTGGAACCGGGGCTATGCGACCGAGGCCGCGATCGCATGTCGCGACCATGCGTTGGGGCCGCTCGGGAGGGACCGCGTGATCTCCCTCATCGCTCCCGAGAACGTCGCCTCGATCCGCGTCGCCGAGAAGATCGGCGAGCGCTACGAGCGGGATGTCGAGATCATGGTCGGGCCGGTCGGGCTCTACTCGCTCCAGAAGACGCCCTAACAGAACGTTCAAGCCCCGGCGCTACGCTGCTCGCGATGAGGCTCGTCGCGCTCGGAGCTCTCTGCCTCTTGGTGTCCGCGGGGAGCGCCGGGGGAACCCCGGCCACGCTCCGCCCGACGCTCTCTTACATCGTCGACGCCGGGGTGTCGGACCGAGGATTCATTCCGCTCGGCGGCGGCATCTGCCTCGGTGATCGGCGCGTGACCGAGCCCAGGCCGGACTACGGCGTCAGCTGGTCGCCCGACGGGAGGCGTGTTGCGTTCTATCGGCAGACGGAAACGACCACCGCCGACGTCTTCGTCGCAGACGCGGATGGGGGCCGCCTCCGGAACCTCAGCCGCGGCGAGGCCCAGTTCAGCTGGGGACCGAATTGGTCGCCCGACGGGAGCCGTGTCGTGTTCGTGGCAACCGATCCGCACCGCGAGCGGCTCATCACCGTGCGGCCGGACGGGTCGGATCGGCGAGTGGTACCGGGAGTTTCCGCGGATCCGAACGAGCGACTCGGCGAGGCTCACTGGTCACCCGACGGCGCGTTCATCGGGTACACGCTCAACGAAAACTTCTACGTCATCCGGCCGGACGGGTCAGAGCAACGGTTGGTGCTGGCGGACGTCGTCGGTTTCGACTGGTCGCCGGACGGGCGCCGCATCGTCTTCACGCGCGACCGCGATCTCGCCCTCGCCAACTCGGACGGGAGCGGTGCGACGTTCGTCACGCGGACGCCTGCCCTGCACGAGGGCGGAGCCGAGTGGTCGCCCGACGGGTCGCGGATGGTCTACGTCGCCGTCGACGAAACGGATCCCAAGGTCGAGCAGGGGCCCGGCGACCACATGTATCTCACCGATGCCAACGGCCGAAACAAGCGCGAGCTGCGGGGGCCGCGCGGTGTTCCGGCTTGGAGCCCGGCCTGGCGGCCCGCTGTGCCTCTCCCTCGCGGTAGCCGGCCGTGCGCGCTGCTCGGGACTTCGGGCGACGACGTGCTAACCGGAACCCCGCGCGGCGAGCTGATCTACGGCCGCGGCGGAAACGATCTCATCCGCGGGCGAGGCGGCGACGACATCCTCGTCGGCGACGTTCCGTTCGGGCGCCGGGGCGGCCGGGACCGGCTCTTCGGCGGGCCCGGGCGCGACTTCCTGGACTCGGCCGACGGGCGCCGCGACGTTGTCGACGGGGGCCCCGGTTTCGACCGAGGCATCTTCGACTCGCGCGATCAGGTCACGTCGATCGAGAAGTACGGCTAGCCGGCGCGGTAGACCTGGCCATCGAGCTGGCGTCCGAGCACGGTCTCCAGCCAGGCCGAGATCTCGATCAGCGCGTCCAGGTCGACTCCGGTCTCGATCTTGTCGCCCTCGAGCATGTAGACGAGGTCCTCGGTCGCGATGTTCCCTGTGGCCCGGGGCGCGAACGGGCAGCCGCCGAGACCGCCGACTGAGGCGTCGAGCGTCGTCGCGCCGGCCTCGAGAGCCGCGTAGGCGTTCGCGTAGCCCGTGTTCCTCGTGTTGTGACCATGGAAACCCGCTACTCCGGTCCGCTCCACGAGAGATTTCACCTGCTGCGGGGTCGCGACCCCAATCGTGTCGGCAAGAACGACCTCGTCTGCGCTCCTGAGCTGCTCGACGAGCTCGACGACGACGCCGGGATCGACCTTGCCCTCGAACGGACACCCGAAGGCGACGCTGATCGTGACCGTGGTCGGCTCGTTCGCCGCCTCGAGGATTTTCGCAATGCGCTCGCGCGCCTCGGCGAGAGACGCGTTTCCGTTCCGCTGATTGAAGGTCTCGGTCGCGCCCAAGGTGAGGTTGACTCGGTCGAGGCTCGTCGCGGCGAATCGCTCATACCCCTTCTCGTTCAGCACGAGCCCGGAGTACTCGACGCCGTCGCGGCGCTCGATCGCGTCTACGACATCCTCGGCGCCGGCCATCTGCGGCACGGCGACGTCGCGCACGAAACTCACGGCCTCGATCCGCGCCAGGCCGGTCGCCGCCAGGCGGTTGACGAGCTCGGCGCGGGTCTCGGGCGGCAGGACGTCCTTCTCGTTCTGCAGCCCATCGCGCGGGCCGACGTCGCAGATCGTGATCAAGAGACGCGCTCGGGCGTGACGCGCACGATCACGCGACGCTCGCCCGGCCGGTGGCTCTGGAACTTCGGGTTGCCCGTGTACTTCTCCGAGAGCTTGTCGATGTGGTCGTTGGCCGCGTCGCTCTCTTCGAGCTCGACGGTGCCGGTCACCGTGACGTACTCGTACGGATCCTCGTGCGAGTAGACCTCGATCGTCACGCGCGGATCGCGGCGCATGTGGTGCCATTTCGCCCGGCCGGTTGCGGTGTTGAAGAGGACCCGCTCGCCGTCGTAGTCGACCCAGACCGGCGTCACGTGCGGCGTCCCGTCGCGCCGAATCGTCGCCACGGCGCCGAAGTTCTTGTCGCGAAACAGCTTCGCCTGCTTGTCGGTGAGCCTGACCATGGAGTGATGACTAGGCTACCGAGCGATGGCTCCCGCGATCCTGGTCGGCACACGCAAGGGCCTTTTCGTCGTCCGCGGCGACGAGGAGCGGCGCTCCTGGGAGGTCGAGGGGCCGTTCCTCGCGGGCTGGGAGGTGTTCCACGCCGTCCAGGACGACGACTCGATCTTCGCGGCCGCGAACCACGGCGTCTACGGCGCGACCGTCCAGCGTTCCGGTGACGGCGGCAAGACGTGGGAACGGAGCGAGGGGCTGGGCCTGCCGGAAGGCCACGAGCTCACGCTCGAGAAGACATGGCACGTCGAGCCGGGCACAGACGGGACCTTGTGGCTCGGCGGCGCGCCCGGCGTCCTCTTCCGGTCGGACGACCGCGGGGAGAGCTGGGACCCCGTGCTGAGCCTGATCGACCATCCGACGCGCGAACGCTGGAACCCAGGCGCAGGTGGGATGTGCACGCACTCGATCCAGATTCACCCGACCGACCCGAACACGATCTACATCGGGATCTCGGCCGCAGGAGTCTTTCGCAGCGACGACGGCGGCGAGACCTGGGCGCCCAAGAACAAGGGCACGGCGGCCGACTTCATGGAGGACGACCGCTTCCCCGAGGTCGGGCAGTGCGTCCACAAGGTGCTCCTCCACCCCGAGCAAGACGGCCGGCTGTGGCAGCAGAACCACTGCGGCGTCTATCGCACGGACGACAAGGGCGAGAACTGGGAACGGCTCGAGGACAACGGTCTGCCGAGCTCGTTCGGGTTCCCGATCGCGATCAACCACCGCAAGCCCGACCAGGCGTTCGTGATCCCGGAGGATTCGGTTCGCGGCTCCGAGGGCGAGGTCGGGGGCGGGGACCGCGTGACGACGGGCGGCCGGCTCGGCGTCTATCGCACGCAGGACGGCGGCCAGAGCTGGGAGCTCGCTTCGAACGGCTTGCCGGATCGCGCATGGGTCGAGGTGCTGCGCGAAGGCATGGCGTCGGACCGGCGCGACCCTGTGGGCATCTACTTCGGCACGAAGAGCGGCTCGATCTTCGTCTCTCCCAACGAGGGTGACGAGTGGATCGAGGCGGCGCGGCACCTGCCCGCGGTGCTCTCGGTCGAAGTCGCCGAGTGGTAACCGTCCGGGTCCCCGGGCTGCTCGCGGATCAGGCGGGCGGCCGAAAGGAGTTCGAGGTCGAAGCGCCAACCGTTCGTGGCGCGCTCGAAGCTCTGCCGGTGCGAGACCTCCTCTTCGACGAGCGCGGCGAGCTGCGGCCGCTCGTGAACGTCTACGTCGGGCGCGAGGACATCCGCACCGGCGACGGAGTCGAGACCGCGCTGAGCGGCGACGAGACGATCAGGGTCGTCGCCGCAATCGCCGGCGGCTAGCCGCGCCGCCGCAGACGCGCGCCCGGCCAAATCGCGGACCTGCCCGGTGCCAGGCACCGGCCACGCCCCGGGTGGACCTGGCGAAGCAGCGACAAACCCTCTTCGCTCCACGCGCGAGCCGTGTCCGAACGAGACCGTCCGGTGCCAGGCACCTGGCAGGTCTCGGAAGGCGTTGTCGTTGCGGCCGTCGACAGCGGCTAGGCGATCGCGACCATGCGGTCGATCGCGCCGCGGGCGCGCTCGGCGATCGCGGGCTCGACCGTGACCACGTGCTTCCAGTCGCGCAGCGAGTCCCGGAGCTTCTCGAGCGTGATCATCTTCATGTACTTGCAGATCGCCTTCTCCGAGATCGCCTCGAACCGTTTCTCCGGGGCCTCTTTGTGCAGGCGATGGAGGATCCCGGTCTCGGTCGCAATGAGGAAGCGCTTCTTCGGCGACGACTTCGCGAAGTTGATCATTCCCTCGGTCGAGAGGATGTGCGCCCGGTCGTTCCCGAAGGCCATGCACTGGCTGGCGCAGCCGCACTCGGGATGGACGAGCAGCTCGGCGTCGGGCGCCTCGTCCTGCCAGCGCTCGATGTCGGCGGGCCGGATGCCGGCGTGCACGTGGCACTCGCCCATCCAGATCTTCAGCTTGCGCCCGGTCGTGCGCTCGAGCCACACGCCGAGGAACAGGTCGGGCAGGAACAGGATCTCGCGGTCCTCCGGAATCGCCTCGATCACGGCTTTCGCGTTGCCCGACGTGCAGCAGTAGTCGCTCTCCGCTTTCACCTCGGCAGTCGTGTTCACGTACGAGACGACGACTGCGCCGGGATGCTCGGCCTTCCAGGCCCGTAGCTGGTCGGCCGTGATCGACGCGGCCAGCGAGCAGCCGGCGTCGAGGTCGGGGATCAGCACCGTCTTGTCCGGCGCGAGGATCGACGCCGTCTCGGCCATGAAGTGGACGCCGCAGAAGACGATCGCCTCCGCGTCGGTCGCGGCCGCCTCACGGGAAAGTCCCAGCGAGTCGCCGACGAAATCGGCCACGTCCTGCACCTCGGGCACCTGGTAGTTGTGCGCGAGGATCACGGCCTCGCGCTCGGCGGCGAGGGCGCGGACTTCCTCGTGAAGGGTCGAGATCTCCGCGGTCGTCACGCCAGCTCCAGTGAGACGTCGAGGGAACGGGCCGAATGGGTGAGCGCGCCGACCGAGACGAAGTCGACGCCCGTCTCGGCGATCTCGCGGACGGTCTCGAGCGAGACCCCGCCCGAAGCTTCCAGCGTCGCCTTGCCGGCGACGAGCTCGACGGCCTCGCGCATGAGGGCGGGGGACATGTTGTCGAGCAGGACCTGCTCTGTCCCGGCGGCGAGAGCCTCGCGCACGTCGTCCAGCGTTTCGGCCTCGACCTCGATCGGCAGCCCACCCCCCGCCGCTCTGAGCAGCTCGACGGCGGGCCGAACGCCACCCGCGGCGCGCAGGTGGTTGTCCTTGACGCGGATCCCGTCGTCGAGGCCGCAGCGGTGGGTGCGCCCGCCGCCACCACGTACGGCGTCCTTCTCGAGCGCGCGCAGCCCCGGCGTCGTCTTGCGCGTGTCCAGGATCTCCGCGCCGGTGCCCTCGATCGCGTCGACGAAGCGGCGCGTCAGCGTCGCGATTCCGGAGAGGCGGCCGAGCAGGTTGAGCGCGGTTCGCTCGCCGGTCAACACGGCGCGCGCACGGCCGGAGATGCGGCCCAGGTCGGTGGGCTCCTCGAAGCGGTCCCCGTCGGTCGCTGACAGATCGAAGGAGACGTCGGGGTCGAGGGCGCGAAAGACGGCGTCGACCACCGGCAGGCCGCAGACGACGCCCGGCTCCTTGAGCAGGAGCCGCGCCGCGCAGGTCGCGTCCACGGCGACAGTGGCCTCGGTCGTCACGTCGCCGCTGCCGACGTCCTCGGCGAGCGCCGCGAGGGCGATGCGCTCGAGATCGAGTTGCTGCGCTACGACCATCGTTCGAGCTTGGGCTCCTGCCCCGGTCGGTGGACGACGTGGCCGGCG
>DASTYD010000058.1:0-7672 GCA_035765175.1 Gaiellaceae bacterium
CTCCGGTTCGCCGTCCGCGAGGGCGGGCGCACCGTGGGCGCCGGCGTCGTCACCGCGATCGAGAAGTAGACGCTACGCGTCAATGAACATGGACATGCCCACCACAGAAGCAACAGACCACTAAAGGACAGGCCGCTTGCCGCAGCAGAAAATCCGCATCCGTCTCAAGGGGTACGACCACCAGCAACTCGACCGGTCGGCCCAGTCGATCGTCGACACCGCTCAGCGCAGCGGCGCGACGATCACCGGTCCGGTGCCCCTGCCGACGGAGAAGAACGTCTACTGCGTGATCCGGAGCCCGTTCAAGGACAAGGACTCGCGGGAGCACTTCGAGGTGCGGACGCACAAGCGGCTGATCGACATCCACAGCCCCACGCCGAAGACGATCGACCAGCTGATGCGGCTCGATCTCCCGGCTGGTGTCGACATCGAGATCAAGTTGTGATTGCCTCAGCGACCGATACCGGGTGCGCTGGGGGAAGCTCCCGTTTCCCCCAGGCCCCCTTCCCTGGTCCGCTGACACGGACACAGCTCCCTGCCCGCGCTAGCGAGGTGGCGGGGTGAAGGGGATCGTGGGCAGGAAGCTGGGAATGACCCAGCTCTTCGACGAGGAGAGCGGGGAGGTGACGGCCGTGACCGTGATCGAGGCCGGCCCCTGCCCCGTCGTCCAGCTCAAGACAGAGGAGACGGACGGCTACGAGGCCGTCCAGCTCGCGTTCGACGAGGTTCCGGAGCGGAAGGTCACGAAGCCGCGCCTCGGGCACCTGAAGAAGACCGAGACGAAGCCGCACAGGTACCTCGTCGAGTTCCGCGGCACGAGCGAGGCCGTGCTCGGCGAGCCGGTCACGGTCGAGGTGTTCGAGCCCGGCGACTCGGTCAAGGTGACGGGGGTCTCGATCGGCAAGGGCTTCGCCGGCACGATCAAGCGGCACAACTTCAGCCGGGGGCCGAAGACGCACGGCTCGCGAAACATCCGCAAGCCGGGCTCGATCGGCTCGTCCGCGACCCCCTCACGCGTCTTCAAGGGGATCCGGATGGCCGGCCGCATGGGCGGCAAGCGGGCAACCCAGGTTGGTCTCATCGTCCACTCGATCGATCCCGAGCACAACCTGCTGATGGTCAAGGGCGCGGTGCCGGGACCCAAGAACGGCATCGTCGAGGTCCGGGAGGAGAAGCGCGGTGGCGGCTCCTAGCTGCGCTTTCGGTCTGCATTCGATCGTGTCGACCGGTCATTTCCGACGCATGCCGGGTGGAGCCCGGCACGCTGAAGGCGGCATCGCAAGCGATGCCTAAGGCCCCTCTCCTCGGCATCAGCGGCAAGTCCTCGAAGGAGGCTTCGCTCGACGAAGGCGTCTTCGGCGCCGACGTCAAGCCGCACCTCGTCCACGAGGCCGTTCGCGCGGAGCTCAACGCCCGCCGGGCCGGGACGCAGTCCGCCAAGAGCCGAGGGCTCGTCGCCGGCGGCCGCGGCAAGCCCTGGCGCCAGAAGGGCACCGGCCGCGCACGAGCGGGGACGATTCGCGCGCCCCAGTTCACGGGCGGCGGCGTCGTCTTCGCCCCGCAGCCGCGCGGTTACGACGTCAAGGTCAACCGCAAGGCCTATCGCTCGGCCTTGCGGGGTGCGCTCAGCTCGCACGCCTCCGAGGGGACGCTGGCGGTCGTGGACAAGTCCGCGTTCGACGAGCCGTCGACCAAAAAGGCCGCCGCGTTCATCGAGGCGTGGGGCCAGGACCGCCCGGTGCTGGTCGTCGCCAACGACGAGGAGGCCGGGCTCGTGAAGTCGTTCCGCAATCTCGAGAAGGTCGTCGTCGTCCCTCCCTCCGAGGTCGAGGTGGCCGCCATCGTCTGGGCTCGCGCGCTCCTCGTCAGCGAGGCGGCGCTCGAGGCCGTCCAGGGAAGGGCGTCATGAGTCTTCATCCGAACGAAGTCCTGCTTGCGCCCGTGGTCTCGGAGAAGAGCTACAGCCTGATCGAGGATCGCAAGTACTCGTTCCGCGTGCACCAGGACGCGCACAAGACGCAGGTCCGGCAGGCCGTGGAACAGCTCTTCGGCGTCAAGGTGATCGCGGTCAACATCGTGAAGGTGCCGCCCAAGCCGAAGATGCGGAACTACCAGAAGGGAACGCGGCCCGGCTGGAAGAAGGCGATCGTCCAGCTGAAGGAAGGCGACTCGATCGAGATCTTCGAAGGGGCGCAGGTATGAGCCGAAAAATGCTGCGCATGTTCCGGCTGTCTGGAAAGACCCATCGCTTCGCTCGGGTGAAGAAGGTGAATCACTAGATGGCTCTCAGGAAGTTCAAGCCCACGTCTCCGGGTCGTCGCTTCATGACCGTCTCGAAGTTCGAGGAGGTCACGCGGTCGAAGCCCGAGAAGGGCCTCACCGGCTCGGTGAAGAAGACCGGCGGCCGCAATAACAAAGGCCGGATCACGACGCGCCACAAGGGCGGCGGGCACAAGCGCCGCTACCGCGAGATCGACTTCAAGCGGACGAAGGACGGCATACCGGCGAAGGTCGCGGCGATCGAGTACGACCCGAACAGGTCGGCGAACATCGCCCTGCTCCACTACGCGGACGGCGCGAAGGCGTACATCCTCGCCCCGGCGCGGCTGCGGGTGGGCGCGACCGTCGAGTCGGGCCCGAAGGCGGACATCAGGCCCGGCAACGCGCTGCCGCTCGAGAACATCCCGACCGGCACGCTCGTGCACAACGTCGAGCTCAAGCCCGGCCGCGGCGGCCAGATGGCGCGCAGCGCAGGCTCGGGGATCCAGCTCGTCGCGAAGGACGAGGGCTACGGCGTCCTGCGCCTGCCATCCGGCGAGCTCCGCCGTGTGTCGCTCACGTGCCGCGCGACGATCGGCCAGGTCGGCAACACCGACCACGAGAACATCTCGGGCGGCAAGGCCGGCCGCAGCAGGTGGCGCGGCAAGCGCCCGACCGTACGCGGTTCCGCCATGAACCCCGTCGACCACCCGCACGGCGGCGGCGAGGGCAAGTCGAAGGGCGGCCGCCACCCGGTGACCCCGTGGGGCGTGCCGACGCTCGGCAAGCGCACCCGCTCGAAGCACAAGGAATCCGATCGCCTGATCGTTCGCGGCCGTCGCCGCGGGAAGGACAAGAGATGAGCCGCAGCTCCAAGAAGGGCCCGTTCGTCGAGGAGCGGTTGATGAACCGCATCGAGGCGATGAACGCGTCGGGCTCGAAGAACATGATTCGCACCTGGTCGCGCGCCTCGACCGTCTTCCCGGAGATGGTCGGGCACACGATCGCCGTCCACGACGGTCGCAAGCACGTGCCGGTGTTCATCACCGAGCAGATGGTCGGCCACAAGCTGGGCGAGTTCGCGCCGACACGCACTTTCCGGGCGCACTCCGGCGACCGCAAGGTGGAGGTGAAGCGCACCACGTGAGTACGCCTGAGACCCAGGAAGTCCGCGCCGCGGCCAAGTGGGTGCGCATCACGCCGCGCAAGGCCAGGCTCGTCGTCGAGCACATCCGGGGCCGCTCGGTCCCGGAGGCTCGGACCGTGCTCGCGTTCACCGAGCGCGCAGCCGCCCGGGAGATCGAGAAGCTGCTCAAGTCCGCGGTCGCGAACGCGGAGGCGAACCACAACCTGATCGGCGACGACCTCGTCGTGAAGACCGCGTTCGTCGACGAGGGCCCCATGATCAAGCGCTGGCGCGCCCGAGCCCGTGGCCGCGCCGCGCGGATCCGCAAGCGCACGTGCCACATCACGCTCACGCTGGCGCCGGCGGCGACGGCTACAGTGACCCGAGCGCCCGAGCCCGAGGCGCCGGCCGAGGAAAAGCCCAAGCGCGCCCCGCGCAAGAAGGCGGCGCCCAAGGCAGAGGCCGAGACGAAGCCGACGGCCGAGAAGAAGCCGGCCGCAAAGAAGCCGACGACGCGGAAGCGCGCGCCGGCCAAGAAGAAGACCGAGGAGAAGGAAAGCTAATGGGCCAGAAAGTCCATCCCGGCGGGATGCGCGTCGGCGTCATCCACGACTGGAAGTCCAACTGGTTCTCCGGCACGAAAGAGTTCCCGGAGGCGCTGCTCGAGGACATCAAGATCCGCGAGCACATCTACAACAAGCTCGCCCACGCGGGCCTGTCCGACGTGCTCATCCGCAAGGACAAGCAGCGGATCACGATCGACATCTACACCGCGCGGCCCGGGATCGTGATCGGGAAGTCCGGCGCCGAGGTCGACGCGCTCCGCAAAGAGATCCACGGCATGACCCACAAGAACGTGCACATCAACATCAACGAGATCAAGCGCCCCGAGCTCGACGCGAAGCTCGTCGCGCAGTCGATCGCGGAGCAGCTCCAGAATCGCGTCAGCTTCCGCCGCGCCATGAAGCGCTCGCTCGCCTCGGCGATGCGCTCGGGGGCGCACGGCGTGAAGGTGCAGTGCGGCGGTCGCCTCGGCGGCACGGAGATGAGCCGCTCGGAGAGCTATTCCGAGGGCCGCGTCCCGCTGCACACGATCCGCGCCGACATCGACTACGGCTTCGTCGAGGCGAAGACGACCTTCGGCCGCATCGGCGTCAAGGTCTGGATCAACAAGGGCGAGATCATGCCCGAGGGCTTCGAGAGCGTCGCCGGCCAGAAGGAGACGCGCCTGGGCGACCAGGACACGGCCCGCCGCCGCGGCGGTCGCACCGAGGGCCTCTCCGCCTCGCGCGAGAGCGGGCGCAGCAGGGCGCAGGACCGCGAAGGCCTCGGCCCCGTGCGCGCCCGACGGCCACGGCGCGGCTCCGGCAGGCGCGGACCACGGCAGGAGCAGCCGGCCGCAGAGGCGCCGCCCGAAGAGACTCAGGCGCCGCCTGCCGCCGAAGCTCCGGAGGCTCCCGAGGCGCAGGCTCCCGAGGCGCAGGCTCCCGACGCGCAGGCTCCCGAGGCGCCCAAGCCCGAGACGACGGAAGAGTCGGGAGGCGAGAGCTAGGTGCTGCTTCCGAAGAAGACCAAGTACCGCAAGCAGCAGCGCGGCCGGCGCGCGGGCGTCTCGAAGGGCCAGACGCGCGTCCAGTTCGGCGACTACGGCATCAAGTCGATGGAGGCCGGCTGGGTCACGAACCGCCAGATCGAGGCGGCTCGTATCGCCATGACCCGAAAGATCAAGCGCGGTGGGAAGGTCTGGATCAACGTCTTTCCCGACAAGCCGGTGAGCCAGAAGCCGGCCGAGACGCGCATGGGGTCCGGCAAGGGCGCGCCGGAGCACTGGGTCGCCGTGGTCAAGCCGGGCCGGGTCATGTTCGAGCTGGCCGGCGTCCCCGAGGACCTCGCGAAGGAAGCCCTGCGGCTGGCCGGCACGAAGCTGCCGTTGAAGACGAAGTTCGTGAAGCGGGAGGCTGATCTCTTTGCGAGCTAGAGAGCTACGAGACATGAGCGACGACCAGCTCGAGGACGCCCTCGCCGAGCGGCGCCAAGAGCTGTTCAACCTGCGCTTCCAGTCGGCGACGGGAGCGCTCGAGAACCCCGCGCGCCTGCGGCTGGCGAAGCGCGAGATCGCGCGAATCCTGACCGTACGAAACGAGCGAGAGCTCGCGAAAGAAGGCACCTAGCGATGAGGCACTGCACCCGTAGAACATCTCAATCGAGGATGGACGCGTAGCGTGGCTGAGAAGGACGAAGAGAAGCAGGACGTAGAAGAGACGGCCGACGAGACTCCGGCCGCAGAGGCCCCTGCCGCCGAGGCCGAGGCTCCGGCCGAGGAGGCTCCCGCAGAGGAGCAGGCGGCCGAGGCGGAAGCACCGGTAGCCGAAGAGCCCCCAGTGGAGGAGGCGCCGGCCGAGCCTGCCGAAGAAGCGCCACCGGCGGAGGAAACCCCTGCCGAGGAAGCGCCTCCCGCCGAGGAAGCGCCCGCTGAGGAAGCACCTCCTGCTGAGGAAGCGCCCCCCGAGGAAGCTCCAGCCGAAGAGGCCCCTGCGGCTGAAGGCGAAGAGCCTGCCGCTGCGGAAGCGCCTGCCAGCAAGGCGAAGCCGAAGCGCAAGCCCCGCCGCGAGCGCCGTCAGCGCCCGAAGCCGAAGCGCGAGCAGGTCGAGGGCCGCAAGCCGATCACACGCACTCCCAAGCCCGAGCGCGAGCGCGGCCGGCGCCAGGAGCGCCGCGGCGTCGTCGTGTCGAGCGCGATGGACAAGACGATCGTCGTCCGCGTCGACACCGTGAAGGCACACCCGAGGTACAAGAAGGTCGTCCGCCGCTCGACGAAGTTCCACGCGCACGACGCGGAGAACGCGGCGAAGGTCGGCGACATCGTCCGCATCGTCGAGACGCGCCCGCTCTCGAAGACGAAGAACTGGCGCCTCGCCGAAGTGTTGGAGGTCGCTAAGTGATCCAGCAGGAGTCGCGACTGCGAGTGGCGGACAACACGGGTGCGAGAGAGCTCCTGTGTATCCGCGTGCTCGGCGGCTCCCATCGCCGCTACGCGCGGGTCGGCGACGTGATCGTCGGCACCGTGAAGACGGCAACGCCGCAGGGCACGATCAAGAAGGGCGAGGTCGTGCAGGCGGTCGTCGTCCGCACGAAGAAGGCCTACGGCCGCGACGACGGCACGCAGATCGCCTTCGACGAGAACGCCGCCGTCATCATCGACTCCGCGCGCAACCCGCGCGGCACGCGCATCTTCGGGCCCGTGGCCCGCGAGCTGCGCGAGAAGAACTTCATGAAGATCGTCTCGCTCGCCCCGGAGGTCCTCTAGATGAAATCGATGAAGATCCGCAAGGGCGACACCGTGCACGTGCTCGCCGGCAAGGACCGGGGCAAGCAGGGTCGCGTCCTCGAAGCGCGCCCGGACGAGCGCCGCGTGATCGTCGAGAACCTGAACATGATCAAGCGGCACACCCGTCCGAAGCCGATCAAGAACCCGAGCCGGATGGGCGGGCAACAGGTCACGCCGGGCGGCGTGATCGACAAGGCGGCGCCGATCCCGATCTCGAACGTGATGCTCGTGTGCCCGACGTGCAACCGGCCGACGCGCGTCGGCTACGCGGTCAAGGAGCGACAGGGCGAAGACCCGATCAAGGTCCGCGTCTGCCGCCGCGAGGACTGCCGCCAGGAGATCGACAAGTAATGGCCTCGAAGAACGGGAACATGCCCAGGCTCAAGGAACGCTACGAGAGCGAGCTCCGCCCGAAGCTCAAGGACGACCTCGGCTTCGGGTCGATCATGCGCGTCCCGCGGATCTCGAAGATCACGCTCAACATGGGCGTCGGCGACGCGAAGGTCGAGGCGAAGGCGCTCGACAGCGCGATCGAGGAGCTGACGACGATCGCCGGCCAGCGCGCTCAGGTGCGCAAGGCACGCAAGTCGATCGCCGGCTTCAAGCTCCGCGAGGGGATGCCGATCGGCGCCCGCGTCACGCTGCGCGGCGACCGGATGTGGGAGTTCCTCGACCGGCTCGTGTCGATCGCTCTCCCCCGCATCCGCGACTTTCGCGGCCTCGGCCCCGAGTCGTTCGACGGACGAGGCAACTACTCGATCGGGATTCGGGAGCAGATCATCTTCCCGGAGATCAACTACGACGACATCCAGGTCGTGCGCGGGCTCGACGTCGCCATCACGACCACCGCGCAGAACGACGAGGAAGGCCTGGCGCTGCTGCGCGGCCTGGGCATGCCCTTCCGCGAGAGAGAGGGCTCGACTGAATGAGAGGAGTAACGGACTTGTTCGGATTCTCAA
>DASTYD010000059.1:0-7036 GCA_035765175.1 Gaiellaceae bacterium
CCCCCGGCGTGAGTCGAACATGCGCGCGCGGTTTACGCCGCTTCGTCATCTCGCGCTAAGCCGATTCCAAAGGTTCTCCATGATCTGCCGATTCGTCGGCCATAAGCACGCCCCGGCGAACGTGAAGGCTCCCGCTGCGAAGACCTTGGCGCCTCCACGCTCGTAGTACGTCATCTGACCCGTCAGGCCGGGACCCATCAGGTCCGGCAGCTCGGCGACGACCTTTGTCCCACGAGGTGAGCTTGAGCTCGACTTGTCGATCTCGATCCCGGCATTTCCGAAGCGAGATCCGACCCGGAGTCCCGTGTGGGCGAACAGCCACCCCACTCCCCCTACCGTCCGGACGATGTAGGGGCCGCGATGCTCTCCTTCATCGTTCTTGATGTATTGCACTCCGACCAGCGCCGCCTCGGGACGACCCAGTTCGCGCCACGTGAGCCCCCTGTGCATCACGCCGGAACGGATGACGACCTCGCGGTAGAAGTTGTTCGCCGAGAGGAACATGAGGTTCCCGCCTCGGTTTCGAAAGCCCTCGACCGCGTCGTATTCCTGCCTGGTCACGTATTCGTGATGGCCGGAGAAGATGAGGAGGTCGTACGCGGCTGCGAGCCTGCGCCAACCGGCACCGGCTACGTCCGTCTGGGCGAGATAGTCCACCTCTCGCTCCGTGCGGGTGAGCCACCGCAGGAAGGGCTGGTCGTAGTACTTGTAGTTCGGCGGCACTCCGCGATCGAGATACGGTCGATAGAGGCGGGCCGCGTGCTTCGTCTGCTGGTTCACGTACCACGTGTCGCCTTCGCCGTCGCCGTCGTCATCACGCCGGTTGTAGGCCTGCCAGCTCAGAGTCGGCAGCACCTCGGCAACCCGGTGCTCACCGAGGCGCGCCGGGCGTAGAACAAAGGGGGCAAACCCGATGCGTTTGCCTGCGGCGAGCCTCGCGTAATACAGCCCGCTTGGAGCTCGAGGGACGGAAACCCAGACGCTTCCGCCTCGGGTGAGCGTGCCCAGCCGGAGCTTTGGCGTGACGGCGGAGCCGCGCATGATGTCTCGTGCGCGGATCCTGCCTCGTTCCGTGCCGGCGCGGAAGATCCGGAGCGACACACCTTGAACGCGCTTCGAAAAGATGACGAGCCGCGCAGGCGCGCCGGGCCGATAGCTCTCCCTGGCAAATGCTGCTTCGATCGTAGAGCGATTCGAGGGCCGGTAAGCCACGTCGGCCCCCTCGGTTTCGAGAGGGCGAGCGCCGGTTCGACCGCCGAGGGACCAGATGATGGCGCCGGCGGCGAGAACGCCGAGGAGCGTGATGGCTGGAAGGCCGTAACCCGACCGACGAGATCCTGTGTGGAGCATGCGGTCAGCGTGCGCCGCACTTCTCACACAGCACTCACACGGCGCTCACGCGTCTTGCGGTTGGCGCGTCGAGGACCGTCGCCGGCCGGTTTCCGCGCTAGCGTAAGCGCGTATCCGACGCCTGTTGCTCTACGCCGTTATCGCCCTGATCGGAACCGGGGTGGGATTCTGGGTCTGGCACGAAACGCGGCCGAACCCGGTTGTTCGCGGATCCGCGACGGTCGAGTTCGTCACAACGCCCAAGATCGCTCGCAAACCGCCCGGGAAGCCAACTTCGGGCATTTCGTGGCCAACCTACGGCTACGACTTGGCGCGCACTCACGTTGCGCCGGCGGGATTCAAGCTGCGTCCGCCGTTTCGGCGCCTTTGGATGATGCGGGCCGGGTACTACGTCGAGTTCCCACCGGCCGTTGCGTACGGCAACGTCTATGTCGCCCAGCTCAAGGGTCACCTCTTCGCGGTGAACAGCCGGACCGGGGACGTCGTCTGGCACAGGTCGTTCGGGCCGTTCTGCACGTTCGCCTCGCCGACTGTTAGTCGCGGCTTGCTCTACCAGACGTTTCTTCCGGCCCCTTGCGACTACGGCCCTCGGGGACGCCCGAGCTTCACCGTCGCGCTACGTGCTTCGGACGGCAAGGAGGTGTGGCGCTACCGCGGTCCAGCAAGCGAGTCGGCGACCCTCATCCACAAAGGAATGCTCTATTTCGGGTCGTGGGATCACCATCTCTACGCACTCGATGTTCGGGGAAAGCGACCTCGCCTCCGCTGGCGGTTTGCGGCGGATGACGAGCTCAACAGTTCGCCCGCATATGCCGACGGCACCATCTACATCGGATCCAACGGAGGCCATGTCTACGCCGTGGACGCGCGCACGGGAAAACAGCGCTGGCGTGCGTCCGCGTTCAGCCACTTCGGAGTTCGGGAGTACTTCTACGCGACGCCGGCGATTGCGTACGGCCGGGTCTACATCGGCAACACCGACGGCACCGTGTACGCGTTCGGCGCGAAGACTGGAAATCTGCTCTGGACGCAGCGGGCGGGCACGTATGTCTATACAGCCGCGGCGGTTTGGAAAAGAAGGGTTTATGTCGGTTCGTACGACGGCAACGTCTACGCGATGGACGCGGCAACGGGCGACATTCGCTGGAAGCGTGACCTACGAGCCTCGATTCACGGTGCGCCGACAGTTATGGACGGCCTCATCTACTTCTCTACGTGCGGCACGTGTGGCCATCGCAGTACGCGCTACGCGAAGATGGGACCTCGCGGGACATTTGCGCTGGACGCGAGAACCGGAGAGATTCGCTGGCGCTTCTTCGACGGACGCTACTCGCCCGTGGTCTCGGACGGAGAACGCGTCTACTTGATGGGCAACACGCGCCTTTATGGCCTCGCCCCGATCCATCGCTTTCCATCTCGTCTCATGCGGCGCGGCGGAGGACCCGACGCTCGAGGTGACCCGCGATCCGGTCAGGGTCGAGGGGAAGCACGGCAAGCTCTGGCGGAGGCCGGCGGACGAAACCGTCGATGAGCAGAAGATCTTCGGCCTGCTCCGGCGTCATCGGCGCCTCGGGCTCGCCATCCGTGGCTTGGCAGAGAGTGAGACCCGCGCCGATCTCGAGTCTCGCGGCCGCGCCTGGGCGCAGCGTTCGAACCGCGCAGATCCCACCTCCGCTGACGAAGAACGCCTTGTGCCAGCCCGGCTCGGTCATAGGCGCGATCAGGCACACACGCAGCCGGCGTAGCCGCTCCAACCGCTGCAGACGGTCGACCACGTGCTCGAGCGCCTCGATCCGGTCGCGCAACCGCGCCGCCTCTTCGTAGCGCAGGCCGTCGGCGAGGTCAGCGAGCCGCGCACGGAGTCGCGGGAGCGGGCCACCCTCGTCGAGGCGTTCGAGCTCCTCTGGCGTGCACGACGAGAGCGCTCGAGCCGCGAGGGAGGCGCGCCGCCGGCTGGCGATCGGTCCCAGAGGGCTCGGCGTCTTCGACACCACGAAGTCATCGCCTCGCGGCCGCAGGTACAGCCCGTGCTCCTTCCTGCGACCGCGCGAGTTGGCCGGCGGCTGGAGCTCCCGGATCAGCCGTATCTCCTCGAGCGCCGCCTCGAGCTCGGAGCCGAGCGTGCGCCACTCGATCCGCGCGAGCGCATGGAGTGCGGCCTCGACCGAGGGTCGCTGGCGGTCGCTCCGGAAGTACGAGCGCAGTCGCGCGCGGAGGTCGCGGGCTCGCCCGACGTACAGCACCTGGTCGTGGCGGTCGCGAAAGAGGTAGACGCCCGGTTGGCTCGGCGCTCCGTGCGCCAGCCGCCGCTTGTCGTAGACGCGGCGTTTCCGCGGAGCGGCCAGCGTCCGGAGCTCGGAGACCCGGCGCGCGCCGATCTCCTGGGCGAGCCCGATCAGCTGGACGAGAATCTCGGCGGTCGCTTCTGCGTCGGGAAGCGCGCGGTGGCACGGTTGAGTCGAGACTCCGAAGAAGTGGGCCAGCGATGCGAGACCGACGCGACGCAGACGGCCCTCGAGCAGCCGCCGGGCAAGTGCGGCGGTGCAGAGCGGAGGTTCCGAGAGGCGCCGCTCGTGCTGCGCGAGCAACTGGTGCTCGAGAAAGCGCTGGTCGAAGCGCGCGTTGTGCGCGACGAGGAGGTCGTCACCCGCGAAGGCGAGGAAGCGCTCGAGGACGCGCTGCACGGGAGGCGCTCCCCTCAGCTCCTCCTCGCGAAGCCCGGTGAGTCGTGCGATCGGCTCCGGCAGCGCGACGCGCGGATTCACGAGCGACTCGAACGAGTCGACGAGCTCGAGGCCCCGCACGCGAACCGCGCCGAGCTCGCAGATCCGGTCACGAGCAGCCGACAGCCCTGTCGTCTCGAGGTCGAAGACGACGAACTGTGCCTCCTCGAGCAACTGGTCGACCCGGCCGCCGACCAACGAGACCGTCGCGCCTGTGCAGGCGACTCGGCTGTCGCCCTCCGTCACCTCTTCGAGCAGCGAGCGGGCCAGCCCGTCGGAGATCGTCGACGTGGCGAAGAGCGCTCGGGCCGCGTCGACCGCCGACATTGGTCCGCGTTCCTCGAGCAGGTCGACAAGCCGGTCGAGCGCGTCGAGGGCGAGTTGCACCCCTTAGATGAAAGCGAACATATGTTCGCTTGGCAAGGCTTGTCTAATCGGGGAGCAGCGGCATCTCGATGCCCCGACCACGACCGAGGAGCACGGCCCGCACGACGGATGCCGACCCGAACCGCTCGCGCACCTCGTCGACCGCGATGTCGAGCGTGTCGCTCCACTGCTCCTCGAGCGGCAGCATCAGCTGGCCGCGGCGGCCGTCTGCGAGGTTCGTGACAGAGATGCCGACGAGCGTGATCCCCTGACGTTGGATCAGCGGCACCGCGACCGTGAGCAGCTCGCGGGCCGCGGTGAGGATCGTCTGCGTGTTCGCAGTCGCGTACGGGAGCGTGCGCGAGCGGGTCGCGCGGGAGGAGTCGTCGAACCGCATGCGGAGGATGACGGTCCGGCCGAGCCGGTCCGCGGCGCGCATCCGGCGGGTCACCCGCTCGACTAGACCGATCAGCGAGACGTCGACTTCCGTGAGCGACTTGGGCGACCAGCCGAGGGCGCGTTGTGCCCCGATCGATCCACGGCGCCGGCGCGCCTCGACCGGACGTGGATCGCGGTTGTGCGAGAGTGCGTGCAACTGGCGGCCCGCCGCCCGGCCGAGCAGCATCACGAGCGCGGCCTCCGTGAGTTGCGCGAGCTGGCCCACCGTGTCGATGCCGGCGTCGTGGAGCCTCCGCGCGGTCACGCGGCCGACGCCCCAGAGGCGCTCCACCGGCAGCGGGTGCAGGAACTCGAGCTCATGTTCAGGCGGCACCGCGAGCAGCCCGTCGGGCTTGGCGACCGCGCTCGCGACTTTCGCCAGGAACTTCGTTCTTGCGATGCCGACGGTGATCGGTAGGCCGACCCGCTCGCGGACCTCGCGCCTCAGCCGCTCAGCGATCTCGACGGGGCTGCCCGCGAGCCTTCGCATCCCGCGGACGTCGAGGAAGGCCTCGTCGATCGAGAGCCCCTCCACCAGGGGAGTCGTGTCCTCGAAGACGCGGTAGACGGCCTTGCTCGCCTCGGAGTAGGCCGCCATGCGCGGGGGGACGACGACCGCCCCCGGGCAGAGTCGAAGGGCGCGCCGCACGCCCATCGCGCTCTCGACGCCCCGCGCCTTCGCCTCGTAGCTCGGGCAGAGCACGACGCCGCCCCCGACGAGCACCGGCCGCCCACAGAGCTCCGGGTTGTCCCGCTGCTCGACGGCAGCGAAGAACGCGTCGAGATCCGCGTGGAGGATGGTCGCCGCCGAGCGCACGAACATATGTTCGCATACGCCAGGGTGAAGCTTCGCGGCGGGCTAGGCCAGCTGGGCGATCACGATGACGAGCCCGAGCACGATCAGGGCGCCGATCAGGGCGAAGCTGCCGACGATGAGCTTCACCTTCCTCAGCAAAACAGCCCAGGCGACCCAGGAGAGGAGCTGCGAGGCGTCCTGCGCGCGCCGGAACCAGATGCTCGAGATCCCGACGCGGGCAAGAAGCCGGCCGGCGAGGCTCGCCTCGAAGCGCAAAAGCTCCGCGGCCCGGACGCGCTCCTGCCAGAACACGGCCATCTCCTTTGCCTCGCGGCGAGCACCTAGCCGGTAGAGGGGAAGCCTCTTCCGGCGCCCGCGCCAATACTCGAGCGAGCTGCGGGCGTCCTCGAGCGGAGGCGGCGCGAGCATTCTCTCGATCAGGAGAAGGTCAGGGTCTCTCGTGGCTGCCATCGGCTCTTCAGTGTAGACGGACGACCCCCGTCTTGCCTTCCTTGATTAATAGCGAGACGACATTCCTGATTGGATTAATGCCCTTCGGCGAAAATCTTTACGAATTATCTCTTGACACGTTGCCTGCTTCCTGTATCTTCCGACTCGGTACAATGTCCATGCAGATGCTGAACACATCAGGAGTCCACTCACGACTTATCGAAGCGACGGCGGCGTCGCCGGCGCAGCTTTCACCGAATAGCTATGCCGTCGATACGCGCCAGCCCGGTTTTGGGCAAACCCTCGCCTGGGGGTGCATGCGCTAGTCCACTAGACGCATACAGCTCGCAGCGAGGGCGACCCAAACGGGTCGCCTTTGTCGTTTAGTGACCGATTTGCCGATGTGAACGAGAGGATGATGCTCAGCTTGAAGAAGACCTAGTTCGAATCGAGGCCCCGCCTGAGGGAGATAAGGTCCCGTGCGCTCTCGCGCAGGAAAGGACCCGCGCTAATCGCGCATTGGTTTACCAATGCCTTTTTTGCAGAATGCGCACGCACCGGGCTCCAAAGCTCCTCCACGAAGGACGGCACGAACGGCTCGCGCAAAGCCGGGCGTGTCGATCCAGGGTCGAAGAGTAGGGCGAGTGGCTTGGAAAACATCGTCTCGGCACGAGCGAGACGAGACATAGAGGCACGACTTTGCGTCGACTCCACGCAGGTGGCGTGGACGGAAAGTCGCCGGCGGGCGCCTTGGCGCTGAGGCGCCCGCCCGCAAACGCTCCGGGATCGTCTAACCGGCAGGACGCCAGGCTCTGAACCTGGAGGTCGAGGTTCGATTCCTTGTCCCGGATCCTCGGCGAGTAGCTCAGTTGGGACGAGCGCCTGTCTTACAAACAGGAGGTCGCTGGTTCGA
>DASTYD010000060.1:0-2967 GCA_035765175.1 Gaiellaceae bacterium
GAAGACATGCTGCGCTAGTAAGCGCCTCGCCGGCGGACGACCGCCGGCACCGTCTTGAGCAGGATCGAGATGTCCAGCCAGATCGACCAGTGCTCGAGGTAGTAGAAGTCGAGTCGCACGAGGTCGTCGAAGCCGAGGCTCGACCGGCCGGCGATCTGCCAGAGGCCTGTCATCCCGGGCAGCACGAGGTAGCGCTTGCGGTGCCACGGCTCGAGCAGCTCGAAGTCGCGGACCGGCAAAGGGCGCGGGCCGACGAGGCTCATCTCGCCGCGAAGGACATTCAGCACCTGCGGGATCTCGTCGAGCGAGAACCGCCGCAGCATGCGGCCGACGCGGGTCACTCGCGGGTCGTCGCGGATCTTGAACAGCGCGCCCTCAGCCTCGTTCTCCTGCTCGAGCTGTGCCTGGAGCGCCCCGGCGTCGTCGCGCATCGTGCGGAACTTGAGCATGTCGAACTCGTGCTCTTTCAGGCCCACGCGCCGGTCGCGGTAGAGGACCGGGCCCGGCGAATCGAGCTTGATCGCCAGCGCGATCAGCAGCCAGATCGGCAGGCCCACGAGCCCGACGATCACGCTCACCGCGAGGTCGAATCCGCGCTTGACGAACCAGTCGGCACCCACGAAAACGGGCGGGCGCAGCTCGAAGAGCGGGATGCCCTGCCCGGGGATGTACTCGCCTTGCCGCTCGATGAGGAGCTCGGTCGCCCGCGGCGCGATGCGCACCTTGACCCCGCGCCTGTGCGCCTGCTCCACGATCTCCACGAGCCCGCGGTCGTTGAAGTCGGCGTCGGTGACGATCAACTCGTCGACGTCGTGCTGCTTGAGCACGGCCGGGATCGACGACGGGTCGCCGAGCACCGGCAGCCCCGCGCCGTCCGACGACGTGGAGATGACGCCGACGAAGTCGTAGTCGATCCCGCCGCGGCTCGCTCCGAGCGACCTGCGGAGCCGCGCCAGGCTCTCGCCGTTGCCGACGAGGATGGCGCGGCGCCGGATGCCGGCGAACTTGAGGAGGTCACCGGTGACGACATCGTAGCTTCCGCGGAGCAGCCCGATGAAGATCGCGCTCAGGACGACGGCCGTCGGCGCGAGGCCGTAGGTCCCGAACTCGTGCCCTGTGCCGATTGCGAAGATCAGCGTCAGGACGCCGACGAGAACGAGCGAGCCGACGATCCGGCCGAACCCGGCCCTGCGCTCACGCTCGGCGTAGAGGCCGGCGCGCCAGAAAACGAGCAGGGTGATCAGAATGAGAAACGGCAGCCATCCCGTCTCGACCTCCCAGCGCAAGCCCCATTGAGTGACCTCCGTCCCGTAGACGAGAGCGCGCACCGTGAGCGCCACGTAGACGCCTAGCACGAGCCCGACGATGTCGAGCGCGACGAGGGCGAGGACGCTGGCGAACCTGCGGACCGCCCCCTTGAGCGGCAGGTACGGCGTGGCCGACCGGATATCGCCGGCCGGGGAGGCTTTGAGGTCTCCGCGGCCGATCGGAGCAGGTTTGGACGGCTGCGCCGGAGGCGCGTGTTTGGTAGCCACGGGCCGCTCCATGATACGGCCCCGGCTTGTCCTACTTCCGCATTTGGCGGAAAGCTTGCCAGGCCGGCTTGCGACGACCCGAGGAGGTGTAGAGCCCCGACTGCCAGCCGTTCCCGATCCGCGCCTCGTCCTTGACGAGGAACCAGAGCATCATGTCCACCCGCGGGTTGGCGCGAGCGATGGCGTAGGCCTGCGTGAGATAGCGCGCCTGCTTCACGAACGAGACGCCGAAGGCCCGGTCCGGAGGATTCGTCTGGTAGCCGTACTCCGTGAGCCAGACACGCTTCCGGCCGTAGAGCCGGGTCAACTCCTTGATCAGGACGTCGAGGTTGGCGAGCGTGATCGCCGTCCCTCGCAGCGGCGGGCGCGTTCGAGGCGACTCGGTCCGGTGACCGTAGTACGGATGGTGAGCGTAGGCGTCGAAGCGGGCGCCGGCCTTCTTCATGCCGCGCAGGAACGGGATCGGAGAGAGCGACGACCTGGGCTGGGCTCCGCTGTTGTTGCCTCGCGGCGCCGTGACGCCGCAGGCGACCTTCTCGCCGCGCAGCCCGGTCAGGTGGACGCCGGACCAGATCGCGTTGCACATCTTGGCGTAGACCGCCGGGCTGACGGGGCGGTAGCGGCCGCCGATGTACCGGAACTGTGGGTAGAGGAAGATGGGGTTGTTCGGCTCGTTCCACGCGAGCCAGAAACGCACAGGTGGCAGGGCCGGCTCGTCGTTGCTCGGCCGGAAGCTGCCGCTGTAGCGCTTCGCCGCTGCGAAGGCGAAGTCCTGCAGGTCCTTCATCCGGGCCGGAGCACGGTTCGCCTTCTTCTTCTCCCGGGCCGCGATCGCCCATGTGGGCGTCCGTACGATCGAGAAGACGACCTTGATCCTGTTTTCGGCGGAGCGCTTGACGAACGCGTCATAGGCCCCCCAGTCGTATGCGGGATCGGCCGGGTTGCGGGCGTTCGCCGGCTTCTTCCTCCCGACCCCGCTCGGGCCACCCCAGTAGAGGTTCGCGCGGAGCGCTTCGACGCCGAGCCTTTCGTATTGCGGGAAGGCCCAGTCGGGGTTCCCGAGCGAGGACTGCTCGTCGTAGATGCCGACGATGAGGCCGGGCGACGGCTGGGCCGACGGCGCGGCGAGCGCGCATGCGACGCACGCAAGCGCAAACAGGACGATGGACTTACGCACGGACTGTCTCCACGGTTGGAAGCATTCGCTTGAGTCCTTCCTCTAACTCGATTTTCGGTTCCCAGCCGAGCACCTGCTTGGCTCGCGTGATGTCGGGCTGGCGCACTTGCGGGTCGTCGACCGGCAGCGCCTCGAAGACGATTTCACTGTTCGACCCCGTCACTCGAAGGACAGTTTCCGCGAGCTCCAGAATCGAAAACTCGCGAGGATTGCCGAGGTTGACGGGCAGGTGCTCGCCACTGGTGGCCAGCAGGT
>DASTYD010000061.1:0-33411 GCA_035765175.1 Gaiellaceae bacterium
CGGCGGCGCGACACCGTTGATCTTGGACGACCAGCCGTTGAAGCCGGCCCCGGGGTAACGGCCGATCTGGTTGACGAAGGGCCCCGGGTTGACGTGGTAGTAGAACTCGCCGACGAGGCTCGCCGCGTCGAGCGCCCCGAGCGCGTTCGGGTCGGACACGGTGAGCGTCGGCTCGGTCGTGCCGAAGATCGTCGTCGTCTTGCCCTCGACGCGCACCTTGACGCGAGCGGCGAGTGCCGGCGCTGCAAGGGTCGCCGCGAGCAGGGCAGCTACGGCCAGTGTGATGAGTCGTCGAAACACGAATCCTCCTTCCGCGAGGGGTTCGGGGTTTGCGGCGGCGCGGAAGGTCTTCTGACTCGGGGCTCCCCCCTCCGCCACCTTCCCGGCCTTTTGGGCCAGTGGTTTTCGGCGGAGGAGCAACTCCCCTCACAGCGGCGGGACCGTCCCGGATTCGCACCGAGTTCCCTTACCGCGTGCCGTTCGCGCGACCCTATCACGCACGCTGTCGCCTCCACGACGGCGATCGCTGCGTCCGTGAGAGGCGACGGTCGAGCCCGAAGACGCCCACCCGGCAAAGCCGGGCCTGGGCTTTGCGGTCGGCGTCGCAAGCGACGCCTTGGCGCGTGCCCTTATCGCGTCCCTATCATGAGCCGATGCCTACATCGCGGGCGCTTTCCGTTTGGCTGCCCGTGGTCGTCTGGGCCGCAGTCATCTTCACGTTCTCGTCGATCCCGAGCCTGAGCACCGGGCTCGGCACGTGGGACACGATCCTGCGGAAAGCCGCGCACATGGCCGAGTACGCGCTCCTCGGGGCGTTGCTGCTGCGAGCCGTCGGTCGCGAGCTGCCCGCGCTCCTGGTAGGCGTCGCGTACGCAGTGACCGACGAGATCCACCAGCACTTCGTCGAGGGACGCCACGCGTCGGCGATCGACGTCGCCCTAGACGCCGTCGGCGTCGCGGTCGGCATCTTCCTACTCCGTCTCTTCCAGACACGTCTGGTGCCAGGCACCGGACCGGTCCGATGAGGGCGTTGGCGATCGAGCTCGACGGCGTGCTCGGAGACACGAGGCCGCTCTGGCGGGACTGGCTGGAGGACGCGGCGCGGCGGTACCGGTCGATCGCGCCGCTCGATCCGGGCGCGCTCCCCGAGGATCGCGGGGCGGCTGCCGACGAGCTCGACCGCTGGGCCGCGGCCGGCGTCGGGGACTGGCGCGCCGCACTCGCACGCTTCGCCGAGGACCGGGCGCCCGTCTACCTGAGACCCGATGCCGAAGTGAGCGCCGCCGTCCGAGCGCTCGCGGCGGCCGGGCGCCGACTCGCCGTCTTCACCGACGCACCGGAGGCGCTGGCGCGCATCGCGGTGGCGCAGCTAGGCGTCGACCGGCGGATCGATGCACTCGAGACGGGCAAGGACGCTCTGAGCCGCCTGGAGGAGCGATTCGGCCCGGATCTGACCGTCGTGCGGCAGCGATCGGCCCTCGACCTAGAATTAGCCCGGTGAGAGAGAGCGAGCTCGGAGATCGCCAGCTCGACGCGCTGCTCGAGCGGCTCGACAAGCTGAACGCGGAGCTCCGCGCTCTCAACCGGCGGCTCGACTCCGGCGAGCACCTAGCGCCGGTCGTCCGCGAGCTCGCTGTTCTGAACGACTCGCTCCAGGCACTCGCCTATGCCGCTCTCGGCCAGCAGGGCCCGCAGGTCCGCCGCCGCCGGACCGGCTAGCACCGTGCTCCGGAGGGCGGCGCGCGCCGTGAAGCTTCTCGCCACGGACGACCAGATCCCGCGGCCCATGCGCGGCGCAGCGGCCTTCGGGCTCCTACCTCTCCCCGGCCCGCTCGACGAGGCGGTGCTGCTCGTGGTCGCAGCAGCTCTCTGGCTCTTCTACCGAGAGCGGATCGGCGAGGCGTGGCGGAGAGCAGCCTACTCGGCCAGCTTGTAGACGTTCCCGCTCTGGACGGAGACGATGTAGAGCTCGCCTCGGGCGTCCTCGCCGAACGACGCGCTCCCGTCGACGCGGAACGGCTCGTCGCGCACCCTGGTCCCGCCTCTGGCCGCGACGCTGCGAACGCGGCCGGCGCAGTTGTCGCTGAAGAAGTACCGCCCCTTCGCCGAGGGCACCGCGCTCCCCCGGTACACGAAACCGCCGATCACCGAGCAGTTCGGCGGGTTCGGGAGGACGACGTAGGGCATGACGAGGTGCCCCGCCGGGTTCGGCGTCTCGTTGGGGGAGTAGCGCTCCTTGCCCTCGTAGACGCGCCAGCCGTAGTTCTCGAGGCCCGGGCTCCTGCGCGGCGTGTAGTCGAGCTCCTCCCATGAGTTCTGTCCGACGTCGCCGATGTAGAGGTCGCCCGTCTGGCGGTCGAAGGAGAAGCGCCAGGGGTTGCGCAATCCGTAGCCGACGATGATCGGCCGAGGCTTGCCGCGGCTGACGTTGAAGCGGAGCAGCTTGCCGAAGAGCGACTGCAGGTTCTGAGCCCGGTTCTCGGGGTCGCCTCCGGCCCCACCGTCACCCGTCCCCGCGTACAGGTACCCGTCCAGGCCGAACGCGAGCTGGCCTCCGTTGTGGTTCGAGTACGGGTCGGCCTGGAAGAAGAGCTGCCGCGTGCGAACCGGCCTGCGGGCCAGGCCACGCGACCTGTACTCGACGATGCGAGTGTCCTCGCCACGGTCTGTGTAGTAGACGTAGAAGAGACGGTTCCGCGCGTACCTGGGATGGAAGGCAACCGAGAGCAGCCCCTGCTCGCTGCCGGTGGACACGCTCCTGCTCAGATCGAGGAACGGCCGCGCTCGCAACCGGCCGTTCACGCGGACGCGGATCCGCCCGGTTCGCTCGACGATGTAGACGTTGTTCGGCTCGCTGCGCGGCGCGGAGACGTGGACCGGCTGGTCGACCTTGGCGATGCGAACGAGCCGGAGCGCGCTTCGCTCGGAGTCCTCGCGTGCGGCGAGGGCGACCGCGACTCCGGTCGCGAGCGCAGCGACGGAAACCCCTGCAATGACTAGGCGACGCACGATGTGGCTACTTCTTTAGCAGAACCCGGCGGAGCTCGTCCTCCTTACCGGGCTCGAGGATCGCCAGCACCTGGTCGCCGGCCTGGAGCTCCGTCTCGGAACCCGGGATCTCGGCACGCCCGTCACGGATGACGTAGAGAAGCCGCGCACCGGCCGGCATCTGGAGCCCGGAGACGAGCTTGCCAGCCGACGGCGAGCTCTCGTCGATCTGAACCTCGACGATCTCGATGTTCTCCTTGCGGAGCTCGAGCAGGTGAATGAGCTCGTGCTCGGGCACCTCGTGCTCGACGAGCGCCATGATCGTCTGCGTCGCGCTCACCGTCGGCGAGATCCCGAGCAGGTCGAAGTGCGGCTGGTTGCGTGGGTCGTTCACGCGAGCGATCACCTTGCCGACGCCGTACCGCTCACGCGCCATCTGGCAGATGACCATGTTGTCCTCGTCGTCGCCGGTCACTGCGACCACGAGGTCCGGCGGCCGCGCGATCCCGGCGCGCTCGAGGACGAAGATCTCGGTGGCGTCGCCGACGATCGCCGCATGCTCGAATTCCTCCTCGAGCCGGGTGAAGCGCTCACCGCGCTGCTCGATGATCGTGAGCTCGTGGCCCATGCGCCGCAGCCCTCGGGCCACGTTCGAGCCGACCTTGCCCCCGCCCGCGACGATGATGAACATCTACGAGGCGGCTGCCGGGGTGCTGGTGCGGGCAGGCTTGACCACGCAGGACTTGACCGCCTCCGAGAGCACCTCGATCGCGGTCGAGGTCGGCGACACCGTGCGCAACCCGAGCGTCGCGTAGAGCTCCGCGCGGGCAGGGTCGAGGATCCGGACGACCGTGCACTCGATCCCGAAGCGCTTCTGGGCGACCTGGCCGACGACGATGTTCGTGTTGTCGCCGTTCGTGGCCACGACGACCGCGTCGGCCTCCTCGATGCCCGCCTCGCGGAGAACGTTCACGTCCATGCCGTGGCCGACGACGAACCCGCCCGACCAGTGCTCACCGAGCCGGGCGAGCGCCTCCTCGTTCTCGTCGATCGCGGTGACGTCCCAGCCGGCCTTCGTGAGCTTCTTCGCGACCGCGGAGCCGACGCGGCCGCACCCAACGACGATCGCTTTCATCCTCGGCTCAGATTAACTCACGAAGAGACTTCCTCCAGCACGCCCTGCGGATACGCGATCACCAGCACCTCGCAGGGCGCCTTGCGCAGGACATAGTCGACCGTCGGGCTGAAGAACCGTGACTGCCGGCGCCAGCGTGGCGCGGAGCCCATGACGATCAGGTCGCCCGCATGGAGCACCGCCTCCTCGACGATCGCCTCACCGATCGCACGTGCCCGGACGATCTTGACCTCGATCTCGACCCCGGCCTCCTCAGCGAGCAGCTGCGCCTCCGCGAGCGACTCTTCGGCCTGCTCCTCAGCGTCGAACATCTCGGCGTCGAGCGGTTGGTCGAGCGGCACGCGGATCACGTGCACGGCGACGATGGAGCACCGGCGCTCCTCTGCCAGCCGGAGTGCCGTGCCCAGCACCTCTTCGCCGATCAGCCCGATCTTCATCGGGACGAGGATCCGCTCGTATGCACCCTCGATCTCGGGGACGAGGTCGCCGGCGGCGGGCGTGACCCGGCCGAGGACCTTCTCGCGCGCCGCGAGCCGCGAGGAGACGAAGACGACCGCCCCGACGCCGAGCCAGATCGGGCCGGCGACTCGAGCGGCGTCGTGGGTCAGCAGCGCGGAGATCCAGATCGCAAAGGTCAGCGGCGCGCCGACGAGCGCGACGACCGGGACGTCGGCCCCGCGGATCCGCACGTTTCCCGGAACACGGAACGGCCGCTCCAGGTCCGGCTCGGTCCGTCGGAGGCGCACCACAGCCACCTGCGCGGCCGTGAACGCGATGAGGACGCCGAAGCTGTAGAGGCTCGCGAGGAACTTCACGGCGTCTTCCGCCGCCAACGCGATCAGAAGCACGCCGACCGAGGTGAGAGCGGTGGCCACAACGGCGGTCGGCGAGATGAGCGTTGTCCGACTCAACCGCGCGAACGGCCTCGGGAGCATGTCGTGCCGCCCGAGCGAGTAGGCGAGCCTGCCTGCTCCCGAGAACGAGGTCGTGATCACCGCGACGAGGATCACGGCGCCGATGACGCCGACGAAAATCCGCAGGAGGTCGACGACCATCGCGGGCAGCTCCCCGTTGAACGCGACGGCGAGCCCGACGAGCGGCGCCTGCAGCCACTCCGTGCCGAGAGCGGTCTCCGGGTCGGCCGGATAGGCGGAAAGCGCGACCAGCCCGATCAGGAACGAGATGGCGACGGCCGCGCCGATGCCGACGAAGAGGCTCCGGGGCAGCGTCCGGCCCGGCTCGCGCGTCTCGGCGGCGAGGTTCGCGACGGTTTCCAGGCCGGTGTAGGCGAGCATGGCCACGGGGATGGCGAATGCGAGGTCGCCCCAGGTCGGGGCGGTGCCGAGGTCGGTGCCCTGGCCGAGGTTCTCGAGCGAGAAGAGCAGCGGCAGGCCGAGCGCGACGAGGAGGAGCTGGGCAGCCAGCGTCACGCCGGCGATGGCGATCGCGAGCCTGTAGAGGCTCGGGCGGCGCACGAAACGCACTGCGGCCATCACGACGATGACCGCGATCCCGACGAAGACGTCGGCCGGGCTCTCGGTCAGGGCCTGCCACCCGAGCGCGTGTCCCAGGTAGTGCGGGACGAAGAGCGCCGCGAGCGCGATCACGATCAGGTAGTCGAGGAAGACGGCCCAGCCGGTGAGGAACCCGAGCTGGTCGTTGAACGCCCGCCTGACGAACGTCGCCGCACCGCCCGTCTCCGGGATCGCGGCGGTTCCTTCCGCGTACGAGAGCGCGACGAGGAGGAAGAGCACGCCGACGCCGAGTAGGACCCACGGCGTGAAGCCGAGCGCCCCTAGTGCGACGACGCCGAGAGCAAAGAAGAGCGACGACGCGATCTCGCCGAAGGCAACCGCCGCCAGCGAGGGAGTCTCGAGGACGCGCTGGAGTCCCGGGAGCTTTCTAGCCATCTAGAGCCGGCGCGAAAGGTACAGCCGGAGGAGGCCCGCGAGGATGAGGAGCGCGCCGAGAAAGAGCCCGAGGCCCCCACCGACGCCGCCCGCGATCGTCCGAACCACGATGCCGATCCCCAGCACGATCATCACGACGGCGAGGATGCGCGCCACCAAGATCTAGGCGGCCCGCCGCCCGGCGATCACCGCGACGCGTGTCGGCGAGTTGCGCAGCACGTAGTCGACCGTTCGCCCGAAGATCGGCTTGCCGCCCCGCACCTTCGACCGAGAGGCTCCGAGGATGACGACCTCCGCGTCCCGACGAGCGGCCTCTTCGACGATCGCGGGCCCGGCGCTCCGAGCACGCTCGAGGCGGCTGATGAGGCGAAGCCCGGCGTAGCTCTCCAGCAGCGCCTCTGCCTCGTCGAGGATGTCGTCACCGACCGCCTCCCGGTCGCCCAGATCGGCGTCGAGAGACTTGTCGAGCGGCACCTCGATCACGTGCAGGAGGACGATCGTCGCTCTACGCTCGGACGCCAGGCGTGCTGCCGCCACGAGGGCCTCCTCCGACTCGACCGTCCGCAGCACGGGCACGAGAATCGTCCGGTACTCGATCTCGAGCCCGAGCACGATCGCCGGCGCGCGCACCGTCTCGCGCAGGGAGATCCTCAAGACGCGGCCGCGATAGACCGCATAGGCGGCGAAGCCGATCGCGAGCCAGCCCAGACCAACCCAGCGCGTGCTCGCCTCCTGGACGACGACGACGAGCCAGGCCACGCCCGTGCCGAGGGCTCCCAGCAGCGCGAACAGCGGCCAGTCGACGCCGCGGAATCTGAGGTTCGGCCGGGCGCGGTAGACGATCTCGTCGTCACGTAGCTTGACCCGGAGCGCCACCACGGCCGCGTGCGCGATCGTGAACGAGAGCATCGCGCCGAACGCGTACATCGTCCCGAGAAAGTTCGTCTGGCCGGGCAGGATGACGGCGATGGACGCGAAGCCGGCGAAGACGACCAGGGAGAGCCACGGGGTCTTGAAGCGCGGATGCAGGCGGCGGAACACCCCGGGTAGCTGCCGGTAGCTCGCCATCGCGTACGTGATGCGGGAGGCGCCGATCACGCCCGCGTTCGTCGCGACGAGCAGGATCGTCGCTGCGAGCACGCCCACGTAGACCTCGAGCGCATCCAGCGCGAAGCCGTGGAGATCGAGGTTCTTGACCAGCCCGAGTACCGGGTCGTTCGCGTAGCCGCCATCTTCCGGCGGAAGACCGAGGAGGGTCTGGTACTCGCCGTCCACCAGCCTCACGGGGAGCGCTGACAGCGCGATCAGCGGCAGCGTGAAGTAGATCGCGAAGACGGCGACGGCGACGAGCCGGATCGAGCGCGGGATGTCTTTCGGCGGGTCGCGGGCCTCCTCGGAGAGGTTCGAGATGGTCTCGATCCCGGTGTAGGCGATCATCGCAACCGGGATCGCGAGGAAGAATGAGCTCCACGTCGGCGCGACGCCCCAGTGCACGTTGTCGACGAGGATGCTCGGGCTGAAGATGAGGACGAAGCCGAGGACGACGAGCAGGAGCTGCGTTGCAAAGTCGATGACGGCGAGGAAGATGTTCAGGCTCGCGGCTTCCTTGATCCCAACGATGTTCAGCCCGACGAGCAGGACGATTACGAGCGCGCCACCGACGACGTCCCACGGGTTCTCGCGGAGCGGCTCCCAAAAGATCGAGAGGTAGTGCGGGACGAAGAACGCCGAGATGGCGATCGTGATCACGTAGTTGAGAAGCTGCGCCCATGCGGCGCCGAAGCTGACGAGCTCATTGAATGCGTGGCGGGCGAAGCTGGACGAGCCGCCGGCTTCCGGGTAGAGGACGGTGCCCTCGGTGTAGGTAAGCGCCGTGGCCGCGAAGATGAGCCCGGCGATGAGGAAGACGACAGGCGTCAGCCCGAGGGCGAAGACGGCGGTGACCCCGAGCGCGTAGTAGATCGACGAGCCGACGTTGCCGTACGCGGTCGCGAAGAGCGCAGGCGTTCCGAGGACGCGCTCCAGCCGCTGCTCCCTCCGTCGCCGTCGAGGAGCACTCGACACGGCCTGCGAATCGGCAGCGCTCACGCGCGCAGGCTAAGCCCTTGACCGGCTAGGGGCGCGAGCCTCAGCCGCCGGAGACGGGCTTTGCCCGGCGGGAGGCTCGCTGCGGAGAGGGGAACGGCCGCCGATCGACCCCAGTGGCCGCCTCCTGACGCGCTCGAACGGCACCTCCGTTCTGAAGGAGGGGGTCCGTGGGGGAACCAGGGGTTCCCCCGCGCCACTAGCCGTGGATCGAAACGATCAGCGGGATGATCAGGATCGCGACGATGTTCGCGATCTTGATCATCGGGTTGATCGCCGGGCCGGCCGTGTCCTTGTAGGGATCGCCGACCGTGTCGCCCGTCACCGCGGCTGCGTGCGCCTCCGAGCCTTTGCCGCCGTAGAGGCCGTCCTCGATGAGCTTCTTCGCGTTGTCCCAGGCGCCGCCGCCCGAGGTCATCGCGATCGCGAGGAAGATGCCGGTGACGATCGTCCCGATCAGCAGGCCGCCGAGCATCTCCGGCTTGATGATCCCGACGATGACCGGGAAGGCGATGGGAATGATCGCCGGCAGCATCATCTGCTTGATCGCGGAGCCGGTGACGATGTCGATCGCCCGCCCGTACTCGGGCTTGGCCGTGCCCTCCATGATCCCCGGGATCTCGCGGAACTGGCGCCGGACCTCCTGGACGACCTCGCCGCCGACCCGACCGACGGCTTGCATCGCGAGCGACGCGAAGAGGAACGGCATCAACCCGCCGATGAAGAGGCCGGCGATGACCCACGGGTCGGACAGCGAGAACGTGATCGTCTCCAGCCCGCGCTCGCGGAGCCCACGCGTGTACTCGTCGAAGAGGATCAGCGCAGCCAGGCCCGCCGAGCCGATCGCGTAGCCCTTCGTGACCGCCTTCGTCGTGTTGCCGACGGCGTCGAGCGGATCCGTGATCGCGCGCACCGACTCGTCGAGGTTCGCCATCTCGGCGATCCCGCCGGCGTTGTCGGTGACTGGGCCGTACGCGTCGAGCGCGACGATCAGGCCTGTCATCGACAGCTGCGCCATCACCGCGACGCCGATTCCGAAGAGCTCCTCGCCGGCGGCGTAGTACGAGGAGACGATGCCGATCGCGATCACGATCACGGGCGCGGCCGTCGCCTGCATGCCGACGGCGAGGCCCTCGATGATGTTCGTCGCGTGGCCCGTCCGTGACGCGCTCGAGATCGACTTCACGGGTCCCCAGCGCGTCCCCGTGTAGTACTCGGTGATCGCGACGAGAAGGAACGTGACGCCGAGGCCGATCAGGGCCGGGCCGTAGAGGTTCCAGAAGCTGAACGTGGCGCCGTCGTACGCAGCCGTCACGGGGATGAAGCCGATCGCCGACAGGACAGTGGCCACGAGCACCGACTTGTAGAGGGCGTTCATGATCGAGCCGCTGCTCCCGATGCGCGCGAAGAATGTTCCGATGATCGACGCGATGATCGAGATGCCGCCGATCGCCAGCGGGTAGAGCCAGAGCTCGCTGGCCGGGAACGCCCGTGCGAGGAGCATCACGGCGACCGCCGTCACGGCATAGGTTTCGAAGAGGTCGGCCGCCATGCCCGCGCAGTCGCCGACGTTGTCGCCCACGTTGTCCGCGATCACGGCCGGGTTCCGCGGGTCGTCTTCGGGAATGCCAGCCTCGATCTTGCCGACGAGATCCGCGCCGACGTCGGCCGCCTTCGTGTAGATGCCGCCGCCGAGACGCGCGAAGACCGAGATCAGAGAGCCACCGAACGCGAGCCCGATGAGGTCGTCGATAGCCGACTCGGACGAGTTCCCGAGCCAGTCCGTCAGCGCCCAGTAGTAGCCGGCGACGCCGAGCAGGCCGAGCCCGACGACGAGCATGCCTGTCACCGAACCGGCGCGGAACGCGACGTTGAGGGCCGGCTTGAGGCCGTGCTTGGCGGCCTCGGCCGTGCGGACGTTCGACCGGACGGCGACGTTCATCCCGATGAAGCCAGCGGCCGCCGAGAGGACTGCCCCGATCAGGAACCCGATCGCCGTCCCCCAGCCGAGCTTGTCGTAGAAGCCGATGAGGAGGAACGGGACGATCGCGACGACGGCGATCGTCTGGTACTGGCGGCGCAGGTATGCGGATGCGCCCTCCTGGACGGCCCGCGCAATCTCCTGCATGCGCTCGTTTCCGGCCGGCAGGTTGAGCAGCCAATACGTGAGCGCAATGCCGTAGGCGACGGCGGCGCCGCCGCTGATGAGCGCGAACAGGACTGCGTGATCTCGGAAGAAGCTCAGGTCTCTTGCCCTCTACGTAGTCGGCGCCGAGTTGTCCCGGCGCGGCGTGTTTCTAACACACGCGCAGGGTTCGTGGCTTGAGAATCCCGTCTAGCCCCGGCCGACCAGCAGGTTGACCGGGAAGCCGGCGCGCCTGACTGCACCCGGCCTCGGGCTCTGGCCGATGACACGGCCGCGCAGCGAACGCCTCGTGCGAACGCGACGCACCCGGCCGACTCGACAGTTGGCCCTGCGGATCCGCTGCCTCGCAACACCGAGCCTCAGTCCGATCACCCGCGGCACGCGACAACGCGCCGGAGGAGGTGGCGGCGGCGGAGGCGGCGGAGGTGGCGGAGGTGGCGGCGGTGGAGGCGGCGGAGGCGGCGGCGGTGGAGGCGGCGGAGGCGGCGGAGGCGGTGGAGGCGGAGGCGGAGGCGGAGGCGGAGGCGGAGGCGGCGGCGGAGGCGGAGGCGGCGGCGGCGGCGGCGGCGGTGGCGGAGGGGGTGGCGGAGGCGGCGGAGGCGGCGGAGGCGGCGGTGGCGGAGGTGGCGGCGGACCGCCGACGGTGACCGTGCCCGTCATGTTCGGGTGCGGCGTGCAGTGGTAGGCGTACGTCCCGTTCGTCGTGAACGTGAACGTGAAGATCTCGTTCGGGTCGAGCAACTCGGAGTTGAAAAGCCCCGTGTTCGAGGTCACCGTGTGCGCGACCGCGCCCTGGTTTCGCCAGCACACGGTCGTCCCCGGTGCAACGTTCACGTTCTGGGGATTGAACGAGAAGTCCTGGATGTTGACGATCGTCGCACCGGCCGGACAGCTCGGGCCCGGGGGCGGAGGACCGCAGCTCGGGAACTTGAAGCTTCCGATGCGCGTGCGCCACGGGTTCGTCCCGGTCGTCTGCAGGTACTCGGTCGTGTACCAGAACGTGCAGTCGTCGACCGGGTCGATGCCCATCATCGAGTAGTCGCCCCAACGCATCGCCGCGCCGGTCTGGGAGCCGGTGCCGGTGTGAAGAACGGCCTCGCCCTGGCTCAGCTCGTTCGGCGGATCGGTGACGAGACGTCCGGCGTACGCGATGCTCGGGTAGTTCGGCGCCGTTCCGTTGCCGATCGAGTAGCCGATCGCCAGGTCGCCCGACTTGTCCATTGCGCCGGCGCCCATCCAGCGGAACATGCCGTCCGCCGGCCCGAACGTCCCCTGGTTCTGGATCCCCCAGTTGCCGCCGGTGAACTTCCTCAGCTCGTACCAACGCACGCCCGCGCGGTTCCCACTCGGAGCATCCGCGTCCACCGTGTGCACCCAGGTGAGCGCCTGATAGGTGCCGTAGTTGCGATAGGCGAGGCGGTACATGGGGCGGTTGGGGAGCGCGTCCACCTTCACCGTGGTGCCCGGCTGCGGAATGCAGGCACGTCCGACGCACCCGATGTCCTGATCCCAGTCGGCGGTTGGGAGGAAGCCCTCGCGCGTCACGCTCACCGACGGCGTCGGGCTCCAAGTGAAGACGGCGTTCATCACATCGACGCGGTCGTCCGGATAGCCGGCTCCGTCGTCGTTGTCGGTGATGATCGGCTGCGGCGCGTTCGCCGGCGGCATCGTCGCTCCGTCGGCGTCGGCGGGCAGGATCCGCGGCAGGTTCGGGTCGAAGTTGACGAGATCCTGATACGCCATCCCCGCCGGCTGGCAGGCGAGCATCTTGTCGCGCTCGAAGCCCCAGACGCCCTGGCCGCCGTTCGAGTTGAACTGCGGCGCCGTCATCGTGTACGTGTTCTGCGACGGCCAGATGCCGAACTTCGGGTAGTCGTTGAACTTGACCGGATGCACGAGGAACTCGTACGCGCACCAGGTGCCCGTCGGGTCATTCGTGGTCGAGACCGCGATGCACTGGTAAAACGGCCCGCTGCCCGTGCTGACGAACGCGAACTGGTTCGCCATCCACCGGTTCGCATACTGGTCGTAGAGGACGATGGGGTCGCCGCGATTCAACGTGGAGCAGTTCGGCAGCTGGGGCGGGAACAGCGTGTTACCGGGGTTCGGCCCGACGAGGAGCGTGCCGGTCTTGCTGTAGATCGCGTAGTGCAGGTTCACCCACTGCATGTAGTGGTTCGGGCCGACGTCGCCCTCCGTGTCAGGCGGGTAGCAGCCGCAGAGGTTGTTGATCCCCTCGAAGTTCGCGATCGGAGGCGGCATCACATCCGACGGCGCGCTCCGCTGCACGACCGGGTCGATGGTGCTGCTACCGGGTAGGCGCGAGAGGTAGCTCTCGAAGTCGGGCTCGGGAGCGCGGCCCAAGCGGTACGGCCTCGCCTTCAGAGAGCGAAGCGCAGGCACGTTCACCGGGCTCGCGTACCCGTACATCTTCTCCGGCGAGGACTTGGCGGCCTTGCTCGAGACCGGCGTGCCCGCGACGACGTCGGGGGATCCTTGGGCGACGGCGACCTGTCCCGCGCTCGAGCCATGGGCCGAGCCGAAGGCGACCGCGGCGATGAGGACCGCCGCGCCCAGTGCGAGCGCCAATGCGACGCGACGCCGTCTCACGGCCCTAGCCTCGCCCGACCAGGAGGTTGACCCGGAAGCCCACTCGCCTCACTGCGCCCGGCCTCGGGCTCTGACCGATCACACGGCCGCGCAGCGTTCGCCTCGTGCGTACTCGGCGCACCCGGCCGACTCGGCATCTGGCCCTGGTGATCCGCTGCCTCGCGACGCCGAGCCTCAGGCCGATCACTCGCGGCACGCGGCAGCGGGCCGGTGGCGGCGGCGGAGGCGGAGGCGGAGGTGGAGGTGGAGGCGGAGGCGGCGGCGGAGGTGGCGGCGGAGGCGGCGGAGGCGGAGGCGCGGTCGGCGTATAGACGGCTGCCGTGTTGGCCGTCAAGAAGGACGTGTTGCAGCCGTGCTGGGTGAACGGGCCTGTGTTCGAGGCCTGCACTCCGGCGGTCTGGCCCGTCCCGAGCTGTGCAAGCGCCCCGTACACCACGCGGATCGCGGGGCTGCTCTCGCTGAAGATGACCTCGAAGTTCGCGGAACCGCCCGCACCGACGTAGCCGACGCGGAACTCGATGATGAACTGGCGGTTCGGGGCCGAGCCTGTCGTCGCCGTGAAGACGCCCTGGGTCGGCGCCGGCGACGTTGTCAGGAGGTCGTCCCAGTAGAGGATGACGGCGCGGCCCTGGATGCGAGACGGCAGGCACGCGTTCGCCCACCACAGATTCTCATTCGTGAAGTTGATGATCCCGTTCGAGCTCACGTTCGCGGTCGTGAACTGCGACCCGTAGACGGTGACCGGGAACGGGAAGTTCACGGAGCGCCAGCAGTCGTCGCAGTGGATGCCGAGGTCGGCGGTACCCGGGGTGATCGTCTGCCCGGTCTCCGTCGTGCGCGTGTAGGTCGGGACCGGCGGAGGTGGCGGCGGAGGTGGCGGCGGGGGCGGTGGCGGCGGCGGCGGCGGCGGCGGGCCCGGGGCCGGGCCGCAGGACGGGAACTTCCAGTAACCGATTCTCGTGCGCCAGTTCGCGCTGCCAGTCGTCTGGATGTACTCGCTCGTGAAGTAGAACGTGCAGTCGTCGACCGGGTCGACGGACATCATCGAGTAGTCGCCCCAACGACTCGCCGTGTGGGTCTGCGACCCGGTGCCGGCCATGATCGTGTCCTCGGCCTGCATCGTTCCCGGCGGATCGGTGGCGAGCCGGCCGGTATAGCGAACGCTCGGAAAGACGCTGCTGCTCGAGGCGGAGTAGCCCAGCCCGAGGTTGCCGCTCTTGTCCATCGCGATGCTGGGCATCCAGCGGTTCGCGGCATCGGGCGCGAAGGTCCCCTGGTCCTTGATGCCCCAGTTGCCGGCCCCGACCTTCTCGATCTGGTACCAGCGCACGCCGGCGTGGTCGCCGCCGGTGTCGACCGACTGGCTCGCGACAAGGGTCTGCCAGCCGCCGAAGTTCCGGTATTGCACTCGGTGCATCAGGCGGTCAGCGAGCGTGTCGAGCCCCACAGACGTGCCAGGCTGGGGGATGCAGTTACGGGCGTAGTAGCAGAGGTTCGAATCGAACGCGGCCGCCTGGAGGCTGCGCTCGTACGTGACGTCGATCGTCTGCGCGTTGAAGTCGAGCGTCGCGTTCCAGACCTGGAGCTGGTCGGGGTCGAGGCCCGTGCCGTCGAAGTTCATCGCCAGGATCGGCGCGGGCATGTTCGCCGGCGGCAACGTCGCCCCGTCCGCGTCTGCCGGAAGGACGAATGGCAGGTACGGATCGACGGGGAACATGTTCTTGTAGAGCATGCGAGCGGTCTGGCAGGCGAGCATCTTGTCGCGCTCGTAGCCGACGACCATGAAGCCGTCGAACGTGTTGCTGAACTGCGTCGCCACCTGCATGTACGCGTTCTGGCTGGGCCAGACGGCGAACTTCGGGTAGTCCGGGAACTCGGCCGGGTTCGGCAAGTACTCGTACGCACACCACGTCCCGGTGGGGTCGTTCGTCGCCGAGATCGCGATGCAGATGTAGTTGTTGCCGGTGAACTGCGCGCCGAGCCAGCGACCCGCGTACTGGTCGTAGAGAACGACCGGGTCGCCCGCGTTCTGAGCACCGCAGTTCGGCAGTCCGGCGAAGAGGGTGTTGCCGGCCAGCGGCCCGAGGACGAGCGCGCCGGTGGTCTTGTTGTAGACCGCGTACGAGAGGTTGACCCACTGCATGTAGTGGTTCGGCCCGACGTCGCCGTTCGTGTCGGGCGGCAGCACGCCGTTGATGTTGTTCACGCCCTCGAACGTCGTGGGCGGCCCAGGGACTTTCGGGCCCGGGACGCTGCTCTGGAGCGCTCCGTCGTAGCCCTCGCCAGGAGCTGCCCGCAACGGGTACGTGGCCTCGCGCTCCTCGACGTTCTTGTTGCCGTGCCAGACCGGCTTCGACGGCTTCAGGTCGCGCAACGGGCCGACAATGCTGGGCCGCGACACCTGCGTGTTGAACGCCAGGTCGCGCCCGGACTTTGCCGATCCCTCGACGGCGGCGCCGACGGGTGCGTCGCCCACCGATGCGCGCACCGCCTGGCTTCCGCCATCACGCGCGAGCAGCGCGGCACCCAGAGCAAGCAGAAGCGTCGCCACCACTGCTAGCGCGAGTCGGAAATGACCTCCCCTCACTCCCCTCACTGGGCGGATTCATAACAGCCCGATACCGAAAACTCAATAGCGGGGACCGCAGAAGAATGCCCTGGCGGCCGAAGCCGCCAGGGCATTTTCGTTCTCGTGTCTACCCGCGACCGACGAGCAGGTTGACCCGGAAGCCGACGCGCCTGACGGCGCCGGGCCTCGGGCTCTGGCCGATCACACGGCCGCGCAGCCTCGGCCTGGTGCGAACACGGCGCACGCGGCCGACGGAGCAGTTGGCCCTGCGGATCCGCTGCCTCGCGACGCCGAGCCTCAGGCCGATGACGCGCGGAACGCGGCAGCGGGCCGGAGGAGGCGGTGGTGGAGGCGGCGGCGGCGGCGGTGGGGGCGGAGGCGGAGGCGGAGGTGGCGGAGGCGGTGGTGGCGGGGGCGGAGGCGGAGGTGGCGGTGGCGGAGGAGGAGGCGGAGGTGGCGGAGGCGGCGGAGGCGGTGGCCCACCGCAGCTCGGGAACTTGAAGGAGCCGACCCTGGTCCTCCACTCAGCGGTCCCAGTCGTCTGGATGTACTCGTTCGTGAACCAGAACGTGCAGTCGTCGACCGGGTCGGTCGCGATCATCGAGTAATCGCCCCAGCGGCCCGCGGTGTGCGTTTGCGAGCCCGCGCCGGCCTTGAGCACTTCCTCGGCCTGCGGGAGCTGGTTCGGCGGATCCGTCGCGAGCCGCCCCACGTACCTGACGCTCGGATAGTTGGGCGCGGTCGCGTTGCTGGTCGTGAAGCCGATCGCCATGTTGCCGTCCTTGTCCATGGCCGCGCTCCCCATCCAGCGATGGAGGCCGTCGGCAGGCGCATACGTGCTCTGCTGCGCGATGCTCCAGTTGCCGGACGTCCGCGTCAGGTCGTACCAGCGGATCCCGGCCCGATCGGAGCCGACGTCTACCGTGTGGTTGACGACCATCTCCTGGCGGTTGCCGAAGTTCCGGTACGCCAGCCGGTACATGAGCCGGTCGCCCAGCGTGTCGAGCCGCTGGGCCGTTCCCGGCTGCGGCACGCACGGCGAGAACCCGCAAAGGATTCCGTCGAACGGCGTCACCGGCAGGATCCCCTCGTGCGCCATCGTCACCTGCGCGACGGGAGGAACGAAGTCGACGGTCGCGTTCCAGACGTCCAGGCGGTCGGCCGGGAAGTTCGGCGGATCCCACTGGTCGTCGTCGACCTCGATCATCGGCGCAGGCGCACCCGCCGGCGGCTGAGTCGGACCGTCGACATCCGCCGGGAGCATGCCGCCCCACAGCGCCGGTGCCTCGGCGAGCATGTCCCTGTACGCCATCTTCGCCGGCTGGCCGGCGATCATCTTGTCGCGCTCGAATGCGAGGATGCCGACGCCGCCCCACTGGAAGCCCGGGGCGATGAACTGATTGATCGTCCCCATGTAGGCGTTCTGGGTGGGCCAGACACCGAACTTCGGATAGTCGTTCAGCTTCGTCGCCGAGACGAGGTACTCGTAGCCGTTCCACGTCCCCGACGGGTCGTTCGTGGTCGAGACCGCGATGCACTGGTAGAACGGCCCGTTCGGGAAGTTCGGGAACGCGAACTGCGAGGCGAACCAACGGTTTGCGAACTGGTCGTAGAGGACGACCGGGTCGCCGTCGTTGTTGGCAGCGCAGTTCGGCGCGTTCGGATTGCCGGTCCACAGCGCGTTACCCGGCTGGGTGGCGCCGACCTGGACACCCGCCTTCGTGAAGATCGCGAAGTGCAGGTTGACGAACTGCATGTAGTGGTTCGGCCCCACGTCGCCGTCGGTATCCGGTGGCAGACAGCCGCAGATCCGCGCGATGCCGTCGAAGTTCTGGATCGGCGATGGCATGTCGCCCGTGCCGGCCTTCGTCTGGACGGCCTCGGTCGGCGCGCCGCCTGAGGCGCCCGTTCCCTCGATAGCCCGGGAAAGCTCCTGCAGGCCCCGCTTGAAGTTGTGCTTGCCGTCCGGGACGCGCGGCATGTCGCGAAGCGGCTGTGTCAGGCCGGGCAGTGCGATGCGCGTCGTCTGCGCGCTCGAGGCCTGCGTGCTCGCGAGCGCCGAAGTGCCTCCGGTCGGCGCGAGCCTCGAGGCGTGCAGCCTGCTGCTCGTGGTCCCCGAGTCACCCCCGGTCGCGAGCGCGAGCCCGGCGGCCGCGAGGACTAGTGCCCCCGCCGCAGCGAAGGCAAGGCGAAACTTTCGCAAGTGATTCCCCCCTTTTTCAGATGAACGACCCTTGTGCTCCAACCCCAAATGAAAGCATGCGAGATGTAGGACCGTCTATAGGCCCATCGGCCCATCTTTCGGGGTGGACCGGACGGCGCGGCGCGGCGCGTAGTAGCCCCGCTGCGAATTGGTCGCCTGCTTGACGCGGGCGAACCGACGCGCCGAGCCCCTGAGTACTGTCCCGCCGTGAGCCTCGTCGTCCAGGTCATCGTCACGGGCCTCGCTGCGGGCGGCGTCTACGGCATCTTCGCCGTCGGCTACTCGCTCATCTACCGCCTGACCGGGGTCGTCTACTTCGCCTTCGGCGACCTCGTCTCGTTCGCGGTGTTCGCGACGTTGCTCGTCGCAGCGGGCACGGCGCCGGTCAGCCAGACGAGCCTCGCGCCGGGGCGGTTCCTGCTCGCCCTGGTCGTCGGGCTCCTCCTGTGCGTCGGTGTCGGGGCTGCGACGTACATCCTGTTCATCGAGCCCTATCTGCTGCGCGGCTCGACCCTCGGCTGGGTGGCGGCGACGCTCGCGATCGCGTTTGCCCTCCACGGGATGGTCGGCGCCGTCTTCACGCGGCCGGCCTACGTCTTCCCGGATCCGCTGCCCTTCGACGAACTGGGCAACGACGGGGTCGTCTCCGTGGCCGGCGCGAGCATCCAGGTGCGCTCCTTCTTCGTGATCGGCTTCGCCGCCCTCCTCGCGGCGGCGGCCGCCTGGACGCTCGAGCGCACACGCCACGGCCGCGCCTTGCAGGCGATCGCGTCCGAGCCCGAGGGCGCCCGGTTCTCCGGCCTGCCCGTCGAGCGGCTCGTCGCGCTCACATTCGGCCTCGTGGGAGGGCTGGCGGCCCTCGCGGCCGTGGTCGCGGCTCCCTCCGCGCCGTTCACGGTCGACACGGGCGCCCTGCTCGGGCTGAAGGGCCTCGTCGCCGCCCTCATCGTCCGCTTCGGCTCGCCCTGGGCGGCCTTCGCCGCGGGGCTCGGCGTCGGCGTCGCCGAGGCGGCGATCGACAATCTGCGCATCGCCGACCTCGGTCTCGGCCCGCAGTACGGTGAGATCCTCCCGCTCGCCTTCGCCCTCGCCCTGATCGCCTATCGGTCGGTCCGTTCCGAGCCGGTTCCGGGTCGCGCATGAGCGCCGCGCCGGCGGTCCTCGGCCAGACGCGGAACGCGCTCACCGCTGCGGCGCGGGAGCTCCGCGCGAGCTGGAGCCGGAGGGCGACCCTGTGGGCCCTCGTGTTCGCCGCGGCTCTGCTCGCCCCGGCCGCGCTCCCCGAGGGGCGGCTGCTGGATCTCGCCGGCTTCGTCTACCTCGCGCTAGCCGCGGTCGGGCTCGGGTACGCCGTGGGTCTTGCCGGAATTCCCTCGCTCGGGCAGGGGGCGTTCTTCGGGATCGGCGCCTTCGCGGAGGCGATCGCGCGTGCGAAGGGCGGCGTGCCGCTGCTGCCCTCGCTCCTGCTCGCCGTCCTCGTCGCCAGCGCCTGCGGTGTCCTGACCGGTCTCGCAACCGGTCGGCTGCGGGGGGCGTTCGTCGCCGTCAGCACGTGGATCCTCAGCTGGATCGTCCTGCTCGGGCTGACGTCGTTCCCGGGGATCTCCGGCGGCGCCCAGGGGCTCGTGATGCCGGAGGCGGGCGTGCTCGGACAGACGCTGACGCCGACCGCGCACTACGTGATCGGGCTCACGCTGCTCGGCCTCGCCCTGCTCGCGTTCGCGGTGCTCGCGCACCGCGGACCGGGCCTCGCGCTCGCGGCAGGCCGGGACCAGGTCGAGGCAGCCCTGGGCCTCGGGGTTCCTGTCGCCCGGCTTCGGCTCGGCGCGTTCACGACCTCGGCGGCGATCGCGGGGCTGGCCGGGGCGCTCAGCGTCGAGCTCTCGCAGGTCGCGGATCCCTCCGCCTACGGGCCGGTGCTCTCGTTCGAGCTCTTCGTCGCGGTCATCCTCGGCGGCGCGCGCTACGCGCTGGGCCCTGTCGTCGGGCTGGCGGTGATCGCGGGCTTCTCGAACGCCGCCGAGGAGATCGGCGCCGCGCGGGGCCTGCCCCCGGGCCGGCTCGAGGAGATGCTGACCGGGTACGGGGTGCTCCTCTTGCTGGGTCTCGGCGGCGCGGGGCTGCTCCCGTACGCGGATGCCTGGTGGCGACGGGTCCGGCCCCGTCGCGACCGGGCTCGTGCCGCAGCGCCGGCCACGCTCGACGAATTCGACAGCCCGGCGCCGCTCGCCGCGAGCCGTGTCTCGAAACGCTTCGGCAGCCTGGAAGCCCTCGACCGGCTCGAGCTCGAGGTCGCGCCCGGAACCGTGCACGCTCTGATCGGCCCGAACGGCTCGGGCAAGACCACCGCGCTCAAGGTGATCGCAGGCCAGCTCGGCGCAGACGACGGCTCGATCGTCCTCGGCGAGGAAGATCTGACAGGCCTCCCCGAGCCGGCGCGCGCCGAGCGCGGGATCGTCGGCACGCAGCAGACGACAGCCGTCTTCGCAGAGCTCACGGTGCTCGAGAACGCGCTCGTGGGGGCAGGGCTGCGCAGGCGGAGCGCCGGGCCGTTCCGGACGTTCTTCCGGACGCCGAGGGCGAGGGCGGACGAACGACGAGCCGAGAAGCACGCGCTCGCGGCCCTTGCCTTCGTCGGGCTCGACCACGGCGCCGACCGGCGGGCGTCGGAGCTCACCGCCCACGAGCAGCGCCTGTTGATGATCGCCTCAGCCCTCGCGACCGAGCCGCGTGTGCTCCTGCTCGACGAGCCGGCCGCAGGCGCCTCGGCCGCGGAGCTCGAACGTCTGGCCGACCTCCTCCGATCCCTCCGCAACCGCGGCCTCGGCCTGCTCGTGATCGAGCACAATCTCCGCTTCGTGCGGCGCGTCGCCGACCTCGTCACCGTCCTCGAGGCCGGGCACCGGATCGCGACGGGCACCTTGGCGGAAGTCGCCGCCGACGAGGCGGTGCGAACCGCATACCTGGGCCGCCAGTCTCTCTAGCATTCCCAGCCCCTTGAAGCGGCTCACTCTCCTCTCTTTGGTTCTCTGCGCCTTCCTCCCCGCCTGCGGCGGCGACGGTGGCTCTGAGGACTCCGCGAAGACCTTGCTCGTCGCGGTCAACGCGCCGTTCTCGCGAACGCCGTACGTCGGCCAGACGATCGCCGACGGTGCGCAGCTCGCCGCCGACGAGGCGAACATCCAGACGGACGAAGGAACGTACCGCCTCCGGATCAAGCGCTACGACACGGGGCTCTCGGCCCGGAGAGCGGTCCGTAACGTCCGGCAGGCGATAGCGGACGGCGCGGTCGCGATCGTCGACGAGGGAACCGGCGTCAACGCCTCGTGGCGCCTCGCGAACGACGCCGACCGCCCGCTCGGGATCACGTACCAGGGCGGCGTCGACCTCGTCGACCTCGAGCAGCGGCCCAACGTGTTCCGGATCGCGCCCACCGACCACGGGACCGCCTTCAGGCTCGCCGAGTACCTCATCCCGAAGCACGACAAGATCGGGTTGATCGTCGACGACTCGACGTACGGCCAGGAGGGAGTGAAGGCGATCCGCGAGTCGTTCTCGCACAACCCCGAGTCGGTGGCGATCAGGCTCACCGTGCCTTCCGACGCCGCCGATCTCGCGCCGGAAATCCTTCGGGCGCGCCGCTCGGGCGCCGACGCGCTGCTCGTCTGGGCCCAGCCGACGACGATCGCCGGCGTCCTCTCCGCAGCGCGCTCGTCCGGCTGGGACGTGCCCGTCTACACGCCGGCCGCGGGCGAGGACCCGCTCGTGCGCCAGCAGCTCGCCAACCACCCCGAGTGGGTCGACGGCCTCACCTTCGCCGCGGGCAGGCCGACCGCCGAGGTCGGGCCCGGGCCGTTCCTCGCGTTCCAGCGCAAGTACGAGGATCGCTTCGGCGTGCAGCTCGTCGGCGTGAAGACCCCGGAGGGCGAAGAGGTCGTCCAGCCGCCCGACTACGCGATGTACTCGTACGACTTCGTCAACGTGCTCGCGGCGGCGATCGAGAAGGCGGGCGGCGTCGAGGACCGGCAGAAGGTGATCGACGCCCTCCACCAGGTCTCCGTCCAGGGAGCGAACGGCGATCACCGCGGCTTCAACGAGAACAACCACGAGGGCGTCGTCGACGACGACGTCTACTTCGCGCGCTTCGGAGGCATGATCTACCGGCCCGTGAAGGACGACCCCCTCTCGGCGACGCTCACCCCGCTCGAGCAGGTCCGCTAGCCGATGAGGCGGCTGGTCGTCGCCGGCGTCGTGGCGGCCGCGCTCTGGGCGCCGGCTGCGGGCGCGGCGCCTCCCGTCTCGCTTCCCTGGCCCCCGGAGGTCCTGCCGCGGACGCCGCCCCTCGCGCCGGAGACATCCGGTGTGCTCCCGCTCCCGCCTCGCTTCTTGCGCGGCCTCGACAACCGCGAGCGAGTCGTGGTGGGAATGGACGAGAACGGGAAGCCGCATTCCGTCCGCGTCCTCCAGACGATCGTGCTGAAGCGACTCGGCGACTACGTGCTCACGGTGCCGGCCCCGGTCCTGTCCGTCACGCCCGGCCCGGGGTCCGAGTCGCAGCCGGGACGGCGCGAGAACCAGATCCTCTGGGAGGGCTTCTCCCCGGGGCGGCGGGTGCTCGCAGCGTGGGCCGACCTCCGACTCGCGGAGAGCGCTGCCGGCCTCCCGGTCGAGGTGAAGGTCGAGCCCGGCGCCGTGACGGTGCGGAACGCGACCGGGGTCATCGTCCCGTCCTTCAGCGCCGAGCCGGACCCGGTCAGCCTCGCCCAGGTGAGCGGACGGGTGCGCTCCTCGATCAAGGCGGACGTCTTCCCCGAGGGCCTCAACGTCGGCCTCCGCGGGACCACGGCGCCGGAACGGTTGCGCGTGGCAGCGCCGCTTCGCGTGCGCGGAACGGTGCGCGTCGGCGGCGAGCGCATCCCGTTCTCGGGCCGCCTCGACGGAGTCCGCCGCTCGGAGCTTCGCGTGCCCATCCCGGAGGGCAAGCCCGAGGTCGAGGTTCAGGTCCGGCCCGAGGACATCCGGCTTCCGCGCCCCGCGAAGAGCCCGCGCGCCTTGCTCGCGCAGACGATCGCACTCGAGCTCACGTACGCCCGGAAGCGGCAGTTCGACCAGTTCCTCGCGAGCCCGGACCCGACCGGGCCGAGCTCGGCGACGTACGTGTACCGGACAGCCGCGCCGAGGCCGTCAGCCGAGCCGGCGGCGACCTCCGGCGAGGGGAGCAGCACAGTCGGCTGGATCGTGCTCGGCCTAGGGCTCGCGGCGGCGCTTCCCGTGGCCGCCGTCGTCTGGGCGCACTCCTGATCAGCCTCCCTGCCGCTCGTCCGGACCGCGGGAGCCTCCCGGTTCCCCCGGCGCCCCCTCCCCCGGTCCGCCTTCGCGGACAGGCGGCTCCGGCTGCCCCTCCGCCGCTGCCTTCGCATAGGCGAGCTTGAGGTTCGCGGCCACCTGGTTGAAGTCGCGGAGCACGTCCTCCGGAACCGAGCCCTCGAGGACGGGAACAAGGGCCGTCAGCGAGTCGATCGCGAGCTTCGCCTGCTCGAGGTCACGCCCGGCCGGGTCGAGCTTCGCGTAGCCGAGCTGCGCCACGGTCGAGATCGTCGAGAGGAGCAGGTCGGAGACCTTCATCCGCCGTATGTGCTCGAGCAGCTCCTCGGGCGTCAGCTCTTCGGCGGGCTGTTCTCCCTCAGCCACTGACCGGCTCCATCGAGTGCCGGACCTGCTCGGCGTAGATCTCTTCCAGCGACGCACCCTCCTCGAAGCGCGCGATCTGACGCTCGGCCGCGTTCGCCTCCGGAACGGTCAGGTAGTCCGCCGTGCCGAGCTCGCCGGCGACGGGCTGCACCCACTCGATCAGCTCCTCGATCGCAGCGCGCGTCGCCCTGACCGCCCGAGTGCGGAGGTCGATCATCTCGCCAGAGAGCCCCCAGCGAATCGCGCGCCAGAAGTTCTCTTCGAGCTCCCGGTGCGTCGGCACGAGCAGCGGCTCGCCCTCGTCCACGGCGCGGGCGATCCTCGCGGCGAGCGAATACGAAAGTGCCGCCAGCGAGATCGACTCCTCCTGGATCGGCTGCGCGTCCGAGATGCGGATCTCGACCGTCGGAAAGCCCAGGTGCGGGCGGACGCTCCACCACATCTCGGTCGGATCCGAGATCGAGCCGGTCGCGTAGAGCATCCCCACGTAGTCCGCGAGCGTGTCCCAGTCGCCGTACGCGTCCGGGATGCCGCAGCGCGGGAAGAAGCGAGTGAAGATCTCGGTGCGCGCCGAGTGGAGGCCGGTGTTCACGTTCTCGACGAACGGTGAGCTCGCCGACCACGCGAGCAGCTCCGGCAGGTAGGTGCGCAGGCCGTCCGCGACCTTCACGGCCCGGTCTGCTCCGCGGATCGCAACGTGCACGTGCAGGCCGAACGAATTGTTCCGCCAGACGACGTAGCGCAGGAGCTCGTCGCGGAGCCGGTAGTGGGGCGTGTCGATGATCCGCTGCTCCTGCCAGGGGCTCCAGGGATGCGTTCCCGTCGCCCCGAGCGCGACTCCGAGCTCGTCGGCGAGCCGCCTCAGCTGGGCTCGGCGCTCGGGAACCAGCGTCACGATCTCGGCGAAGGACTCGCAGCGACCTGTCCTGACCTCCACCTCGGAGGCGATCAGCTCGCCGACGAGGTGCGGCTCGAGCTCGGTGCCCTGCGCGGCGGCCTTGAAATCCTCGAAGCGGTTCGTGAGCGACAGGGTCTCGGGGTCGAGGATCGAGAACTCTTCCTCGACCGCGACCGTGAAGTCCTGCGTCGACTCGTAGAGGTCGTACGCCTCCTGGAGCACCTCCTGCGCCACGGCGAGCAGGTTACGTGAACGGCGCAGAGCCCCACTTCGTCCGAGCAGCGGGGCCGCACGTCGGCTCGCACCGCCTGAAGGCGGCGCCCGCTTTTCGCGCCTCACGGAGAAAAGGGCTCTAGAAGCCGATTCGACACGCCGGCCCAGCTCCAGCGGTCGACGACCGCTTTCCTGGCTGCCGCGGCGAGCTCGGCGCGCCCCTTCGGGTCGAGCGAGAGAATGCGACGGAGTTTCTCGGCGAGCTCGGTCGCGTTGCCGGTCTGGAAGCTGGCCAGCTCGCCCTTGCCCTCCGGATACTCCTCGGCGACGCCGGCGGCGATCTCGGCCAGGCCCGAATGTTTCGAGACGAGCGGGAGCGAGCCCGCCGCCGCGGCCTCGGCGGCGACCATGCCGAACGCCTCCGGGAAGATCGACGGGACGACCGTCACGTCGGTCAGCGGGATGAGCGCGGCGAGATGGCGGTGCTCGAGCGGCCCGGTGAAGAGCGTTCGCTCGGGGGCGAGATCCTCGAGCTCGGCGCGGTAATCGCCGAAGCCGACGATCACGGCCCGGGCGTCGACGTCGCGGAGCGCCTCGAGCAGCACGTGGACGCCCTTGTTGCGGAGCAGCTTGCCGAAGTAGAGGACGGTCGGCTCGTCGGTCGCGAAGAACGCCTCGAGACGCTCGGCGTTTCCCTCGTCGGGCAGCCGCTCGGACGCGTTGCCTGGATTGGGCGGGTCGGCGCGGCTTTCAGCGATCAGCCGGCGGAGCGCCTCGTCCCGGGGAAGGAAGACGAACTCCTCGACGTCGACCCCCGGCGGGACGACGTGCACGCGGTCGACATGGCCGACGACGTCGTCGAGCACCTCGCGAATGTGCTCCGAGCCGACGAAGACCGCTTCGGCACCGGCGAGCGACTCCCGCCCCCAGTCCGAGAGCTCGCGGTTGCCGCGCATCGAGTACTCGAGCTCCGAGCCGTGAGCCTTGACGCCGTAGCGGGCGCCGGACGCGGCCGCGACTGGGCCGCCGAGGAGAACGTGGTTCGCAAAGACGAGGTCGGCGGGGAGGTGCTCGCGAAGCGCGGCCGCGTTCGCCTCGACGTACCGCTCCCGCTCCTGGGCGGTGAGCTCCGGGAGCAGGCGCGCGTCGAGCCCCTCGTACCGGTCGAGCACGAAGACGGGCAGCACGCCGCCGATCTCGGGACGAACGACGGTCGCTCCGCCGAGGTCGTACTGCCCTGGATCCGGGTCCTGGGAGAACACGGTGACGTCGTGCCCGGCCCGACCCCACTCGCGCGCGAGCGCGCGCGTGTACACGTTGGACCCGGTACCGCCCAGGAGGTATCCGTGCCAGAGGAGGATCCTCATCCCCGGCATCTTCGCCGCTTCGAGGCCATGTCCGGTGCCTGGCACCCGACAGTCCAATGCGTACGTGGCCGATCGTCGCCGTTCCGCTTGGGAAGGACGTCGAGACTCGTCCACGTCGGACACGGCCGGTGCCAGGCACCCGACGCGTCTCGTTAGGTCATGGGGTCAGACGCCGGATTGGTCGGACACGGTCAGGATCCGAGCATCGCGGCGAGGCCGGAGACGCCGGTCGAATCGAGGATGCGCAGCCTGCGCAAGGCGAGCGGGCTACGGGCGGATTGGACAACCCCGTGCTCAGTCGTCACCGCGAGCACGTATCCGGCCCGCCGGGCAAGCCGCTCGATTCGCGAGTCGTACGCGCCCAGGGGATAGGCCAGCCACTGCACAGGGTGATCGAGGCGCCGCTCGAACGCGCGGCGCGATTGCACGAGCTCGCGCAGCGCCTCACCGTCCGAGAGCGAGGTCAGGCGACGATGCTCCACCGTGTGCGACCCGATCTCCACGCCGTCCCGTTCCAGCGCGCGGAGCAAGTGCCACGTCAGAAAGACCGTGTCGCTCCGCAGGGTCCGGCCCGAGATGACGTACGCGGTCGCGCGCATGTCCAGCCTCTTGAGCACCGGCACTGCCTTGTGAAAGACCTCGCTGTACCCGTCGTCGAAGGTGATCAGGATCGGCTTCGGCCCCAGCCGTTTGCCGAGGAAGAGCGCTTCGTAGAGCTCGCGCTGCGTGATGGTGCGATACCCGTGTTGCTTCAGCCACCTCATCTGACGGGCGAAGTCGGCCGGGTGCACCGTCAGGGGCCGCTGCGACGCCGGCGGGGTGGCGTGGACTCGGTGGTACATGAGGATCGGAACCCTGACCTGCCGGTTCGGCAACGGCGCGGGCAGCGTGAGCGGCGGTTCGGCCTGTGTGCTCGAACGAACGCCGACTCCCGGGCCCGACCACGACGGGGACGCGCCGGCGACCCCTCCCACCGCCAGCGTCGCCACCGCGACGGATAGGCCCACCAAGACGCTTTGTGTGCGTTGCCCGATCACTCGGCCAACGCTGAGGGCGGCCCCTAACCGGCCACTCACACACCGCTAACGCGAGACGTGGAGCCGGCGCGGCGACGAGGCTTGCGACTACGTCAGGTGGAAGTAGAGCGCGTAGAGCAGGTCGACAGCCGGGTTCGAGGTGTGCACCGCGACGTCCGAGGGGACGTCGAGGAGCGCCTCTGAGTAGTTGAAGATGATCTTCACGCCTCCGCCGACGAGGTCCTGCGCCGCCTGCTGCGCGCTGCTCGCCGGCACGGCCAGAACGCCGACGATGATGTTCTTCTCCCGGATCAGGTCGCGGAGCTCGCCGTAGGCGCTGACGTCGACGTCGCCGACGGTCCGCCCCACCTTCTCGGGATCCGTGTCGACGATCGCGGCGATATGGATCCCGTGCTCCGCGAAGATCGGTGAGCTGACGATCGCCTCGCCGAGCCTGCCGGCCCCGACGAGCAGGATGTTGTGCTGCCCCTGGGTGCGGAGGATCTTCCGGATCTCGCCGAGCAGGCTGTCGATGTTGTAGCCCACTCCGCGCTTGCCGAACTTGCCGAACGCGGAGAGGTCGCGGCGGATCTGCGTCGCGTTGATGTTCGTGTAGTCCGAGATCTCCTGCGAGGAGATTCGGCTCTTGCCCATCTTCCTCGCCTGCGTCAGAACCTGGAGGTACCGGCTGAGGCGAGCTGCGACGCCGACGGTGAGCCGGTCGGGCGGAGCCCCTTGCGTGGGAGTTTGTAACACCACACAAGGATTCTTACAGGCGCAGCAAGGGTGGTGCGTCGGACCGTCACAAAGTCCCCTCCGAGCCGGCAGTTTGTGCGAGCTTCCGACGGAGGGCCGCCGGGTCGACGAAGTAGACGAACTCCTGCTTCCCGTCAATCTCGACGACAGGGATCAGCTCGCGGTAGCGCGCCTCGAGCTGCGCGTCGCCGTCGATCGCGATCTCTTCCAGCTCGAACCCGAGCTCGCCTCGCACTTCGAGCAGGGTCGCCCGCGCGCGCTCGCAGAGGTGACAGCCCTCCGCCCCGTAGAGGACGACCCTAGGGATAGAGGCCGCGCGTCGTCGTCGCTTCGGCGACGCGGTTCACGGCGAGCCCGTAGGCCGCCATGCGCATGCTCGTCCCACGGCTCTCCCGCGTGGCCCAGGTCTCGTTGAAGGCGCGGGTCACGATGTCGTTCAGGCGCGCGTTGACCTCGTCTTCCTTCCAAAAGTACTCCTGAAGCCCCTGCACCCACTCGAAGTAGGAGACGACCACGCCGCCCGCGTTCGCGAGCACGTCCGGGAGGATGAGCACGCCGCGGTCCTCGAGGATCTCGTCCGCCGATGGCGTCGTCGGGCCGTTCGCGCCCTCGCAGACGATCTTCGCCTTGATCTTGTCCGCGTTCTCGGATGTGATCACCTGCTCGAGGGCACAGGGCGCGAGCACGTCGCACTCGAGGAGGAGCAGGTCCTCGTTCGTCAGCTGCTCGGCGTCCTTCAAGCCGGACAGCGAGCCCGTCTCCTGCTTGTGGGCGATCGCCGTCTCGACGTCGATTCCCTTCGCGTTGTAGATCGCACCCGTGCTGTCGGAGACCGCCACGACGATCGCGCCCTGCTGCGCGAGAAACTTCGAGAGGTAGCTCCCGACGTTTCCGAACCCCTGCACGGCGACCTTCATGCCGTCGATCGGCAGCTCCAGCTTGCGCGTCGCCTCGCGGATGCAGTAGAGCGAGCCCCGCGCGGTCGCCTCGAGCCGCCCGAGCGAGCCGCCGATGTTCAACGGCTTCCCGGTGACCACGCCGAGCACCGAGTGGCCCTTGTTCATCGAGTACGTGTCGAAGATCCAGGCCATGACCGTGCCGTCGGTCCCCACGTCCGGGGCGGGGATGTCCTTCTCCGGGCCGATCTCGTTGATGATCTCCGAGGTGTAGCGGCGGGTCATCTTCTGCAGCTCGTTCCTGGAGAGCTCCTTCGGGTTGCAGGCGATGCCGCCCTTCGCGCCGCCGAACGGGATGTTCATCAGCGCGCACTTCCAGGTCATCCACATCGCGAGCGACTTGACCTCATCGAGCGTGACGTCCGTGTGGTAGCGGATGCCGCCCTTCGACGGCCCGCGGGCGATGTTGTGCGTGACGCGGTACCCCTGGAAGGTGCGCACGTTCCCGTCGTCCATGACCACGGGCACCGAGACCGAGACCGACTTCTTGCACTCCTTGAGAACCTCGATCAGGTTCGGATCGATCTTGAAGACGTCGCCGACGCGCCGCAGCTGCTCCTGCGCCAGCTCGAAGGGGTTCTCCCGCAGATGAGAGACTGGTATCTCGACGGTGGTCACGTAGCCGCTCCTTGTTTTCGCTGCAAAGGTGACGAAAAGGTCAGGCGGCGGAGTATAAGACGGGGCGGCCGGCTCACCGAACGGTGAAGGTGAGCGAGGCGCGGGTCGGCTGCCCAGGGCCGGTCGGATAGGCGGTCAGCTCGAGGCGGTAGCGGCCCGGTTCGAGGGTCTCGCCTTCCGCGTCGCGGCCCGTGAGGCCGAACGCGTAGCGGCCCGGTAGGAGGTCGCGGAGTTGCGCCAGCACGCCGAGGCGCTGCCCGTCCTGCCCCCGCAGCCGAAGCTCGAGCAGCGAGACGGGCTCGAGCTGCCCGCCGCCGGCGATTCTCCCCGCCTGGAACGAGAGGACGGTCGGCGCCGTGTCGGAGGGCGCGAAGCGCCTGGACGAGATCCGGAGCGACGAGATCAGCGCGTCGCGCTTCGGCCGCGCCGTGATCAGCCACGGGACGTGGATCGCCGTGCTTCCCTCCGGGCGCACCGTGAACATGCCTTCGACGGGATCCCCGATCGGCGCGAGCGCGCGCACGGCGACGTAGACCGTCGTGACGCCGCCGGCCGGGATGCGGATCCGCGACGGCGCGAAGGCGAACACGAGCCCGCGCGCGCCGCCTCGATCGCGCTGGTCGGTGGCGATCTCGATGCGAAGTCTCCGCGACGAGAGGTTGCGCAGGACGAGCCTCCGCGTGACGTGCCAGCCCTCCTGCCTGCTTGCGCGACCGAAGCTGAGCGTCGTCGGCAGCGCGGCAGTTTCGTTCGCGCTCGCGGCGCCCAGGTCGAGCAGGCCCGCACCCTGCGCTGCGACGGACTCGCGCGGAAGTGCTCGGGCCGAGCCCGCGAGCAGGCCCTTGAGGGCGGAGGCGTCGAGGTCCGGCCTCGCCTGGGCGAGCAGCGCCGCAGCTCCGGCGACGACGGCGGCCGACGCGCTCGACCCGCTGACGCTCGAGTAACGCGGAGTGCCGTCCTCGGCCTTGCCCGGGTCGGCTGTGAGCAGCCCGACCCCCGGGGCCACGAGGTCCGGCTTCACGAAGCCGTCGAAGGCGAGCCCGCGCGAGGAGAACGGCGCGACGCCACCGGCCCCGTCCTGCTGCTCGGCCCTGGCAGTCGAGAGCGCCGCCAGCGGCTGCCGGCCGGCGGCCAGCTCCTCGAGCAGTCGGCGCCCGACGGCCTCGGGAACGCTCACCACCGGCACCGTCACCGTCTCCTCGAGGCCGATGCCGCCGCCGGGCAGGATGTCGCCGAAGAGGACGACCGCTTTCGCGCCGGCCTTCGCTGCCTGAGACGCCGCGTAGCCGGGGTCGGCGCCTGCGGGAACGAGTGCCGCCCGGCCGGCGACTCGGCTGAAGCCGTGCTCGTCGAAGAACTCGGAGAGCCTCGGCGACGCTCCTTGCTCGAGAGTCGCCTCACTCAGGCGAGGCGTCGTGACACGCAGCGAGAGCCTCCCTTCGGGAGCGACCGCGCCGGCGAGGGGCGCCTGGCGATCGAAGAACACCCCGAGCCCGGTTCGAAGCACGAGGTGAACCGTCGCGGAGGAGTCCCGGAGGTCGGCGGCGCCGACCGTGAGCGCGGCACGAGACCCTCCGGGCCCCGAGATGCTGCCGTAGCCGGGCCCGGCCACCCCGTCGTTGCCAGCTGGGGCAACGACGAGCGTATCGAGCCGAAGAGCACCGGCGACCGCCCTCGCGGACGGACTGTCCTCGAACGCCGCGAACGGCTCGGCGACCCCGACGAGCGCGACCCGCGCGGCATCGAGCGCCACGCCGTCCGCGTTCGGGTCGACCGCTCGCTCGAGCCCGGCGACGAGCTGGTCCGTTCGACCGTAGACCGCCCAGCGCCCCCCGGCCTCCCGTTGCCAGCCCGCAACGCGGATGGGAAGCACGCTCGCGCCCCGGGCGACGCCGTTCATCTTGGCGGGCCCCTCCGACCCCACGAGCAACCCGGCCAGCTGAGTGCCGTGACGCTCGAGGCGCGTCGGATCCTCGGGGCTCGCTTTCGCGGCCGCGTCGTTGTCCTCGTCGACGACGTCGAAGCCGTCGCTCACCTGGCCCAGCAGGTAGGGATGCGTCGGCTCGATGCCCGTGTCGAGCAGCGCGATGGTCACTCCATGTCCGTCGTGGCCGGGCAGGTCGACGTCCGGCCGAGTGCCGACTCCCGCCGCGAGGCCTCCCTTCTCGATCAGGGCCGAGGAGGTCGAGGCCGGATACGTGACCCGGACCGGATAGACCCCGGCCACCTCGGGCGCCCGTTCCAGGAACGAGACCGCGCGAGGGTCGAGCGGCGCGGAGAAGCCCGTGAGCACGCGCGCGTAGCGATGCTCCGGCGTGACCTTCACTCCCTCCTGCGCGAGGCGAGAGATGAGCAGGTTGTCGGCCGCGAGCGCCGCAGCCGTCCACCGCCGCTGCTGGGCCTCGGTTGCCTTGCCACCGGCCGCGGCCACCCGGTCGGAGAGCGACGGACTGTTCAGGACGACGACGACGCGCTGGCCGACCGCGACCTGCTGGCGCGGCGCGCCGACCAGGCCTCGCCAGGCCGAAGCGTCGACCTGCTCGTCCTCCTGGCTTGCGCCTCCCGCACCGGCCGCCACCGAGAGCAGCGTCGCCGCGAGCGCGATCGCTCCGAACATGCCCAGTTGCGGGGCCTCACGCCCCCGTAGACGCATACGCATCGACCGCAAGATAACGAGCGAACGGGATCTCCTGGACGTAGCGGGACGCGGAGGCGATCATCGCGGCGTTGTCCGTGCAGAGCTCGAGGGGCGCGAGGGCGGCATGGGGCAGCGACGCACGGAGCGCGGAGTTTGCGGCGACGCCACCGACGACGGCGATCTGCTCCGCCCCGATCTGTACCGCCGCCTGCTCCGTACGCTCGACGAGCGCCCGGATGATCGCCCGCTGGTAGGAGGCCGCCAGGTCGGCGCGCCGGCGCTCGAGCTGTTCGTCTCCCAACTCTCGGACCTTGTAGAGAAGGGCCGTCTTGAGGCCCGAGAACGAGAAGTCGAGCCCGGGCACTCGGGCGACCGGGAAATCGAATGCCTCGGGGTCGCCCTCCGTCGCGAGGAGGTCGATCGCGGCCCCGCCCGGGTAGCCGAGGCCCAGCAGCCGGGCGCCCTTGTCGAACGCCTCCCCGGCCGCGTCGTCGAGCGTCGTACCGAGGACGTCGAACCCGGCGTGATCCTGGACGTCGAGGAGAAGCGTGTGGCCCCCGCTCGCGAGCAGGCAGAGAAAGGGTGGCGCCAGCGGTAGGCCCGGGGAAACCTCCCGGTTCCCCCGAAGCCCCTCCCCCGGTCCGCGTTCGCGGACAGGCCGCTCTGCGGCCGGCTTCAGGAAAAGGGACGCGACGTGTCCGTGCAGATGGTCGACGGGCGCGAGCGGAAGCCGCAGCGCCCACGCGAGCGCCTTCGCCGCCGAGAGGCCGACGAGGAGCGCGCCGATCAGCCCGGGGCCGCGCGTGACCGCGATGCGCTCGAGCTCGGTCAGCTCGGCTCCAGCCTCGCCCACTGCCTCTCGGATCACCGGCGTCACGAGCTCGAGGTGCCGCCGGGACGCGACCTCCGGCACGACCCCGCCGTAGCGCGCATGGAGGTCGGCCTGGGAGGAGACGACGTTCGACCGGATCTCCCCGTCGTCCGTGATCACCGCCGCCGCGGTCTCGTCGCACGAGGTCTCGAGCCCCAGAATGAGCTTGTGTTGCATCACTCACCCAGCCGCGCAGGTCGGAAACGCAGGAACGAGGACAAACCCGAGCTCAGGCTGTGCAACACAAGCGAGGTCAGGCGCTCGCCGGCTCCCGTACCGGGTCCTTCCACATGATCAGGGCGTCTTCCCGGTTGTCCGTGTAGTAGCCGCGCCGGACTCCGCGCGCCTTGAAGCCGAGCTCCTCGTACAGGCGGATCGCGGCCTCGTTCGAGACGCGGACCTCGAGCGTGTAGCCGCGGCGTGCGTCCCGCGCGGTGACTTCGAACAGCCGCTCCATCAGGCTGCGGGCGATTCCCCGCCGGCGGTACTCCGGTGCGACGGCGATGTTCATCACGTGCCACGCGTCGACGTAGCGGGAGATGATGAGGTAGCCGACGAGCTCTTCCTTGTCGGCGTCGACCGCTCCGAGGCAGATCGACGACGGCTTGGCCAGCTCGCCCGCGAACATCGAGCGCGACCAGGGGGTGGGATAGGACGTACGCTCGATTTCCTCGATTGCGGCCAGGTCGCGCAGTTTCAGCTTGCGGAACTCGATCATCATCGGAGCGACCGGTCCGCGTC
>DASTYD010000062.1:0-25183 GCA_035765175.1 Gaiellaceae bacterium
CCATCATGAACGAGGTGTTGATGATGCCCGAGGCGAGACCGGATTCCTGCGGCTCCACGTCGCTCATCGCAGCCAGCAGCACCGGGTTGAACGCCACACCGGCGCCGAGACCCAGCAGGATCATGCTCGGCAGGACGTCGACGACGTAGTTTCCGTCGACCGGGACTCGTGCCAGGAGCAGGAGCCCCAGGCCCGCGAGCCCGAGACCCGCCGCCAGGGGAGCCCTGAATCCGTAGCGCATCACGATCTTGGCCGAGAGGCCGATGGAGAGCGCGCCCATGATCAGGTTCCCCGGAAGGAACCCGAGTCCGACCTGAAGCGGGCTGTAACCGAGCACGAACTGGAGATAGAGCGCCGTCAGGAAGAACCACGCGAACATGGCGGCCGCCCAGAGCACGCCGACGACGTCGGCCACCGCGAGGTTGCGCAGCTTGAAGAGCGCGAGCGGCACGAGCGGCGAGCTCACGACAAGCTCGATCACGAGGAAGACGGCGAAGATCGCCACCGCCACAGCGAGTAGGCCAAGCGTCTCGACAGACGTCCAGCCGTTCTGGTTGCCGTTGACGATCGCGTACACCGCGATCATGAGAGACGCAGTGATCGTCACCGCGCCGGCGACGTCGAGGCGCCGGTTTGCCATTGGTATGTGCACCTCGGGCAGGAGTCTCAGCGAGAAGAGCACGACGAGCACGCCGATCGGGAAGTTGACGAGGAAGATCCAGTGCCAGCTGAAAACGTCCGTGAGGATCCCTCCGAGCAGCACGCCGATGCTGCCGCCGCCCGAGGCCACGAAGCCGAAGATTCCCATCGCCTTCGCGCGCTCGCCGGGCTCTGTGAAGAGATTCACCATGAGGGAGAGAGACACGGCCGACGCGATCGCACCCCCGAGCCCCTGCACGCCGCGCCCGACGACGAGGAACTCCTGCGAGGTGGCCAAGCCGCACGCGAGCGATGCCAGCGTGAAGAGCGTGATCCCGATCAGGAACAGCCGCCTGTGGCCGAAGAGGTCGCCGAGGCGCCCCCCAAGCAGGAGGAAGCCCCCGTACGTGAGCAGATAGGCATTGACGACCCACGCCAACGAGGTCTCCGAGAAGCCCAGATCCTCCCTGATCGAGGGCAGCGCGACGCCCACGATCGTGACGTCGAGAACGATCATCAGGCTCGCGGCGCAGAGCACGTACAGAGCGAGCCAGCGGCTTCGGGCATCAAGATCGGACATGAGCTCCTTTCGTCGCGTTCAGAGCCTTAGACCTTCAAACGACTCGGAACTCATCGGTCATCCCTGACGATGAGTTTCCCTCGTCAAAGCGGTCTTACCGACACCGGTATGCATGCCCTGGTCTGCGACCTCAGCGGTGTCCAGCCGAGCGCTGCGACGATCGACGCGCTCGCTCGGTTGGCGGTTGCGCTGAGGCGCCAGGGCTCCCGGTTGCTGCTCGTCCGTGCCTCGCCGGAGCTCGTCGAGCTGGTCGAGTACATGGGCCTCACCGAGGTGCTACGCGTCGAGCCGGTCAGGTAGCCCGAACAGCGGGAACAGCGTCTCGGTGTCGAGGAAGAAGGTGAGCTCGACGATCTTCCCGTCCTCCACCTCGAGCACCTGGAGCGCCCACGGATCGAAGCCGCTTCCGGACTCGCTCCGCTTGTACTGGCCGAACGCCGGCGAGCCGTTGGCCGCGACGGTGGGAATGACGCGTGAGCCCTCGCATCCGATGCCCGGCCCCCACCACCAGGCGAAGATGTCGTCCCGCCCGCTCAGCCACATGTCGTACGGCGGCATCGACTGGATCGCGTCCTCGTGGATGAGCTCGGTGAGCGCGTCCATGTCGTACTGCTCGAACGCCTCGACGTAGCGAGCGAGCAACTCCTCGTCTGCCTCGTCGACCGAGCGGGGTGCGTCGGTCAGGCTGAGGTTGCTCGTCTCCAGGGTCGTGCGAGCCCGCTGGAGCGCGCTGTTCACGGACGCGACGCTCGTCTCGAGCAGCTCGGCCACCTCGCTCGCCCGCCAGCGGAGCACCTCGCACAGGATGAGCACCGCTCGCTGGCGCGGGGGCAGGTGCTGGAGCGCGGCGATGATCGCGAGCCTCGTCGTCTCGTGCTCCTCGGTCACCACGGCCGGATCCGGCGCCGGCTCGATCCAGGTCGCCTCCGGCATCGTGTTCAGGTTCGCCTCGATCGGTTCCTGCGACGGGCCGAGGTCCATCGGCCTCGCACGGCGCTCACGGCCGCTCAGCATGTCGAGACAGACGTTCGTCGCGATCCGGTAGAACCAGGAGCGAAGCGACGAGCGGCCCTCGAAACCCTCGTAGGCGCGCCAGGCGCGGATGAAGGTCTCCTGCACCGCGTCCTCGGCCTCGAACGGCGAGCCGAGCATCCGGTACGCGTAGCCCGTCAGCTCCGACCTCAGCTCCTCGAAGCTCTGCTCGAGCTCGGCGGGGACAGTCGCGGTCCTCGAATCGGTCACCGGGAGCATCGTACCGACGGGTGGCGGAGACCCCGCTCGCGCGGGGTCTCCCTCCCCTCGACGATCAGAGCTCGATCGCCTTGCCCGTCTCGAGCAGGGTCTTGAGGTCGCTGAGGATCCAGCTCCAGCCGCCGCCGCCCTCGCGCAGCTTGGCCTGGCCGGAGACCTGCTCCGCGTGAATCGGTGCGCCCTCGAGCTCATGGGTCACGGTCAGCCTCGTGATGCCCCCGTCGTCGGCCTCGATGTCCCAGGTGACGCGCGTCGGCTGCTCGCCCGCGACGCCTTCGTCCCAGAGCGCGTGCCAGGTCTGGACGAGCTTCCGCGGCGGGTCGGCCTCGATCACCTCTCCGTCGAGGAGCAGCTCTGGCATGCCCATCTCCTGCATCGCCTGCGGAGCGGTCACGCGATATGTGCCCCCGGGCTTGAGGTCGTACTCGGCGATCCCGTGGTACCCGTACTTCGCAGTCCACTCCGGGCTCGTGATCGCCTCCCAGATCTGCTCCGGGCTGGCCGTGATGTAGACGCGATGGACCTGCGTGGTCACCGCCGTCTCGGTGGTGGTCGTCATGCAGACTCCTCCAGTTCGTGTTTGAGGTCAGCGAGCGCCGAGACCTGGCGCTCCGTGTACTTGTCGATCCAGCGGTCGTGGATCAGCCGGATCGGCACCGGGTTCAGGAAGTGCAGCTTCTCCCGGCCCGACCGGCGGGTGACGACGAGGTTCGCGTCTTCCAGGACGCGCAGGTGCTTCATGACACCGAAGCGGGTCATCTCCAGTTCGGACTCGAGCTCGGTCAGCGTTCGGCCGTCACGCGTGAAGAGCCGGTCGAGCAGGAAGCGCCGCGTCGGGTCGGCGAGCGCCTTGAACACGCGGTCGTCGTCGGTCACGATCCGATGATATGTGACCAAATAGTCACCTGTCAAGCTTTGGAGCACGACTCACCGACTCCCGCCCGGCGCAGAGCTCATCGCGAAGCGGCCTGCCCTGCTCGGACGCGGCGGCCGGCAAGGGTCGGCACGCTGTCGGCCGCCCGCTCGGCCCACTCGATCCTCGCCTTCAGGACGCGAATTCCGGCGTCGACGGTGAGTGCGCTCGCGCACTCCGCAGGCGTGTCGACGCGCTCGGCTGCGAAGGCCTCGAGCACCGCCAGCTCCAGCCGGCACTGCTCGGCCTCGCGCCGGAAGAACGCTTCCGCCTCGGCGGGCTCGACGAGGTAGATGAAGAACGTCCGCAGCAGGATCTCGTTGCGCGTGCCTCGGCCCGGCTCGACCTCGGTGATCCACCGGCGCAGCTCGGCAATCCCTTCCGCGGTCGCCTCGTAGCGCTTTGCGCCCCGCGGGCCGGTCCCCGTCTGCCGGATGAAGCCCGCGTCGACGAGCCGTGCGAGCTCGGGGTAGATCTGCCCGTGAACGGCGTGCCAGACGAAGTTCACCGACCGGTCGAACGCCTTCGTCAGCTGGTAGCCCGTTTGCGGCCCCTCGCGCGCGAGGAGGCCGATCAGTCCGTGTCTGAGTGACATTACAAGGTTGACATGTCAGTTATGACATGTTTAATTGTCGCACGTGCACCGGCCGTTGTCGATCGCAGTCCTCGCCTCGGTCATGGCTCTCCTTGCCGGGTCCGCGTCAGCGCGGCCAGAGGCCGGTGCACATCCCTGCGGCCCGAAGGGCACGGGAGTCGACTTCCGGGCAGCCGACGGCCTCCGGCTGCATGGACATCGATTCGGCCGCGGCACCACAGCCGTCGTCTTCGCACACGAGTCCAGGGGCGGCTCCTGCCAGTGGATTCCCTTCGCGCGCTCCCTGGCCAGACGTGGCTACCTGACGCTCGCGTTCGACTTTCGGGGCTACGGCAGGTCGCAGACGCCGCGACGGAGTGCGTCCTCCCGCCTGGCGGCCGACGTGATCGCAGCCGCGAGGAAGAGCCGGTCGCTGGGAGCGAAGAAGGTCGTGCTCGTCGGCGCTTCGATGGGCGGGACGGCCGTGATCGTCGCGGCGGCAAATGCTCGCACGCTGGTCAACGGCGTCATCCCGATCTCGGCGCCGACCAGCTACGGCCGGATGGACGCCCTGAGCGCCGCGCGAAGGCTGCAGATGCCGGTTCTCTACCTCGTCGGCGAAGGGGACGAAGGCTTCGTGGACCATGCGCGCCTCCTCTACGAGGCAACCGCCTCGGCCGACAAGAAGCTGGAGATCCTGGACAGCTCGCAGCACGGGGTGCTCCTGGCTCCCGAGCCGCCTGCGCGGTCGCTGATCGAGAGCTTCGTGGCCGCCCGCTGACCCCGTCCGGATCGGGCGAGTCTCACCGGCCTGCCGCCGGTATCGTCGGCTGGATGACGCAGTACGTCCACGGCTACGGGACGCCCGAGCAGGAGCGGCTCGTGGAGCAGGCGGAGCACTGGCGCCACCGGCTGATCCGTGACGGAACGGCGCTCGAGCCTGGGACCCGGTTACTCGAGGTGGGCACAGGCGTCGGAGCGGTGCTCGCCGTGCTCGGACAGGAGTTCCCCGGCGTCGTCCTCACCGGGGTCGACATCGAGCCCAAGCAGCTCGAGTTCGCGCGCGGGCACCTGGAACGGTCCGGGGTCGAGGCGACTCTCGTCCAGGCCGACGCCCTCTCGCTGCCGTTCGAGGACGAGTCGTTCGACCACGTCTGGATGATGTGGTTCCTCGAGCACCTCTCCGATCCGCCCGCGGCCCTGCGCGAGGCGCGACGCGTTCTCGTCACAGGCGGCCGCCTCACGGCGATCGAGGTCGACTACTCGACCGTTCACGCCGAGCCCTCCACGGCCGCGATGGAGGCGCTCTTCCGGACGATGGCCGCCGGCATGGCCGCCTCCGGCTGGAGCGACGCCGGCACGCGCCTCCCGGGCTGGCTCCGCGAGGCAGGCTTTCGCGACATCGACGAAGGCGAGCGGTCGTACTGGTGGCAGCGCGACGACCTCGAGCGGCAGGCGAACTACGCCGCCGACGTCGTCGAGAGCGCGGCACCCGCGCTCGCGCAGCTGCCCGGCGTCACCGAGGAGGAGCTGCGCGCCGGCCTCGCCGACCTGCGCGACCTGCCGAACCATCCAGGCGCGGGCCTCGGCTGGACGCTCCACAAGTCCTCAGCCGTACGCTAGGCGAGAGAATGGCGTCCGTGAGCGACGCCCCCACGACCGACTTTCGGCGCGAGCTGGAGCGCGCGGAGGAACGCGAGGCCGCGGTGCGCGACGTCATCCAGACGATCGCGCGAACGACCTTCGACCTGGACGCGGTCCTCCAGACCGTCATCGACCGAGCGGTCAGCCTGACAGACGCGGACAATGGCAACATCGCACGACGCGAGGATGACTCGGACGAGTATCGAGTGGCGGCGTTCAGGAGCATGACGCCGGAGTACGAACGGCTGGCGCGAGAGCGGGTCTACGTGTCCGAACGGGGCTCCCTCCTCGGACGCACGGTCCAAGAAAAGCGCGTCGTTCACATCACCGACGTGCTCGACGACCCGGAGTACGAGTTGCTCGATCTCCAGAGGGCGGGCGGCTTCCGCACCGCGCTCGGCGTGCCGATGCTCCGTGAGGGCGAGCCGATCGGCGCGATCGCCGTCGCGCGCAACGAGGTCCGCCCCTTCGACGAAGCCGAGATCAGGCTGATCGAGACGTTCGCCGACTACGTCGTGATCGCAATCGAGAACGTCCGGCTCTTCCAGACCGTCGAACGTCAGCGGACCGAGCTGGCCCGCTATGCGCCCCAGGCCGCGGACCTCCTTTCGGACGCGGAAGGCGAGAGGCTCCTCGCCGGCCACCGGCGCGAGATCACCGCGCTCTTCTGCGACCTGCGCGGGTTCACCGCCTTCGCCGAGACGGCGGACCCGGAGGAGGTGCTCGGCGTGCTCCGCCAGTACCACACGGCAGCCGGAGAGCTCGTCGTCGCCAACGAGGGCACGGTCGAGCATTTCGCCGGTGACGGGTTGATGGCGTTCTTCAACGACCCGGCGGTGATCGACGATCACGAGCTCGCGGCGGTGCGGACAGCGGTGGCTCTGAACGAGCGCTTCGCCAGCCTCGCGCAGGACTGGCGTAGGCGGGGCTACGAGCTGGGGCTCGGCATCGGGATCGCGACCGGCTACGCGACACTCGGACGGGTCGGGTTCGAAAGCCGCTACGAGTACGGGGCGATCGGGAACTCGGTGATCCTCGCCCAGCGGCTGAGCGACGCGGCCGCCCCGGGCGAGATCCTCGTCAGCCAGCGGACCCATGCGGCCGTGGACGAACTCTTCCCCGGCGAGCCGGTGCCGGAACTGCAGCTGAAGGGCTTCAGCCGCCCGGTCGTCGCGTTGCGCGTGTCCGGGCGCAGCGCCTGAATCGCCGATGGTCCGTTTCGCGCTCAAGGGATTGCTCGGACGGAAGCTCCGGACGGCGCTCACGGCGATCGCAATCGTGCTCGGCGTCGCGATGGTCGCCGGCACGTTCATGCTGACCGACTCGATCGACAAGGCTTTCGACACGATCTTCACCGACGTGCGCCAGGGATCGAACGCCGTGATCAGCGGCAAGACGGCGTTCGACATCTCTCAGGACGCCGGCGCATCCGCACCAACGCTCGACGAGTCGCTCCTCGCGACCGTGCGGGCCCTGCCGGAGGTCGAAGCCGCCGAGGGCAGCGTCGACGGCCAGGCGCAGCTGATCGGCAAGGACGGCAAGGCGATCGTCTACGGCGGCGCGCCCAACCTCGGCTTCAGCATCGCCTCGGGGGCGTCGCGGTTCAACCCGCTCACACTGGTCGAGGGCTCGTGGCCGGGGCACGGCGAGGTGGTCGTCGACGAGTCGACCGCCGGCAAGGAGAACTTCCGGCTCGGCCAGAGGATCCCCGTGCAGGCCGAGGGAGCGGCTCGAACGCTCCGACTTTCGGGGGTGATCCGCTTCGGGTCGGTCTCGACGATCGGCGGCGCGACCTTGGCAGGCTTCGACCTTCCGACCGCGCAAGCGCTGTTCCGCAAGCGCGGCAGGCTCGACGAGATCGCCGTCGCGGCGAGGCCGGGCGTGTCCGACGAGGAGCTCGTGAGCGAGCTGAGAGCGAACGCCCCGCCCACGGCCCAGGTGAAGACGGCTGCCCAACAGGCTCAGGACGACGCCGCGGAGACGAACTCGTTCATCTCGTTCCTGCGCGGGTTCCTCCTCGCGTTCGGCGGGATCGCGCTCTTCGTCGGAAGCTTCGTGATCGCCAACTCGCTCTCGATCACGATCGCCCAGCGCACCCGGGAGTTCGCCACGGTCCGGACCGTGGGCGCGTCCCGTCGGCAGATCCTGATGTCCGTTCTGATCGAGGCACTCGTCGTGGGCGTCCTCGCATCGCTGGCAGGACTCGCGGTTGGTGTCGGGCTCGCCAAGGCCCTGTTCTGGTTGTTCGACGCCGTGGGCTTCACGCTTCCGAACAGCGGTTTGACCCTGACCACGACAGCCGTCGTCCTCGCCCTGGCCTCCGGGATCGTCGTCACGCTCGTCGCCAGCCTGCGGCCGGCGTTCCGCGCGACGCGGGTGCCCCCGATCGCCGCGGTCCAGGAAGGGGCGACGCTGCCGTCGTCCCGCTTCGCGTCCCTCCGCGTCCCGGCCTCGATCGTGCTGGCGCTGCTCGGCTTCGCCGCCCTGACCTGGGCGCTCTTCGGGCCGGACATGGGAACGACCACCCTGCTCGTGTGGATGGGGCTCGGTGCGCTGATGATCTTTCTGGGCGTCGCGCTTCTCGCCGAACGGCTCGTCGAGCCACTCGCGCGCTCGCTCGGCTGGCCATTGGCGAAGCTCGGAGGGGCCGCAGGGTCACTCGCGCGAGGGAACGCACAGCGCAACCCTCAGCGGACGGCATCCACGGCGTCGGCGCTGATGATCGGCCTGGCGCTCGTCACGCTCGTCTCGGTGCTCGCCGCCGGGATCGTGTCGACGTTCAAGAGCGCCGTCGACGACCTCTGGAAGAACGCGGACTACGCCATCACCGCCCAGAACAACTTCTCGCCGATCCCGGTGAGCGTCGCGGCCGCAGCCGCCCAGGCACCAGGAGTGGACGCGGTCGGTAGCGTCCGGGCCGGCCAGGCCGAGGCATTCGGGGACGTCTTCAACGCGACGGCGGTCGACCCCGCGACGGCCCGGATCTTCTCGATCGACTGGAAGGAGGGCTCGGACGCCGTGCTCGCGCGACTCGGAGACGACGGCGCTTTCGTGACCGACAGCTTTGCGGACGACCACGACCTGCGGATCGGCTCGACGGTGGAGGAGACCTTCGCGAACGGCGAGACAGTGCCGTTCAAGGTCGAGGGGATCTTCGAACCGCCGACGGGCGGATCGCCCTTCGGGCCGGTCACGATCTCCGCAAAGACCTGGGACCGGTACAACGACCAGCCGCAGAACCTCTTCTCGTTCGTGATCATGAAAGGCGGTCAGACCGAAGCGAGCCGAGCCGCGCTCGACCGGCAGCTCGAAGAGTTCCCGAATGCCAAGGTGCAGACCCGGGACGAGTTCATCGACAACCAGATCGCGGGCCTGAGCTCGGTGCTCAACATCCTGTACGTCCTGCTCGGGCTTTCCGTCCTGGTGAGCTTCTTCGGCATCGTGAACACACTCGTCCTGACCGTCTTCGAGCGGACCCGGGAGATCGGCATGCTGCGCGCGGTCGGCATGACTCGGCGCCAGGTGCGGCGCATGATCCGCCACGAGAGCGTGATCACCTCTGCGATCGGAGGGGTTCTCGGAATCCTGCTGGGGGTCGCGCTGGGCGCGCTCCTCGTCGCGCGCGTCGACTTCATCGACTTCACGCTTCCGATCGCCCAGCTGATCGTCTTCGCGGTGGCCGCTGTCGTCGTCGGCGTCCTCGCCGCCATCTTCCCGGCGCGCCGCGCCGCGCGGCTCGACGTGCTGCACGCGCTCCAGTACGAGTGACGACACTCACGAGCCGTCCGTCGTCGCACTGCGCCTCTTCGAACGCGGTCTAACGAGCGACCGCGGCGAGCCAGCGATTGTGAACGATGACGGGGCCCCTGGAGCGGGGCCCCGTATCGCTGCCAGTCGAGCTCGACCTATGGAACGGGCATGCCGTCCACGAAGAGCTGGATCGCCCCGGCCGCCAGACCATCGGTGGCGACGGTGTCAGTGCCATCGAGGGTGTTGATCTCGAGCCGGTCGTTCGCGAACTCAGGGTGCAGGATCTTGACCGTCGGGGCCAGACCGCTCACCTTCACAACGTCTGAGTCCCCGCTGACGTCGATCGCGTCGTCGCCGTCGGTGCCGTTGACGACGATGCGGTCCTCGGCCCCGTCGCCGGCGCCGGGAGTGCCCTCGAGATCGAGCTGCAGGAGGGTGAGATCGGTTCCCGTCAGGTCACCGACGTTGACGACGTCGGCGCCGCCGAGGGCCTGGAAGTCGATCCGCTCGAGACCCGCGGTGTCCATCGTCACGCTGCCGATGTCGCGGACGAACCGCACACGGCTTCCGCTGGCCGATACGTCGATCTTCTCGGCGATGTTCGCGCCGATGAAGATCATCGAGTCGCCACCTTCGTCGCCTTCGACGACGTCGCTGCCGTCGCCAGGATCCCAGAAGAAGGTGTCGTCGCCAGCGCCCATCAGCGCCAGGTCGTTGCCCCTGAACCCGTCGATCAGGTCGTTCCCGTCGCCGCCGGCCAGCGTCTCGCTGCCCTGGCCGCCGACGATGATGTCGTCTCCAACCCCGCCGTCAAGGATCAGGGAGATCGCTTGCGCTGCGAGGGTGCCCGCCGAGATGTCGTCGTTGCCGCCGAGAGCGTTGACGACGAGCTCGTCGCTCAGCTCCTGGTGCAGAATCGCCACCGACGCCCGCAGGCCGAAGACGGCGACGCTCGCGGCGTTTCCGCTGACGTCGATCGCGTCGGTGCCGTTGGTGCCGTTGACGACCACGCGGTCGGCCGCTCCGTCGCCCATTGCCCCGCCGAGGGCGGCGGCGAGATCGACGTTCACGCTGACGACGTCGGTGCCGGCCAGGTCATTGACTGTGACCAGGTCGGCCCCGCCGAGGGCGTTGAAGTCGACCCGCTCGACGCCGGCCGTGTCCATCGTGATGTTGGCCTGGACACGGAAGAACCGGAGCCGGTTCCCGTTCGCCGACAGGTCGACCTGCTCAGCGATGTTCGCGCCGTTGAAGCGCATCGTGTCGGCGCCCGCCTCGCCCTCCACGACGTCGCTGCCGTCGCCTGGATCCCACACGAAGACGTCGTCGCCGGCGCCCATCAGCGCCCGGTCGTTGCCTCCGTTGCCGTCGAGCGAGTCGTTTCCCTCGCCGCCGAGCAGTAGCTCGACACCGGGGCTTCCGGCGATCGAGTCATCGCCTGCTCCGCCGTCGAGGGTCAGTGAGATCGACTGGGCTGCGAGCGCAGTCGCCGAGAGACGGTCGCTCCCGCCAAGCCCGTTGACGACGAGCTCGTCGGTCGCTTCCTGGTGCTGGATCGCAACCGCTGTCCGCAGACCGGAAACGGCGACACCAGAGGCGTTGCCACTGACGTCGATCGTGTCGTTGCCCGGAGTGCCGTTGACGATCACGCGGTCTGTCGACCCATCGCCGTTTGCAGCGCCGAGGGCGCCGGCGAGATCGACGTTCACGGCGCCGACGTCGGTGCCGGTCAGATCGTTGACCGTGACCTGATCCACCCCGCCGAGGGCGTTGAAGTCGACCCGCTCGACGCCGGCCGTGTCCATCGTGATGTTGGCCTGGACACGGAAGAACCGGAGCCGGTTCCCGTTCGCCGACAGATCGACCTGCTCAGCGATGTTCGCGCCGTTGAAGCGCATCGTGTCGGCGCCCGCCTCACCTTCGACGACATCGCTGCCGTCACCGGGATCCCAGACGAAGACGTCCTCGCCGGCACCCATCGACGCACGGTCGTTGCCGCCGTTGCCGTCGATCGAGTCGTTACCGTCGCCGCCGAGGAGGGTCTCCGCTCCGACGCCGCCGGCCAGGGTGTCGTTTCCGATTCCCCCGGCGATCGTCGTCGGGATGGCGGAGGTGAACGCCCCGTTGCTCTCGTCCATGCGCACGAGGTCGTCGCCGGCTCGTGCGTCGACGGCGATCCGTGTGATCTGCTTGCGCTTGAAGCTGAAGTCGGACGAACCGTTGTCACCGACGTCGACCTCGAGGACGTTCGGATCGCCGGCCCTCAGGCGCAATGCGATCTTCTCGCCCGCTGCGGTGCCGACGACGCTCAGCACGCCCTGCTTCAACTTCGGGCGCTCGAAACGCTCCACGGCCGGCTTCCTCACGGCGATGCCGGCTGCCGAGACCGGATCGAAGCGCCCACCGAAGGCGCTCAGCCCTGCGCCGGCCGTCTGGCCCGCCTTCTTGTCGCGTGCGAAGTAGTAGAGCGGATGGCCGCGGTAAGTGACTTGCCTTCTGCCGTCGCGGCGGAGGCTGGTGCCGAGCAGCGCACTTCGCGCACCCAGAGCCGCCCTCGGCTTGCCTCGCGTAACGAGCGGCGGCCAGGCTCGCGCGCACTTCCCATTGCACGTGCTCTTCGAGCGTCGGTCGTGCGTCGACACGTACAGCGTCCTGCCGTGCGAGTCGACGACGATCCGGCCGAGCTTGCTCTGGCCGAGCTTGACGACCGCTCCTCTCTCACTTGCGGCCGAAGCGCCGCCGGCCAGGACTGCCGCCGCCAGGACGAGCGCGGCAACCGTGACCAGTCGGGTGAAACGCATGCGATCGATCTTCTTCATGGCTTCCTTTCGTCGAGGTTGACCTTGTGGGCCCTAGAGACACCGGCGGGCGGCGGTTATTCCCGGAGCCGGTCGATCCGGTCGGGAATACGCACGGCGGCGAGGTGTCTCTGGAGGCAAGAGATCAACCACCCGAAAGGAATCGAGATGAATGTGCTCATCCTCACCCTCGATGGAGTTCCAACCGTGATGCCGGACGCCGACGTCCTCGTGGTTGCACCGGCGCTGAACTCGCGGCTTCGGCACTGGGTGTCGGACGAAGACGCCGCTCGCCGCCGAGCCGAGGACCGGGTCGCCGCCTTCGTCGAGCACCTCGAACGAAGTGGCATCCACGCGCAAGGCCGCGTCGGCGACGCCGATCCACTGCTGGCGATCGCGGACGCGCTGTCGATGTTCCCGGCCGACGAGATCGTGATTGCCGCCGGGAACTCGAGCCGTCTCGTCGAAAGGCTCGCAGCACGGGCCCGAGAGCGTTTCCAGCTCCCCACGTCACACGGTCCGGAGCCAATCCCACGAGCGGCGTAACGTTCGCGTCTACGCCCTGTCTTCCACTAGAGAAGGGAGAGTCTCGTGAGCTCATCCTTGGACCCCACGCTCGCGGCCGACCTCGCCGAACAGGTCTCCGGGGCCGTCCTCGGACCGGACGACGACGGCTATGACGCTGCGCGTGCCCTCTACAACGGCCTCATCGACCGCAGGCCAGGACTGATCGTCCGCTGCCGGAGGACCGACGACGTCGTCGCGGCGCTTGCGCTCGCGCGTCGAGCCGGGCTCGAGGTCTCCGTCCGCGGCGGCGGCCATAACGTCGCCGGCCGCGCGGTGACGGAGGGTGGCGTGATGATCGACCTCGCCGAGATGAGGGGGATCACGATCGATCCCGAGAAGCGGACGGCCACCGCGCAAGGCGGGGTGATCTGGCGTGAGCTGAACGACGCGGCCGCAGAGCACGGTCTGGTCGTGACCGGAGGCGTGATCTCCACGACGGGCATTGCCGGCTTTACGCTCGGCGGCGGCCTCGGCTGGCTGATGGGCAAGTACGGGCTCGCTGTCGACAACCTGCTCGCGGTCGAGCTCGTGACGGCCGACGGCGAGGTGCTGGAAGTCGACGCCGCTTCACATCCGGATCTCTTCTGGGCGCTTCGGGGAGGCGGGGGCAACTTCGGGGTCGCGACATCGTTCACCTACCGGCTGCACCCTCTGAGCACGGTCGTGGGCGGGCTGATCGCCCATCCGATCGACGCTGCGCCTGACATGCTGCGCTTCTACCGCGACGCGGTGGCGGACGCCTCGGACGATCTGAGCGTGTTCACGGGGCTCGTGCACGCACCGGACGGCTCCGGCTCGAAGCTGGCAGCGATGGTCGTCTTCCACGTCGGAGACGCGGATCAGGCCGAGCGGGACCTCGAGCCGTTCAAGGCCTGGGGTACACCGGCGGTGGTCGAGGTCGGCCCCATGCCCTACCCGGTCATGAACACGCTCCTCGACGAGGGCTACCCGATCGGAGCGCTCAACTACTGGCTGTCGACCTTCACGAGCAGCCTCTCCGACGAGCTGATCCAGGTGCTCATGGAACGGTTCGCGACCGTTCCCTCGCCGATGACGGCCATCCTGTTCGAGCACTTCCACGGCGCGGTGACCCGCGTCGGCGTGACCGACACAGCGGTGCCCCACCGTGACGAAGGCTGGAACATGCTCATCCCATCCGTCTGGACGGACCCGGCCGACACGGAAGCGAACATCGCCTGGACGCGCGAGACGTTTGCCGCGCTGCGGCCGCACATGGGGGCGGGCCGTTGGCTCAACTACCTCGGCGACGATCAGGCGGACGATGCCATCCGTGCGGCCTACGGGCCGAACTACGAACGGCTGAGGGAGGTCAAGCGGCAATACGACCCGGACAACGTGTTCCACCTCAATCACAACATCGTTCCGTAGGGCGGAGGTCGTCGCTGCTCGGAACGCGGTAGCCGGCCCCGCTCTATGCTCGCCTGGACGTACGGTCCTAAAGACTCATCCGATGGAGCGCACGCTCGACCCCGCCCAGCTCGGAGACCACATCGACCGGCTCTACCGGGCGGCGTGGGCGCTCACCGGCTCCCGGGAGGACGCCGAAGACCTCGTCCAGGAGACGTTCGCCCGCGTGCTGGCCCGGCCTCGGCTGCTTCGGAACGAAGACGACCTCGGCTATCTGCTGCGCGCGCTGCGCAACAACTTCTTCAGTCGACTGAAGGCCGAGCGTCGGCGGCTGCGCCCCGGTCCTCTGCCCGATCAACTCGACGTCGTCGCTGACCCCCGGGCGCGCGACCCGGAGCAGGCCGTCGAAGCTGCCGAGCTCTACGCTGCGATTGCCACCCTGCCCGGAGATTTCCGCGACGTCCTGGTCGCCGTCGACATCACCGGCCTCTCCTACAAGGAGGCAGCGCGGGCGCTGCGCATCCGGGAGGGGACAGTGATGAGCCGGCTCTATCGCGCTCGTCAGCTCGTCGTTCGCCGAATCGAAGGCGACTCGGACTGACGCGGGGTGTCAGCCGCTCGTGTCGACCGTGCCGACGAGCACCCGCTCTCCCGACGAGTCCTGATCGGTGTCGGCCCGCTCACGGGTGACACTGATTGTCGAGAATTCCTTCGGCGAAACGCCGGCCCACAACGTGACGTCTCGGCCGTCGTTGAACGTCCCGATCGGTACGAGCACGCCGGCCGAGTTGCGTAGCCACGCCGCGTAGAAGAGCGGGGCCTCGCGGCGAGGAAGGCCCGTGGCGCGGAGCTCGATTCGCCAGCCCGAGGATGTCTTCGTCATCGTCGCGGCGCCGCTTGCCGCCGGCACGAGGTCCGTCGGCTGGAGGGCCGCGTGGAAGGTCTCGGCCGAGCCGCTCGAACCGAGCGCCGCGACCCCGATCCCGACGGCGAGCACGGCAGTCAGAGCCGCGCCGGCGAGCACGACGCCGCGCGGAAGCCACGCTCGCTTGGCACGTCGCCGCGCCTCGATGCGGGCCCGCAGGGCCGCCGGCGCCTCGACCTCGTCCGCAGCACTCTGCGCCAGTGCGATCGCGCGCTCTTGCTCGGTCAGCCGATCGGCGAGCTCCGGGGACGCTGCGACGCGGGCCTCGAGCGCCGCGCGGCGCTCCGGGCTGAGCGACCCGTCGGCGAGCGCCGCCAGCTCGGCGATCTCTCGACTCCCGTCGTCGTCGTCTCGTCGGCGGCGTCTGGTGGTCATCTCAACGCGAAAGGTAGCTCCGAGCGGACGCCGGCATTGCGCGAAGCCGGGAGTACTGAGTGGCCTGGAATAGCGCGGAACCCTGTCATACCTGGACAGACTCCTTTCGGCCAAAGGTATTCCCGGTCGACCACGGGAATAGAGCCATCGTCGCGGAGTCCTTGGTGAACGAAACCTCAATCACTCGAAAGGACACCATGGTCACCGTCGAGCACCTCATGGAAGAGATCCAGATTCTCGTCACCGAGCGACACGTGTTGCGCGAGCGAGATGCGGGCTGCGGCGAGCTCGAGTCGAACCGGCGCGAGCTCGGGTACCGGCAAAGGCAGCTCTCGGAAGCGCTGATCGACCGCTACGGTCGCTCCGCAGAACGCAACGCGGCCTGACGGCCCCGGCCGGCGGAGCTCAGGCGTCGGAGCCCGGCTGTGCCAGGGCCGCCTGGAGCCGCTCGAGGCTTGCCGCGGGCCACAACGCCTTCGTGTCGTAGTAGGCCTCGAAGGCGGGCACCGAGCCCGGGGGCGTGATCCAGGGCACCTTCGACCTCGTGTAGATGTGGACGTCGGGAGTCGCTCCGGAGGGCTCGTCGAGCGTGCCGGCCCGCACGAACTTGATCTCGGGCCGTCCGTACTCGCTGAAGACGGCGACCTGGCAGGCCGGACACCGGTAGATCCGCTGCGCGCTCCCGTCGTCACGCGGCACGTCGACCGGCGCGGGATCGCCGGCGAGCACCTCCACGAATTCGGCCTCGATCAGCAGGTTGATGACGAAGGCGCTCCCGGTCTGCCGCTGACAGTTCAGGCAATGACAGCAGTGCGTGAAGAGGGGTTCGGACATCAGCCGGTAGCGAACGGCTCCGCAAGAGCAGCCACCCTCGGCCGGGACCTTCATGACTTCGACGACACGGTCGTGGAGGCCGAACGCAGAAGCGCACCGGCGCCCGGAACCACCGGCTCGAGATCGAGGGCACGCAGGACAGCCCAGGTCGTCGCGGTCGCGGCGGAGAGCGTCGGCAGCCCGCTGCGCTGCTCAACGTCTTCGAGCACCGAGAGCGACCGCATCTGCACGCAGGCCGAGAGCACCAGTGCGTCGCAGTCGCCGAGATCGAGCCGCTGCCAGTGGCTCTCGAGATCCTCCGGATCGAGCGCCGCGACGGCCCGGTTGTCGGAGACCTCGAGGCTGACCGCGTCGTTGACCTCGATTCCGGCGTCCTCGATATACGCGACGACGAGCTGCGTGAGCTCCTCGAGGTATGGGGCGACGAGGGCGATCCTCCGCGCGCCGAGGCTGTGCAGGGCGTCGACGAGCGCTCCCGCCGACGAGACCGCCGGCGCCGGGGCGTGCTCGCGCTCGAGAATCGACTCGATCTCGGCCTCGACCGCACGGTGCCGCCCGGGGCCCTGCGCCATGATCGCGACCAGGCAGGCCGTGGCCACGACGTCCGGCCGCAGGTCGGCGAGCTCCACGGTCGCCCGCTCCGTCTCAGCGTTCATCGCACGCAGCGCCTCGGGCGTGACCTCGTCCATGCGCAGGCGGGCACTGTGGACGCTGAACGTGTCCTCGGGCCGCTCACGCTCTCGCGCACGCAGGAGTGCCGGAACCTCCGTCTCCATGGTCGTGTTCGAGCTCGGGACGAGCAGCCCGATGCGGTGCATGGGCTCATCGTCTCAGTTCGACCGTTGCTCGAAGTAGGCTCGCGACCGTGACCGAAGCGGGTGTGCCAGCGCAGGAGTCGAGCGGAGACACTCGCCTCGCGGTGCTGCTGGCGATGGCCATGTTCGTCCTGGTCGTCGACACGTCGCTGATGAACGTGTCCATCTCGGCCGTCGTGCACGACCTCGACGCGGAGGCGAGCGGCGTCCAGTCGGCGATCGCGACCGAAGCACTCGTCTCGGCCGCGTTCATCCTGATCGGGAGCAAGATCGGCGACCTGATCGGACGCAAGCGCGCGTACGTGCTCGGCCTGCTCGGCTACGCACTCGGCGCGCTGTCGATGACGCTGGCGCAGAGCCTCGTGCCGATCTTCATCTTCTGGGCGATCGTCGGCGGCCTGGGCGCCGCCCTGCTGCTGCCGGCGATGCAGTCGCTCATCCACGGGAACTTCTCCGGGGCGATGCAGCGGAAGGCATACGCGCTCGTCGGCGCTGCCGCCGCGATCGCCGCCGCCGTCGGGCCGCTGCTCGGCGGCTTCGTCACGACCTTCCTCTCCTGGCGTGTGGGTTTCCTCGGCGAGGTCGTGATCATCGCGATCGTCCTCTCCGGGATCAGGCTCGTGCACGACGTTCCCTATACGGGAGACAAGCGCGTGGACGTCGTCGGCGCGATCCTCTCCGCGGTCGGCATGGGCGGCGTCGTCCTCGGGATCCTCGTGTGGCAGGAAGGCGGGGAGGCGGTCGGCGCCCTGATCGCCCTCGGAGTCGTGGCGCTCGGCCTGTTCGTCTGGTGGCTCAGGCGGCGCAAGCGCGAGGGCAAGCCTGCCCTCCTCGACATCGACCTGTTCTCGTCGAAGTACTTCCGGCTCGGGATCTCGGGCCAGACGCTCCAGCAGATCGCGCTCGGCGGGATGATGATCGCGCTGCCGATCTACCTCCAGATGGTGCTCGAGTACAACGCTCTGGAGGCCGGCCTCTCGCTCGCACCGCTCTCGCTGACGATGTTCGCGATCGCGTTGCTCGCAGGGAGGAAGGCGGGCAATCGGAGCCCGAGCAGGATCATCCTCGTCGGGTTCCTGCTCCTCGCCGCCGGGGTCGCGGTGCTGATCCCGATCGTTCCCCGCGCAGACTCGGGTTGGGCGATGGCACTGCCGCTCGTGGTCGCCGGCGCGGGGCTCGGTTTGCTCGTCTCGCAGCTCAACAACTACACGCTGTCGCCGATCGAGGAGGAGCGCGTGAGCGAGGCGGCGGGGGTCAACTCGGCCGGCGGGTCCTTCGGATTGTCGTTCGGCCTCGCCTTCGCGGGCGCGATCATGCTCGCCTCGCTGGCACTCGTCTTCACGAACATGGCGAATGAGAGCGACGTGCTCACCCCGACCCAGCAGGAACAGGTTGCGGACGGGCTCGAGGAGAACGCCGAGGTGATGACCAACACGGAGCTCGAGGAGCTCATCCAGGGTCAGCCGGCCGAGGTGGAGGAAGAGATCCTCGAGATCAACGAGGACGCACGGCCGATCGCGCTTCAGATCGCGCTGCTCATCCCGCTCGGCGCGGCACTGCTCGGGCTGCTGAACGCGTTCCGCATGACCCGGCTTCCGGATCCCAAGCCCTCGGCGGCGGCCGAGGGCATGCTGATGGGCTGACGTCGGCTAGGCTCGCCGGAAGCTTGGTGCAATCGCAACTCCGGCTCACGCGACAGCAGATCCTGGCGTTCCGGCGACGAGTCGGTGGGCTCGGAGAGCGCCTGCCGAAGGGCGCGAAATCGCTGCGGCGGGCGGCTTGGGCCGGTTTGCAGGACAGCATGCCGAGAGCCGCCCTGCTCTCGCTGCACGCGCGGGTCGAAGGAGTCGAGCCGTCGACATGGGAGCATCCCTCGCTCGCCCAGCTCTGGGGGCCGCGCTACACCACCTATGTGGTTCCGACGCGGGACTTCGCCCTGTTCTCGCTGGGCAGGCTTCCCGACAACGCCAAGGGCCGGGAGCGGGCCGAGCGCACGGCAGAGCGGGTTCACGAATACCTCGACGGTGCGCGCGCGACGGACCGCGAAGTTGCAGGTGCACTGAAGATTGGGAACTCGATCAGGTACGCCGCGACGACCGGCACGGTCGCGATCCGCTGGGAGGGCGCCCGGGCGCCGACTATCTGGACCGTCCCCCCGCCCACGATCGACGCCACCGACGCGTGCCGCGAGCTCGCTCGACGCTACCTCCACATCTTCGGGCCGACCACGGCCCACTCGTTCGGCCGCTGGGCAGGGATCTCGGCGCGCTCGGCAGCCGCTGCGTTCGCCTCGCTCGAAGAATCGCTCCTGCCCGTTCGATCGCCGCTGGGCGACGAGTGGCTGCTCGCGGACGACGAGCCGGCTATGCGGGCTGTCGGGACGCCGCCCGCTCCTGCGCGACTGCTGCCGAGCGGCGACGCGTTCTTCCTGCTCGACGGAGCGGAACGCACGCTTCTGGTTCCGCGGGCGGACCTCCGAGGCCGGCTCTGGACGCCGCGTGTCTGGCCGGGCGCGCTCCTCGTCGACGGCGAGGTCCGCGGAACCTGGCGACGCGCGGGCCACACTGTGCGGATCGAGACCTGGGCACGCCTCTCGCGTCGAGCGCGGGACGCCGTGGAAGCCGAAGCGGACACCCTGCCGCTGCCAGGCCTCGACCGGTCGATCGAGGTGGTCTGGGAATGAGCGAGCGAGATCCGGCGTTCGAGCCGACCAGCGCTTCTCCGCCGCGATCGGTCCCGACCAGTTCGAGGGCCTGTTCGAGCTCGCCGAAGCGCCGGGCGACTGGCAGGAGGACATGAGAGTGACCTACCGGCGCCGTTAGGCTCGCGCGAATGCGTGGACTCTTGCTGTACGGGGATACGGAGCGCTCGGCGACGCTTCGGCACGAGATCCCCATCCCGATCGGCGATCCGTTCCTCTTCGCCCAGGCCGGCGGCAGGACGTACATCCTCATCAGCCGGCTCGAGACCGGCCGTCTCGCTCGGGCCCTTCCGGAGGCGCAGCTCTTCGACTACTTCGAGCTCGGCTACAAGGAGCTCGTAGAGGGTGGGCTCTCACGCGCCGAGGCGGGCCGTGAGATCGAAGCTCGCGTGGTGCAAGAGATCGGCATCGAGGAGGCGATCGTTCCAGCCGAGTTTCCGCTCGCGCTCGCAGACCGCCTCCGAGACGCCGGCGTCACGTTGATCGTCGACGAGCCGGCGATCGAGCTCCGGCGCCGCGTCAAGACAACCGTCGAGCTCGACGGAATCCGCGCGGCGCAACGCGCGGCCGAGGCGGGAATGGCCGCTGCAAGCGACGTGCTCGCACGGAGCAGAGCCGGTGCCGACGGACGCCTGGAGTTGGACGGCAAGCCTCTGCTGGCCGAGGACGTCCGCGCGGCGCTACGGGCAGCGTGCGCTGAGAATGGCGCGCCCTGCCCACCTGACGTGATCGTCGCCTCGATCTGGCAGGGCAACGGCCACGAACCGGGCAGCGGGCCGCTTCCCTCCGGGCTTCCGATCCACGTCGATCTCTGGCCGCGCCACGAGGAGACGGCCTGCTGGGCGGACATGGCGCGCACGTTCGTCGTCGGCGAGCCCTCGCCCGAGCACGCAGATCGGCTCGCCGAGATGGAGATGCTTTCGCTGCGCGCGCTGACCGAGGCGAAGGAGGCCGTCCGCCCGGGCGTCACCGGGCGCGAGCTGTTCGATGCGACGTGCGAGCTGTTCGAATCCGCCGGCTACCCGACGCAGCGCACCTCAGGGCCGAAAGAGGACGAAGGTTTCCAGTGGGCGCTCGGCCACGGCGTCGGGCTCGAGGTGCACGAGTCGCCGTCCCTCGGCCTCGCCGGCCGCGACCCGTTCGTGGTCGGCGACGTCGTGGCACTCGAGCCCGGCCTCTCGCAGGAGGGGATCGGCGCAGTGGTGTTCGAAGACCTCGTCGTCGTGACCGAAGACGGCTGTCAGGTACTGACCGACTTCCCGTACGACCTCTTGCCGGCGCGGGCATAGACGCCTACTGACTCTTGCGGCCCAGCGGAAGCCAGTGCTTGCAAGACGCTTCCAGCCGCAGGTCGCCGAGCGCTAGCCGGGAAGCCGCCCGAGCGTCACGGAGTCCGCGCGGTCCTTCGCCGCCACGCTCTCGTCGTCACGCACCATCGCCTTGTCGACCTTCAACGACGACAGGCTGACGACACGCGCACGAACCCCGTCCACCTCGGCGACGTCGTGCTCGAACGAGTTCGGAGGCCATTCGCCACGGTCGAGAAACGCGACCTCGAGACGAACGTCGTCGAGCTCGTACACGCTGTAACCCTCTTCCGGTGTGTGGCGCCAGCCGGCGGCGGTGAGGAGCTCGCGAACGCGCTCACCGTCGTGTGACCGGACTGCGAGGTCGAGATCGTCGTGCGGGCGGGTCACTTTGCCGGCGTGGAAGTCCACCGCCCAACCGCCGAAGAGCCAGTACTCGATGCCGTGTCGCCCGAATAGCTCGTCGAGGCGCGACAGCGCGCTGAGCTGATCCTCCGCTTTCACGACCGCAGTCGTACCATCGGCGCGTGAAGAACAGCCTGCCGACAGCTTGCGGAACGCCTGCAACTCGGAGTCGCTCCGAGGACTCGAAGCCGGCGCCGCCGGCTTGTCACGCCGGATGCCGCGGGTTCGAGTCCGTCGCTCCTTGAGCCATCTGCGACTCGCACCCTCTCTCACGGAACAGCAGACAGGTCACCTCGCTCAGCGTGTAGCCGGTTGTGGGGGGCATTCGCACGCCTCTTCCAAGTAGCGACGGCGCACCTTTGCCGCCTTGCGTCGATGCGACTGCGCATCCGCCGACTCGGCGATGTGCTCTCCGAGGTAAGCGAGGACGTTCTCCTCGCCGACGATCACCGAGCCGTTCTCGAGCCGCAGCGCCGGGATCGTGTCGGCCCCTGTCAGCTCCTGCAGCGCAGTCCGCGCATCGCGCTCGACCGGCACCTGGCGGTTGACGTAGTCGAGACCGAGCTCGGTCATGCGCTGGCGAACCCGCCGCGAGGCGGGGCACCACTCGGCCTGGAAGAGCTCGAGCATCGAGCCTCACCCGGCGCCGACGAGCTCGCGAAGCGACTCGTACCGGTGCGTCAGTCCGCCGCAGACGTCTTCGCAGAGCCCGAACACGCCTTCGTCGGCGATCGAGTAGTAGGAGTAGTTGCCGCGCTTTGTGCGGCGGACGATCGCCTCCCGCCGCAGGACACCGAGGTGCTTGGAGACGTTCTGTTGGGTCGATCCGACCATCTCCGTCAGCTGCTGCACGCTCGCCTCGCCGTCGCGGAGCAGGTCGAGCAGCTTGATCCGGGTCGGGTCGGCGAGAACTTGAAAGCGGCGCGCGATCAGCTCGATCAGTTCATCGGGAAGCGGATGCTGAGACATCGACTCGCATGTTGCGGCACACACAGGGTCACCAACATCCGCAGCAGCGCTGACTCCGATTGCGGACAACTACTCAACCGCGTAGTTGTCCGCAGCCAGGTTCCGCGGCGGCACCGATGGCTCCGGCGCGATCGCGGGCGAAGCTCCGGTCATGACAAGGAAACGGATCGTGATCCTCGGCGCGGGAACCGGCGGCACGATGACCGCGAACCGACTGCGCCGCCGGTTCGGCGCCGACGAGGCAGAAATTCACATCGTCGATCGAGACGACCGGCACGTCTACCAACCCGGACTGCTCTTCGTGCCGTTCGGACTCGCTGGCCTCGAAGAGATCACGCGACCGCGGCGGCGCCAGCTGCGCAGCGGAATCGTCTTTCACGAGCAAGAGGTCGAATCGGTCGCACTGGAGCGAAACGAGGTCCGACTCGACGACGGCACCGTCCTGCCCTACGACGTCCTCGTCGCGGCCACCGGCGCCCGCCTCCAGCCGGACGAGACCGAGGGCCTGACGGGGCCCGGCTGGAACGAACGCGTCTTCACCTTCTACAGCCCCGAGAGCGCAGAGCACCTGCGCGACGCGCTGGCCCGGTTCGACGGCGGCCGTCTGGTCGTGAACCTGGTCGACATGCCGATCAAGTGCCCGGTCGCGCCGCTCGAGTTCACCTTCTTGGCCGACTGGCACCTGCGCGAGCGCAGCGTGCGCGCCCGAACCGAGCTCGTCTATGCGACGCCGCTCGACGGCGCTTTCACCAAGCCGATCGCATCCGAGCACCTGACCGGGCTGCTCGCAGAGAAGGAGATCGAGCTCGTCACAGAGTTCAACGCCGGCGAGGTCGACGGTGCCGACGGGAAGCTCGTCGGCTACGACGGGCGAGAGCTCGACTTCGACCTGCTCGTAACGGTCCCGCTGCACGGCGGCGCGCCCTTCGTCGAGCGCTCCCCCGGCCTCGGCGACGCGCTCGGGTTCGTCCCGACCGACAAGGCGACTCTGCAGACGCCCGCGAAGGAGAACGTTTTCGCACTCGGCGACGCAACCGACCTGCCGACCTCGAAGGCGGGGTCGGTCACGCATTTCGAAGCCGAGGTCCTGGTCGAGAACATCGCCCGGTACCTGTCCGGCAAAGAGCTCGAGGCCGGCTACGACGGCCACGCCAACTGCTTCATCGAGACCGGCTTCCACAAGGCGATGCTGATCGACTTCAACTACGAGACCGAGCCGCTCCCCGGACACTTCCCTACCGCGTTTGGCCTGCCGCTCCTGCGTGAGTCCCGCCTGAATCACCTTGGGAAGCTGGCGTTCCAGTGGCTCTACTGGCATGCGCTGCTGCCGGGGCGCGATCTACCGGGCATCGGGCCGTCGATGCCGCAGACCGGCAAGCAACGCGTACCTATCCCCGCGACCTAGGAGGACGAGATGACCACGATGACCACCGAGAGCGTTGCGACCGACCCAGAAGGCTTCCTGACCGACCCGCAGCAGTGGAATGAACAGCTGGCCGAGCAGATCGCACTCGAGAACGGGATTCCCGAGCTGACCGACCGGCACTGGCTGATCGTCCGCTTCATGCGGGAGCGCTATCTCGCGACCGGCACCGCGCCGTCGATCCGGTCGCTCGGCAAGGAGTCGGGCGTCCCGATCAAGGAGCTCTACCAACTCTTCCCGAAGGGCCCGGCGAAGCTCGCCGCCAAGATCGGCGGCATCCCGAAGCCCAAGGGCTGCATCTAGAAAGGAGCGGAGCGATGACTACCGCACTTGAAGCGCCACGCCTCGCCGCCATCGAGCTGCCGACGATCGAGAAGGTCGCGATCGTGATCTCGAAAGGGTCTCTCGAGGGCATCTACCCGGGTCTGATCATGGCGAACGGGGCGCGCATGGAAGGCATCGAGGCCGACCTCTTCTTTACCTTCTTCGGCCTCGATGCGATCCGCAAGGACCGCTTCGAGAAGATCAAGGTCGCAACCGTCGGGAACCCGGGTATGCACATGGCCACCTGGATCGGCGCGATCCCCGGCATGTCCGCGCTGGCGACCCGAATGATGAAGCGACAGATGGAGAAGATCGACATCCCGCCGATCCCGGAGTTCGTCGAGCTCGTCGCCGACTCCGGTGTGCGCCTGTACGCGTGCAAGGCGACGGTCGAAATGTTCGGGCTGACGATGGACGACTTCGTCCCACAGGTCGAGGAGATCATCAGCGTCGGCGAGTTCTACGAGAAGGCGGCCGGAGGCCAGGTCATCTTCACCTGACAGCGCCGTCAACCAAGAGGAAAGGCCCCGCTTCCGGGGGCCTTTCCGATAGCGGGGGCAGGATCTGAACCCGATCTCCGGGTTATGAGCCGCCTCGATTGTGTATGCGCGCACCGCCGTCTTCCGCCGAACTGCGCACTTCGAGCGAGTCTGGCCGCGGCCGCTGCATTGAGGCGGAACACGGTGACATCGCCGCGGAAGCCGGGCGCATGCAGAACGCTTGCAGCACTGGCGCCGCTGCAGCGTTCGACTCCACCCCGACCATCGCCATCAGCAGCCGTTCGTTGCCCTGTCGTCGCCGAGCGCGAGCGCGACGGCGTCGTCGAAAGCGAGCGCGCCACCCTCGGCACGGACGGCCTCGTACTCGTCCCCGAGCGACGCGCGCGCAGGAGCGAGGTACCGCTCGAGCAGCGCATCCCAAAACGCAATCGAAATGGACAAGCCAAGCGACTCCCAGAGCGCCTCGACCGACCCCGCAAGGACGAGTGCGCGGCGGGGATGGCCCACCCCGGCCTCCGACA
>DASTYD010000063.1:0-5863 GCA_035765175.1 Gaiellaceae bacterium
AGGTCGCGAAGCGCGTCGCGCTCCTGTGCCTGCGCCGCGCGCAGCGCATCCGAGTCGCCTCCCGCGAGCGCACGCTCCTGGGCCTTCCTGAGCTTGGCGGCGGCATCGAGCAGCGCCTTCATCGGCGCCTTCTCCCGCCGCGCGAGCTGGTTGATCGTCCACACTGGGACGCTCGGCTTCGTGAGCGCAGCAACGCGCTCGGCGGCCTCGCCCTCGCCTGCCTTCTTCAGCCGCTTGACGACCTCGTTGCGGGCCGCTGTGAACTCGTCGAGCGGAAGCGCTAGGAGCCGGTCGAGCTCCTTGTCCGGCGAAACCTTGCTCACGTTGCAGTGTTCTATCCCTTTTGCAGCCCAGCCGGGGAGGCGGCCTCCGCACGCCGCCGCCACTGCCACCGCCGCCAGCTCTTCCCGTCCGCTGCCTGGTCCCGAGGGTGATCGGTGCTAGGACTCGCAGCCGCGGCGTTTCATCGCCCGAACACGACCGAGGCGCGTACGCTCGCCCCGGTGTCTGCGAGAACCAGCTCGCCGGCGGCTGCGCCGAGGAGCACGTCGTTCTCGCTTGTGTAGGGCATCTTCGCGATGTTGAAGTTGGGGCCGCGAGTGACACGGATGACGTGCCACGCGCCGGTGTAGTTGGGATCGCCGGGTGCGGTCGAGAGGACGTGGTTATGCCGGAAGGAGCCGTCTGGGCACGAGCCGCCGTGGGTGGCACCGGGGACGAACATGTTGTAGAGCTTGGCGGTCGGCTGCGGCCAGTTGGCTATCGGGCCGATAGAGAAGCAGCCGGAAGTGAACTGATTCGGGTTCTCACTGGTGTGAGACGGGAAGAGAAGCGTGACCTCGTCGCCCTGGTAATAGGCGGCCTCGTAGAAAGCGTCGCTTGAGGCAGTCGCGCTCGGGACCACGGGACTCGTCCCAAGGGCAGCACCGATCACGAGCACCGATGCTGCGAGAAGAACCATCCGAACGCGGGACATGCCGCACCTCCTCTTTCGATTTGTGCGAGCTTGCCCGCCGCCCCGCCGTCTCGCATCGTCGGAAACCCCACAGTTCGGTTCTGCCGACTATCTGCCGTCGCGAAAAGACGTCTAACTCAGAAAGTCCTGCTCAGCGTCGTAGTGCGGATGAGAGGACTTGAACCTCCACGGGGTCTCCCCCACACGGACCTGAACCGTGCGCGTCTACCAATTCCGCCACATCCGCGTGCGGACTGACCAATTGTAGCCCCGCTCGTCTTCGTCTCTACCATGTCCTCCCTGAAGCACGTCGCCCTTCTCTCTGTCGTCGGTGTGCTGATGCTGCCCGCGTTTGCGGGGGCCCGGCCGAGCGCGCCTGCGAGCGGCGGCGGAACGGTCGAGGTCATCGTGACGGTCGAGGGAAGGGCTCTCGGGCGCGGCGGCAATCTGCGCACGCTCCAGGCGTCGCAACGATCGGTCGAATCCGAGCTCGCCGGCCGCATCCAGGTGCAGCGCCGCTACTCGACGGTCGTCAACGGCCTGGCTCTCACGGTCCCGGCCGGCGAGCTGGACAACCTCGAGAGCACCGACGGCGTCACCCGCGTCTACCCGAACGTCGCCTACCGCGCGGTCCGCTCCTCGACGCCGGGCTTCATCGGTGCGCCCGCGCTCTGGGGGCCGACGCTGAGCTCGGCCGGGAACGGCGTGAAGATCGGGATCATCGACGACGGCCTCGACAAGACGCACCCGTACTTCAGTGCCCGCGGATACCGGATGCCGCGCGGATTCCCGAAGGGACAGAAGCGCTACACCAGCGCGAAAGTGATCGTCGCGCGCGCCTTCGCTCCGCGCAGGCCCGCCTGGAAGTACGCGGGGACACCGTTCGACCCGATCAACTCGGATCATGCGACGCACGTCGCCGGCATCGCGGCAGGCAACAATCGGACGCAGGCCCAGGGCGGGCGGATCTCCGGGGTCGCGCCCAAGGCGTACCTCGGCAACTACAAGGTCTTGACCGTGCCCACCGGAAGCTTCGGACTGAACGGGAACTCCGCGGAGATCGTCGCCGGCATCGAGGCCGCGGTGCGGGACGGCATGGACGTGATCAACCTCTCGCTCGGCGAGGCCGAGATCGACCCGAGCCGCGACATCGTCGCCGCCGCGCTCGACGGCGCAGCCGCCGCGGGTGTCGTGCCCGTTGTCGCAGCAGGCAACAACTTCGAGGAGCTCGGCGCCGGGTCGGTGACCTCGCCGGGGAGCTCCGACCGCGCGATCACAGTCGCTGCCGAGAGCGAGGCGGGCGGCGCCCAGATCGCCTCTTTCTCGTCGAGCGGCCCGACGCCGCTCTCGCTCCGGATGAAGCCCGACGTGACCGCGCCGGGAGTTGAGGTGATGTCGTCGGTGCCGCGCCGCGAAGGGCTCTGGGCGAGCTTCAGCGGCACGAGCATGGCCGCCCCGCACGTCGCCGGAGCGGCCGCGCTCCTGCACCAAAGGCACCGATCCTGGTCCGTGCAGCAGATCAAGTCCGCGCTCGTCCAGACGGGCCGGCCCGTGCTCCGCGGTGGGCAGGAGGCGGAGACGACACGTGAGGGCGGTGGCACCGTGGACCTCGTTCGCGCAGACGGTCCGCTCATCTTTGCGTCGCCGACGGGGATCTCGTTCGGCCACATCCCGCCTGGAGGATCCGCGCTCGCCCGCGTGGCTCTGACCGATGCCGGGGGTGGCGCGGGACCCTGGACGGCCTCGGTGTCGATCCAGCAGGCGGCCGCCGGCGTTTCCTTCACCGTGCCGCCCGTCACCGTCCCGGGAGAGCTCGTGGTGACCGTGGCCGCGGCGCCGAGCGCGACGGGCACCCGTACGGGCTTTGTCGAGCTTACGCGCGGGACGGATCGCCGCCGAATCCCCTACTGGCTCAGGGTCTCGGCACCCGCCCTCGCCGCCGCGCAGACGACTCCGTTGACCCGAACCGGCACGTACGAAGGGAACACGCAGGGTCGACCGGCGCTCGTCGAGACGTATCGCTACCCCGACGATCCGCGCGGCTTCGGCGTCCCTCGGACCCTCTCCGGCCCGGAGCAGGTCTTCCGTGTCCACCTCAGCAGGCGCGTTGCGAACTTCGGCGTCGCGGTGACCGGGGGCCGGCGCGACGTCCAGCCTCGCGTCGTCCGAGCCGGGGACGAGAACCGCCTTCTGGGCGAGATCGCATTGCCGTACAACGCGAATCCCTACCTCTCCGGCTTCGGCTCGCCCGTTCCCGTCGTCGGCGCGGCGCTCCCCGCACCCGGCGATTACGACATCGTCTTCGACACGGTCAGCGCCTCGAGCGCCGGACCGTTCACGTTCCGCTTCTGGATCGGCGACACGACTCCGCCTCGCCTGCGGTTCCTGTCGGCGCGGGGCGGCGTCGTCCGCATACGCGCGCGCGACGGTGGCGCGGGCGTCAATCCGGGTCTCGTACGTCTCGTGGTCGACGGGCGGCTTACCCCGACGCGGTACTTGCCGGGGAGCAGCCAGATCGTGACCACGGGCCGGAAGCTGCGGCGCGGACGGCACGTCCTCAGGCTCGTCGTCTCCGACTACCAGGAGCTCAAGAACATGGAGAACGTCCGCCGGATCCTGCCGAACACGACCGGGCTCCGAAAGACGTTCTTCGTGCGCTAGGTTCGGTCGCGGTCGTTCGTCGTCGGGAGCTGGGCGAGATCTCGCTCGACGCTTGCCGCGAACTCTTCCGAGTCGTCGTCTCCGCGGATCACCGTCAGCTCGGGCTGACGCCTCCGGCGCCAGCGCTTGCGGCGCTCCTGCCAGCCGACGCGCGCCTGCAGTCGCGGCCACTCGGCCGCCACGAGGACGGCGACGGCGCAGGCGAGCAGAACGATCCAGACCCAGCCCACGACCCCGATTGTACCGACGGTCTTCCTGTTTCAGACCTGCACGCCCAGGGCGCGGTCAACGGTCGAGAATCCTCCGATGAGGTTCGACCGGGTTCAGCTGCAGGCGCCGGCGGCTTCGCTGGCGGCGCTCGACGACTTCTACGCGGGACGGCTCGGCCTCGAGCCGCAGGAAGCCGGGTGGAAGGTCGGCGAAACAGAGCTGCTGTTCGTCCCTGGACCGGGCGAGCCCTTCTACCACTTCGCTCTCCTCGTTCCCGGCGACCGCTTCGACGCGGCATTCGAGTGGATCGAACGGCACGTGAGCCTGTTGCCCGACCGCGAGACCGGCGATGTCGTCTTCGACTTCGACAACTGGGACGCGCTCGCCTGCTACTTCCACGACCCGGCCGGCAACATCGTCGAGCTCATCGCGCATCGCGGCGTCGAGGAGTCGGGCCGGCAGGGCTCGTTCGCAGCGTCCGAGCTCGTCGGCGTCTCGGAGCTCGGGCTCGTCGGCGACAAGCCGGCGCTGGCCGCCGCGCTCCGAGGCGAGCTCGGCCTCGAGCAGTGGGACGGTGACCTGGCGGACGAGGCGAGGCTGGCGTTCGTCGGCGAGAAAGCGAGGACGATCATCCTTTCGCCCGAAGGCCGAGGCTGGCTCCCGACGGGCAGGGCGGCCGAACCGCACCCGTGCGACATCGCTCTCGCCGGTGCCGGTGAGGGAGTCGCGCTCCTCGGCGACTCTCACTATCGAATCGCGGGCCGCGCCTGACCGTCAGCACAGGTAGCCGTGGCCGTCTGCGGGCTCATCTCGCTTGCGTGAACCTGAGCGAAGGCAGAGCGTGGCTCGGAGGTCAGTTCCGAGCCACGCAACGGTTGCGCTCGACTACCCGATGAAGCCGGCCACGCGGGTCAGCGCGTTGACGACGTTGCCCGCGAGCAGCGCAAGCGCGCCGAAGACCGCGATCGTGATGACTGCGAGGACGACGCCGTACTCGGCCATCGTCTGCCCGTCTTCACGGGTGAACCAGTTGTAGAGCTGCCGCATGAGTTGAGACCTCCCCGTGGAGTCGACGCCGGACGGTGCGCCGGGTTGACTCACTCGTCATAGGGCCGTCGTGAACCGGACGCAATCCCTCGGCGGAGTGATCAGCCAGCGACGTAAGCGCTAACCCGTCTGCTTGGCGGCACTCGGCTGAGAGCTTCCGTTGCTCAGGAGAACCTCGCGGCGCGCCTGATAGTCGTCGAGCGTGAGTGCGCCTTCGGCGAAGCGACGCTCGAGGATCTCGAGCGGGCTTTCCTTGACGCCTCTGTCGTCCTCCGGCGGCCGGCCCCAGGTGCTGCTGCGAACCAGCCAGACGACGCCGAAGATGATCGCGCCCCAGAAGAGCAGCATCGGGATCATCATCACGAGCATCCACCCCCATCCGAAATCGTCGCCGTGCATTCCCCACGTGTCAGCCAATGGCATGGCCTGCGCTAAATCCACAAGTCCCACCTCCGTTTCCCCATGGCCATTCCTCTCTACGACGCTCCGACCGACTGCGGTGAGCGCCTCGCGTTCGAGGACCCCGTCCCGAGCAGCTCATGCTTCTCGAGAAGCTCGAGCGTCCGCACGCTGTTTGCCTCGATCACCTCGATGCCATGCAGCATCCGCTTGGGCGGAAAGCTCTCCGGCATCTCCTCGAACATGCGCTCGCAGGCGGCCATGGCACGCGCGTGCAGTCTTGGTGCAGCCGCGCGCACGACCAGCGCACCTGCGCCGGCGAGAGCAATACCGATCGCGAACCGTCGCATTGTCAGTCGCCTCCTAGGCTTTCGCCACGCTCAAGCGTGGCCGTGACGGATGCCACGGCCGACGCGATGCAGTCCTCGTGGCTCGCTCGAGATGCCGAGCACCGTGTACGTCGGGCAATAGCCCGTGCCCGCTGTCGCCAGCATGAGCCCGGCCACGACGAAGAGGATGATCCCGCCGACCGTGCCGGCACCGACAAGGAATCCCAACGCGATCGCGGCTGGCGCGACGAGAAACGCGCGG
>DASTYD010000064.1:0-4407 GCA_035765175.1 Gaiellaceae bacterium
TCCGCGGCCACCGTCTTCGCGTGCGGCCGGCACATCGCCGCGAGGATGTCCTTCGTCGACGTCTTGCCCGTCGAGCCGGTGATCCCCACGACCCGCGCCGAGCTCCGCCCCCGCACAGCGCTCCCGATCGCGGCGAGCCCGGAGAATGCGTCTTCGGGAATCAGCGTCGCGGCCGCCCCGCGGGCGAACGCGTGCCGGGTGAAGTCCTCGCCCCCGCCGACCGCGTAGAAGAGGTCCCCCTCCTCGACGCGCCGAGAGTCGACCTGCACCCCGGTCACCTCGTCGGCCCAGGGAGCAGCGTCGAGCCGGCCGGGACAGAGCGCGGCGACCTCGTCGAGCGCGATCGGGATCACGTCGTAGCCGCCCCGAGTCTCCTCAGGGCGTCCCGTGCCACTTCTCGGTCATCGAAAGGAACTGTTCGGTCGCGGAACTGCTGACCCTGCTCGTGGCCTTTGCCTGCGATGACAACGGTATCGCCGGGCTCTGCGATCTCGACCGCTCTTGCGATCGCCGACCGGCGGTCCTGGATGATCTCCACGTCGCCGTCGATGCCGGCCACGATCTCGTCGATGATCACCCCGGGGTCCTCACTGCGCGGGTTGTCGGAGGTGACGATCGCGACGTCGGCGAGGTCGGCAGCGATCTTGCCCATCAGCGGACGCTTCTCGCGGTCGCGGTCGCCGCCGCAGCCGAAGACGCAGATCAGCTTCCCGGAGTCGAGGTCGCGGGCCGTGACCAGGACGTTCTCGAGCGAGTCGGGCGTGTGAGCGTAGTCGACGATCACGTTGAACGGCTGCCCCTCGTCGACGCTCTCGAAGCGTCCCGGGACGCCGTCGAGCGCCTCGAGCCCGCGGGCGATCGCGTCCTCGTCGATCCCGAGCAGCCGTGAGCTCGCCAGCGCAGCGAGGGCATTCTCGACGTTGAAGCGGCCTTTGAGCTTGAGGTCGATCCCGTCGAGCGCATCGGGCTTGAGCTCGGCGTCCTCGGCGAAGCCGTAGGTCAGCGCGTCGGGCCGGTCCCCGGCGAGCTTGCGGCCCCACGCGTCGCCGATGTTGATCGCGGCCGGCGGACGGCCCTCGAGGAAGAGCTGCCGCTTCGCCTCGAAGTAGTTCTCCATCGTCCCGTGCAGGTCGAGGTGGTCCTGTGTCAGGTTCGTGAACGCGAGCGAGCGGAAGCGGATCCCCTCGAGGCGGCCGAGGTGCGAGCCGTGCGACGTCGCCTCCATCGCGGCGCTGCGGTCGCCGGCGTCGAGCATCCTGCGGAACGCGCGGTGCAGGTCGATCGCCTCGGGCGTCGTGCGGATGGCGGCGTGCGGCTCGCCGCCGATCCGCGATTCGATCGTACCGAGGAGACCCGGCTTGCGCCCGGCCGCGTCGAGGATCGAGTAGAGCATGAACGCGGTCGTCGTCTTGCCGTTCGTCCCGGTGACGGCCGCGATCTCGAGCTCGTCGGCCGGGCGGCCGAAGAAGATGGGCGCGGCCTCGGCCATTGCCAGGCGGGAGTCGGCGACGACGACTTGCGGCACGCGCGAGGCGACGGGGTGCTCGACGACGAGCGCGGCGGCGCCGGACTCGATCGCCCGCCCCGCCAGCTCGTGCCCGTCGAACCGCGCCCCGCGCACGCAGAAGAAGAGCGCTCCCGGCTCGACCGCGCGCGTGTCGTACGCGAGATCCGTTATCTCGACTTCGAGGTCCCCGACAACCTGGCTCGGGGAAAGGGCTTTCGCGATCTGCTTGAGCTCCACTAGGGCCGCGCCGAGCCTAGCAACGAGCCCCGCTGCTACTGGGAGGGGAGCGTCTCGGGCGCGTCCGGCGGAATCTCCAGATACTGCAGGTCGAACCCCGCGATCTCCTGGAACGCCGGGGCCGCCACGACGCCGCCCCAGATCGACGCGGCCGGCTCGTCGACCGTGACGAGGATCACGAGCCGCGGGTTCTTCGCCGGGACGATGCCGACGAACGACGCGACGTAGCGCGAGGTCGAGTACCCGCCGCTCGGATCCGGCTTCGCGGCGGTACCCGTCTTGCCGGCCACCGTGTAGCCCGGCAGCTGCGCCTCCTGGCCGGTGCCCTCGATGACGACGTCCTCCATCATCCGCAACACCTGGCGCGAGACACGCGGCGTAAGAATCCGGCGCGCCACGACAGGCGGCCGCCTCTTCGTCCCCACCCGCTCGACGAGGTGCGGCTGGAGCCAGACGCCCTCGTTCGCGACCGTGCCGTACGCAGCGGCCATCTGCACCGGAGTGATCGCGATCCCGTGGCCGATCGGCAGCGTCCCGATCGTCGAGCCCGACCAGCGCTCGAGCGGCGGCACGATCCCTCGCGTCTCGCCCGGGAAGTCGATCCCCGTGCGGTGGCCGAAGCCGAAGCGGCTGACCCACTGCGAAAGCCGTTGCGTTCCCAGCAGCTGCGCGAGCGTGATCGTCCCGACGTTCGAGGAGTGCGAGAGAATCTGGTCGACCGTCATCCGCTCCGTGCCGCGCGGGTGCGCGTCGTGGATCACCCGGTCGGAGACCTGGATCGAGTACGGGAGCGTGAACGCCGTCTGAGGAGTGACGAGACCCTCGGAGAGGACGGCGCTGACGGTCACGATCTTGAACGTCGACCCCGGCTCGTAGGTGTCCGTCACCGTCCGGTTGCGCTGGCGGTCCTTCGGCACGATCGGGAACCGGTTCGCGTCGTACCCCCGCTCGACGGCCATCGCCAGGATCCCGCCGGTCCGCGGGTCGAGCACGATCGCCGACGCGCTGTTCGCGTCCCAGCGGTCGATCGTCTTCCGCAGCACCGCCTCGGCCTGCGCCTGGATGTTGTGGTCGAGGGTGAGCGTGACGTTCTGGCCCTCGTGCGCGGCCGTGGACGTGAGGATGTCGATCGGCCGGCCAGACGGGTCGCGGATCACGGTCTCGCTGCCCGCCTTGCCGGCGAGGACCTTCTCCAGCCCGAGCTCGAGGCCGGCGAGGCCGTGGTTGTCCGTCCCCGCGTACCCGATGACCTGCGACGCCACATGCGTGAGCGGGTACACGCGCTGCTCCTCGTCGGAGAAGCCCAGCCCGACGATGCCGGCTTGCTTCAGGATCGCGGCCCGCGCCGGGTCGGCCTTCCGAGCGAGGTAGACGAAGCCGCGCGAGCGGTCGGCGAGCTCGAGCTGCACCTTCTCCTTATCGAGCCGCAGCGCCTTGGCGACTACGGTCGCGGTTGCCTCGGGATCGCGGATCTGGCGCGGGTTCGCGTAGACGGTCGTCGCCTGGCGCCCGATCGCGAGCTGCACTCCCGTTCGGTCGACCATCGCGCCGCGTCCAGCCGGGTCGACGATCGTCGCCCGGTGTTGCCCCGCCGCGAGACGCTCGTAGCTACCCGCCCGGACGCCCTGCAGCCACGCCGCCCGCACGAACATCGCCGCGAAGGCGAAGACGAAGATCGTCAGGACGAGGCGGATTCGCCTGTTCGCCAGCTTCATCTGCGCAGGTCGAGGTAGGTCCTGTTCTCCGCGGTCACCGGCGCCACACCGAGCCGGTCGCTGGCGACCGCGACGATACGGCCCGAGGCTGCGCGCGCGGCGATCTGCGTGCTCAGCTGCGCGTTCTCCGCCCGGAGCTGCGTCCGCTCGCGGCCGACGTCGTCGAGCTTCATGTTCAGCCTCAACACCGCGACGTTGAGCGCGACCACGCCTGCAAGGAGCACGCCGACGACGCCGATCCAGACGACGCCGCCGGCGACCCGGCGGCGCGACGCCGGCTTGCGGGCGGCTCTGGGCCTAGCCCGGGTGCGCGTCCGCGCGGGTGCGGGCAGTGCTCGTGCTGCGGCGGCGCGAGCCATCCGTCAGGCCTTCTGGGCGGCGCGCAGCCTGGCCGAGGCGGCGCGCGGGTTGTGGGCCAGCTCGTGCGAGCTCGGGCGGATCGCCTTCCGGTTCAGCCGCCTGAGCTCGGGCTCGCGCCCGCAGACGCAGACCGGGAAGTCCGGCGGGCACACGCAGCCCCGTTCGAGCTTCTGGAAGAAGCGCTTGACGATCCGGTCCTCGAGCGAGTGGAACGCGATCACTGCGAGCCGACCGCCGGGGCGGAGCATGTCGAGCGCGGCGGGCAGCGCCTCCTCGAGCTCGCCGAGCTCGTCGTTGACGGCAATGCGCAGCGCCTGGAAGACGCGCTTGGCCGGATGGCCGTCGCCGAAGCGCGCGGGCGCGGGAATTGCGGAGCGGATGATCTCCACGAGCTCGCCGGTGCGCTCGATCGGCTGCTTCTTCCGGCGGCGTCCGATCGCGCGCGAGATCTGCTTCGCGTAGCGCTCCTCGCCGTACCGCCGGAAGATCGTTGCCAGCTCGCGCTCGGACGCCTCGTTCACCAGCTCGGCCGCCGAGAGCTCGGCGGTCGGGTCCATGCGCATGTCGAGCGGCGCGTCGGTGGCGTAC
>DASTYD010000065.1:0-24954 GCA_035765175.1 Gaiellaceae bacterium
AATTCGCCCTCTCCCTTGACCTGGTCCCAGGCCATGGCCAGCTCGTCCAGGGCCGGGATCAGCGTCTCGGGGACGAAGCGGCCGCCGTATGGGCCGTAGAGGCCGACGCTCACGAGCGCACCGCCTCGACGAAGGCGCGGACCCGCGCGTGGTCCTTGATGCCCGGCGAGACCTCGAGCCGAGAGCTGGCGTCGACGGCCCAGGGATCGACGACCTCGATCGCCGCCCTGACGTTCTCAGGCCCGAGCTTCCCGGCGAGCACGAGCCGCCCGTCGATTCCCGCGGCGCGTGTGTGATGGGCCGCGTCCTCGCGCTCCCACGGGAGGTCGGCGACGCGCGCGACCTCGGCGCCGTCTCGCAGGAGCACCGCGTCGCGCCCCCGGTGGCCGTTCTCGCGGGCATAGAGCTGGACGAGGTCGGTCGGCACCTCCTCGAGCTCGCCGACGAGAACGGCGACCGAGAGCATCGTGTTGGGCACGTCCAGAGCCTGTTCGGCCCTGCGGGGGCTCTCGGCGGCCAGGATGAAGCCTGCGAGGTCGGCGCCGGCGTCCGCTGCGGCGGCGACGTCCTCCTCGCGGGTCAGCCCGCAGACCTTCACGAGGGGCCGGGCCAGGAGCTCGCGGAGCTTCGCGCCCGGGTCGGCGGCCCGCATGAGCGCCGAGCCGACGAGGACGGCGTCGGCCCCGGCGAGCTCGGCCGCGGCCGCCTGGGCGCGCGACTCGATCCCGCTCTCGGCCACGACGACACAGTTCCGTGACGGTGCCAGGCACCGTGAAAATTGTGTGACAAGCTCAAGTTGGGCCTTGCGGTCGATCCGGAACGTCGCTAGGTCCCGCGCGTTGATGCCGACGGGATCGGCGCCGAGGCCGACAGCACGGTCGAGCTCCTCCGCGGTGTGCGCTTCGACGAGCGTGTCCAGGCCAATCGCCTCGGCGTGGGCCATGAGGCCAGCAGCGGCGCGGTCGTCGAGGTCGCGAAGCAGGAGGAGCACGGCGTCCGCTCCAGACCTGCGGAGGTCGGCGAGCTCGGCGGCGTCGCGGAAGAAGCCCTTCGCGAGGAGCGGCAGCGTCGTCCCGGCCCGCGCGGCTGCGAGGTCCTCCGGCGAGCCGCCGAAGCGCTCGTCGACGAGCACCGAGATCGCAGCTGCGCCTGCCGCTTCGAGGTGCCGGGCGAGCGAAAGAGGATCGGCATCGGGCCGAAGGTCGCCGGCGGAGGGAGAGCGTCGCTTGATCTCGGCGATCGCCGACAGCCCCGGGGCGGCCAATGCGTCGCGGACGCTCATGCCGCCACCTCCGCGCGTGTGAACGCGATCAGCGCCTCGAGACGCTCAGCCGCCGCGCCCGAGTCGACCGCCTCCCGGGCGTGCCCGAGCCCCTCGCGGAGGTCCTTCGCATGCCCCGCGGCGGCGATCGCGCCCGCCGCGTTGAGCAGCACGGCGTCGCGCGCCCCGCCGTTCGCGCCTGCGAAGATCGCTCGAATCCGAGCTGCGTTTTCGGCGGGCGAGCCGCCGCGGAGCTCCGCGGGATCGCAGCGCGGCACGCCGAGCTCTTCCGGATCGATCTCACGCTTCCGCACGCGGCCGCCGGCGACCTCACAGACGAGGTTCGGCCCCGCCGGCGAGAGCTCGTCGACCCCGCCCGCGCCGTGGACCACGAACGCACGGCGCGCGCCGAGGTGCGCGAGCACGCGCGCGATCGTCGGCACGAGCTCGGGCGCATAGACCCCGACGACCTGCGCGCGGGCGCCGGCCGGGTTCGTCAGCGGGCCGAGGACGTTGAAGACCGTTCTCGCGGCCAGCTCGCGGCGTACCGGCGCCGCGTGCCGCATCGCGGGATGGTGCGTCGGCGCGAAGAGGAAGCCGAAGCCGAGCTCGTCGATCGAGCGGGTGATCCGCTCCGGCGTCAGCTCGAGGTCGAAGCCGAGCGACTCGAGCACGTCGGCCGAGCCCGACGACGAGGAGACCGCTCTGTTGCCGTGTTTGGCAACACCTGCTCCGGCGGCTGCCGCCACGAGCGCGGCGGCGGTCGAGATGTTGAACGTGCCCGCGCCGTCGCCGCCGGTTCCCGCCGTGTCGACGAGGTCCTCCCGCTCGGGCCGTACCGCGAGCACGTGGTCGCGCATCGCCTCGGCGCAACCCGTGATCTCGTCCGCGGTCTCGCCCTTGATCCGCAGCGCGACCAGGAAGCCGCCGATCTGGGCCGGCGTCGCCTCGCCTCGCATGATCTCGTCCATCACCGAGCGCGCCTCGTCGCGGTGGAGGTCGTGGCCGTCGAGAATCCTCGCAAGAGCCTCCTGAATCACGCGGCCTCCTCCAGGAAGTTCTTGGCCAGCACCGGGCCGAGCGGGGTCAGGACCGACTCGGGATGGAACTGCACTCCGTCCACCCACAGCTCTCGGTGCCGGACGGCCATCACCTCGCCGTCGGCGGTCGTCGCCGAGACTTCGAGCTCCTCGGGCACGTGCGTCGCGGCGAGCGAGTGGTACCGGCCTGCCTCGAAACCGTCGGGCAGCCCGCGGAAGATCCCGAGCCCGTCGTGGCTGACAGCGGCCGCCTTGCCGTGGACGATCGACCGAGCGGAGCCGATCTCGCCGCCGAAGGCCTCGACGATCGCCTGGTGACCGAGGCAGACCCCGAGCGTCGGCACTCGCGGCGCGAGCCGCCGGATGATCGCGACCGTCTCGCCGGACTCCGCCGGGCGGCCCGGACCGGGGGAGACGACGAGGTGTGACGGAGCCAGCCGCTCGGCCTCGTCCGCGTCGATCTCGTCGTTCCTGCGGACCACGACCTCGGCGCCGAGCTCCGCGAACAGATGCGCGAGGTTGTACGTGAAGCTGTCGTAGTTGTCGATCAACAAGATCACGACGATCCCTCCGCGAGGTTGATCGCCGTCTCGAGCGCGGCAAGCTTGCGCAGGCACTCGTCGTGCTCGGCGGCCGGCTCCGAGTCGGCCACGATCCCGGCACCGGCCTGGAGGTGCGCGATGCCGTCGCGAAGGACGATCGTCCGGATCGCGATGCACGTGTCGAAGTCGCCGCCCGGCAGCGCGTAGCCGACCGCTCCCGCGTAGGGCCCGCGCCGGTACCCCTCGAGCTCGGAGATGAGCTGCATCGCGCGCACCTTCGGCGCGCCGGAGACGGTCCCGGCCGGGAAGCACGCGCGGAGCAGGTCGAACGCGCCCACCCCGTCGTTCAGCGTGCCGGTCACCTCCGAGACGAGGTGCGTGACGTGGGAGAAGCGCTCGGGCTCGAGGAAGCGCGAGACCGAGACCGTTCCGGGGACGCAGACGCGCGAGAGGTCGTTCCGCCCGAGGTCGACGAGCATCACGTGCTCGGCCCGGTCCTTCTCGGACGCCAGCAGGCGCTCGGCATCGCCGTCACCGGCGCGAGTCGTGCCGGCGATCGGGTTCAGGCTCGCCTGACCGTCGCTCGCTTTGACGAGGGTCTCCGGGGAGGAGCCGACGAGCGCGAGGTCGTCGAGCTCGAGGAGGAAGAGGTACGGCGACGGGTTGACGCGCCGCAGCGCCCGGTAGAGCTGGAGCGCGGACGCGGTCGTCGGCCGTTCGGCCCGCTGCGAGAGGACGATCTGGAACGCGTCGCCCGCGCGGATGTGGCGCTTCGCGCGTTCCACGCCGCGCTCGTACTCGAACCGCCCCGGTGAGCGGCGCGTGCCGCCTCGGTGTCCGTTGCGGCTCGGCTCGGGCAGCGGGGCGAGTGGGCCGGAGAGCCGCTCCGCGATCTCCGCCTCGTCCCCGCAGAGAACGTCGGCGAGCCCGGTCACGTGGTCGAAGCGAACGAGCGCGTCGGCGATCACGAACCGGCTCTCGGGGAGCTCGGGCCCGGCGTCCGGCAGCTCGACCGTCGGCTCGAGCCGGGCAGCGTGGTCGTACGCGAGGTAGCCGACCACGGGCTCGCCGCAGGCCTCGGCCTCCTCGAGCCCGACGAGGCGCGAGCCGTAGCCGACGAAGGAGTGCCGGCCCAGCCGGCCGCGCTCGACGGACTCGAGAAGGAACGAGGCACCGCCTTCGGGGCGCAGCCGCAAGTACGCCCCGAGGGGAGTGACGAGGTCTGTGGCGATGACGGTGATCGGGTTCATGGGCTCCTGTCGAAGTTCGGGCAAACAAAAAGACCCTCCGGTGGAAGGGTCTTCGAGCGGAACGGGCTTTTCGGCCTAGATCAGATCAGGCGACGCTCCCGCCCCGCTCGTGGCGCCAGGTCCATGCCCAGTTGCGGAAGTCGGGAGTCATCGTTCTCCTCGAGGGTAGGCATCCGATACGCCTCCGTCAAGTCTGGTCGGGGCCCCCGACCTCGCGCTTCGTGAGGTCGAACACCGCGCCGTAGAAGTCGCGCAGCCCCTCCTCCGTGACCGGGCCGCGGTTCGCGCGCGCGAGATCTCTGAGGATCCACTCCTCGCGCTCGGGGTCGACGAACTCGATTCCGCGAGACTCCTTGTATGCCTTGAGCTGAGCGACGAGCCGGAGGCGCTTGTTCAACGCCTCGACGAGCGCGCGGTCGTTGTCCGAGATCTGCTCGCGGTACTGGCGGATGACTGGGTCGGCGTTCTCGTCCATCGGCCCGGGAGAGGCTATCGGGCGCAACTACACTTCCGGCCCGATGTCGACAAACGGTTCGCCCGAGCTGCTGATCGTCATGGGCGCCGGTGCGACGCCCGAGCAGACCGAGCACGTCGTCGCGCGGCTCCAAGAGGCGGGCGTCAATGCGCGGGTTTCGCGCGGCCGCGAGGCGACCGTGATCGGAGCGATCGGAGAGCGCGAGCTGCTCGCGACGTTGCCGCTCGAGGGCTTTCCCGGCGTCGACCAGGTGCTCCCGATCCTCAAGCCGTACAAGCTCGTCGCCCGTGAGCTCGTCCCGGACCCGACGGTGATCGACGTCAAGGGCCGGCGGATCGGCGACGACGCGTTCGGCCTCATCGCGGGGCCGTGCTCCGTCGAGAACCGGGAGCAGACGCTCGAGACTGCCCGGGTCGTCGCCGAGGCGGGCGCGACGATGCTTCGCGGAGGCGCGTTCAAGCCGCGCACGTCGCCGTACACGTTCCAGGGACTGGGCGTCGAGGCGCTCCAGCTGCTGCGCGAGGCCGGCGACGAGACCGGCCTGCCCGTCGTGACGGAGCTGATGGACCCGCGCCACGTGGAGGAGGTCGTGGAGGCGACGGACGTGATCCAGATCGGGGCGCGGAACAGCCAGAACTTCCTGCTGCTCTCGGAGGTCGGGCGCGCGGACAAGCCCGTGCTCCTCAAGCGCGGGCCATCGACCTCGGTCGAGGAGCTCCTCATGGCCGCGGAGTACGTCGCCAAGGAAGGGAACGAGCGAATCATCCTCTGCGAGCGCGGGATCAAGACCTTCGAGACGGCGACGCGCTACACGCTCGACCTCGGCGCCGTCGCCGTGCTCAAGAACGAGACGCACTTGCCGGTGATCGTCGACCCATCGCACGCCGCGGGCCGGCGCGAGCTCGTGCTGCCGCTCGCGCGGGCAGCTGCCGCTGTTGGCGCGGACGGGATCATCGTCGAGACCCACCCGCAGCCCGAGCACGCGCTCTCCGACGGACCGCAGCAGATCCCGACGAGCGAGTTTGCCGAGTTCGCGGCCGCCGTGACCGCGATCGTCGAGGTCATGGGCAAGCGCCTCGGGTAGTGCCGATCGAGCGACTGGCGATCGTCGGCACCGGGCTCATCGGAGCCTCGGTCGCGCTCGCCGCGAAGCAGGCCGGCGTCGAGTCGGTTGCCGGGTTCGACCCGGACGCCCGCGCGCTCGAGGTCGCCGCCGAGCGTGGGGCAGTCGATCGAACCGCCACGTCGCTCCCCGACGCGCTCGCCGACGCCGAGCTCGCGGTGGTCGCCGCGCCGGTCACGCAGGTCGCCGCCCAGGTCGCGGCCGCGATCGACGCGAGCCCGGATAGCTGCACGGTGACCGACGTGGGGTCGACGAAGTCCGCGGCGTGCGCGGCTGCGGGCGGATCGGCCCGCTTCGTCGGCGGGCACCCGGTGTGCGGCTCGGAGGCGCGCGGCGCCGAGCACGCGAGCGGCGAGCTGTTCCAGGGCGCGACGTGGTTCCTGACGCCGCTCGCGGCGACCGACGCGGAGCGGTACCGGCTCGTCCACGGCTTCGTCTCGGAGCTCGGCGCGACGCCGGTCGCGATCGACCCCGACACGCACGACCGGCTCGTCGCGGTCACGAGCCATCTGCCGCACGCCCTCGCGAACATGCTCGTCAACCAGGCGGGCTCGACCCGGATCGAGCGCCACGATCCCCTGCTCGCGGCGGGCGGCTCGCTTCGCGACATGACCCGCGTCGCCGGCGCGAACCCCCGCATCTGGGTCGACATCTTCCTCGAGAACGCCGGCGCGATCAGCGACAGCCTCGGCGACTTCCGCCGCCGCATCGAGCAGCTCGAGTCGGCGCTCGCCGCGGGCGACGCGGGGTTCCTCGCGCGCTGGATCGGCGAGGCCGCGGGCAACCGGCGGCGCATGCTCGAGAGCGCATATCCCGACCCGGACACGCTGCACCAGCTGCGCGTGCACGTGCCCGACCGCCCGGGCGTGCTCGCCGGGATCACGCAGGCGCTCGGCGCGGAGCGGATCAACATCGAGGACTTCGAGCTCAAGCACGCCTCGCCGGACCGGGGCGGCGTCCTGCAGATGCTCGTCGCGGGCGAGCGGCAGGCCGAGCGCGCGGCGGCGCTCCTCGAGGAGCAGGGCTACGGCGTCGTCGTCTCCCCGGTCCTCGACGAATGAAGGTCGAACCAGCGGCGTCGATCGATGGCGCCGTCGCCGTGCCCGGCGTGAAAGGGATCTCGCAGCGCGCGGTGCTGCTGGGCGCGATCGCCGACGGCGAGAGCGTGATCGAGGGCTTCGGGCGCGCGGCGGACACGGAGACGGCGATCTCGGTCGTTCGCGACCTCGGCGCGGAGGTGGACGAGGAAGGGCCGGAGACGGTTCGTGTCCGAGGGGTGGGACTGCGCGGCCTGCGCCAGCCGGACGGGCCGCTCGACTTCGGCAACGCCGGCACGGTGATGAGGCTCGCCTCGGGGATCCTCGCCGGCCAGGAGGGACGATTCGAGCTCGTCGGCGACGAATCGCTCTCGGGCCGGCCGCAGGAGCGCATCGCCGAGCCTCTGAGGCAGATGGGCGCGCGCGTCGAGACGACCGACGGCCACGCTCCGGTCGTGATCGAGGGCGCGCGGCTCAAGCCGATCCGCTACGAGCTGCCGGTCGCGAGCGCGCAGGTGAAGTCGGCCGTTCTCCTCGCGGGACTGTTCGCGGACAGCGGGCCGACCCGCGTCCTGGAGCCGCAACCCAGCCGCGACCACACGGAGCGGCTCCTCCGCGAGCTCGGCGTTCCCGTTCTCCGCCGCGGCAACGAGATCTCCGTCTCGCCGGTCGACCGGCTGCCGCCCCTGCGCGTGCAGATCGCCGGCGACTTCTCGTCCGCGGCGCCGTTCGTGGTCGCCGCGACGCTGCTGAGCGGCTCCGAGCTGCTCGTCCAGGGCGTGAACGTGAATCCTCTCCGCACCGGCTTTCTCGACGTGCTCGAGCGGATGGGCGCGAACATCGCCGTCTTCAACCGGCGGACGGCGAGCGGCGAGCCGGTTGCCGACCTCGAGGTGCGCTCGGCGCCGCTCACCGCGACCCGGATCGAGCGGGACGAAGTGCCGCGCATGATCGACGAGCTCCCGCTGCTCGCCCTCGCGGGCGCGATGGCGCGCGGGGAAACGATCGTCCGCGGCGCCGCGGAGCTGCGCGTCAAGGAAACGGACCGAATCGAAACCGTGACGACTTCGCTCAAAGCCATTGGCGTGCGGATCGAGGCGAGCGATGATGGCTTCAGGGTGAGGGGGGTCCCATCCCGCCCCAAGGGTGGGGGCATGGGTACACACGGCGACCATCGACTGGCGATGCTCGGCGCGGTCGCTGGGCTCGTCTCGCGCGAGGGTGTCGGCCTCGAGGGCGCTGAAGCCGTGGCGATAAGCTTCCCCGGATTCTTCGACCTTCTCGAGTCGGTCACGCAGAGATGATCGTCACCATCGACGGCCCCGCGGGGGCAGGCAAGAGCACGGTCGCGAGCCGGCTCGCCGAGCGCCTCCGCTTCCGCTACCTCGACACCGGGGCGATGTACCGCGCGCTCACGTGGCTCGCGATGCAGCAGGCCATCGACCTCTCGAACGGCGACAGGCTCGGCGCCCTCGCGCGAGAGAACCGCGTCGAGCTCGACGAGTCGGGGCGCGTGTCGATCGCGGGCAGCGACGTCACCTCCGCGATCCGCCAGTCGCGGATCGACCGCATGGTTCCGGTCGTCGCGCGGCATCCTGAGGTGCGCGAGGTCATGCGCGAGCGCCAGCGAGAGCTCGCGGAGCTGGGCGACGCGGTGATCGAGGGCCGGGACATCGGCACGGTCGTCTGTCCGAGCGCGGACGTCAAGGTCTACCTCGTCGCCGAGCGTGGGGTGAGGGAGCATCGCCGCCAGGCCGAGCGGCCCGACATCGGAGCGGACGCGCTCGCCACAGACCTCCGCGCCCGGGACGACAGCGACCGCGCGCGGATGCAGCCGGCCGAGGACGCGGAAGTGATCGACACGAGCGAGCTCGACGTCGGGGACGTCGTCGACCGGATCGAAGCGCTCGTCCGCGCCAGGTTCCCGCGGTTGCCAGGACTCGCGCGGGTCGACCAGTCAGTTCCGACGGATGCCGGGCAGAGCCCGACATCCTGAGAGCGGCATCGCGAGCGATGCCTAGGCCCGCCTGAACACCGTCGAAGTCGCCTGGGCGATCGGTCGTCCCACGATCGGGGGCCTCGTGCGGCTCCTGGCGCCGCTCCGCAACTACGGCGCCGACCGGGTCCCGATGGAAGGCGGCGTGGTTCTGGCCCTCAACCATTTCTCGTGGCTCGATCCGCCTGCCTTCGGAGCCTGTTCTCCGCGGACGATCTACTACATGGCGAAGATCGAGGCGCACCGAGTCCTGGGGCTCGGTCAGCTGATCCGCAGCTTCGGGACCTTCTCGGTGCGCCGTGGCGAATCGGATCGCGAGGCGGTTCGGATCATGCGGGAGATCGTCCGCGACGGCCATGCTCTCGGGCTCTTCGTCGAGGGGACGAGGCAGCGAAGCGGCGTCCCCGGCCAGGCACAGCCGGGCGCCGCGATGGTTGCGCTCCAGGAGAACGTCCCAGTCGTGCCGGCTGCGATCCACGGGTCGCAGCACTGGAAGGTCGGCTCCTTCCGTCCCGTCTCCGTCGCCTGGGGCGAGCCGATGACGTTCGAAGGGCTCCCCAAGGGCGGCAAGGGTTATCGCGAGGCCTCGGCGATGATCCAGGAGGAGATCCATCGCCTCTGGCGCTGGCTGGCCGAGCTGCACGAGGCGGATAAGCGGCCCGCAGTCGCGACCCCGCCGTGAGCACGGAGGAGCTCCTCGGCACCGTCGCGGTCGTCGGCTTTCCGAACGTCGGCAAGTCGACGCTCGTGAACCGGCTCACCGGCTCGCGACAGGCCGTCGTCCACGAGACGCCCGGCGTGACCCGCGACCGTAAGGAGGTCGTCTGCGAATGGGCGGGCCAGCGCTTCCTGCTCGTCGACACCGGCGGCGTCGACATCGCCGACCCGTCGCCCCTGACGCAACAGGTGGCCGACCACGCGCGCAGGGCGATCGCCGAGGCCGACCTCGTGCTCTTCGTCGTCGACACGCGGAACGGGATCACCCCGGGCGACGAGGAGCTGGCTGCGATCCTGCGCCGCTCGCGCAAGCCGATCTTCCTGATCGCGAACAAGATCGATGAGCCTGGCCACGAGGCGGAGGCGTTCGAGTTCCACCGGCTCGGTCTCGGCGACCCGATCCCCATCTCTTCGATCCACGGGCACGGCACCGGCGACCTGCTCGACGCGATCGTCGCCCGCCTGCCGGGGAGCGGGCCGGCCGAGGCCGGAGAGGACGCGATCCGGGTCGCGATCCTCGGGCGGCCGAACGTCGGCAAGTCGAGCCTCCTGAACGCCTTGCTCGGCGAGGAGCGGGTGATCGTCTCGGAGCAGCCCGGCACCACGCGCGATGCAATCGACACCGTGCTTCGCCGCGGCGACCAGACCTTCGTGCTCGTCGACACCGCGGGCATCAGGCGGAAGCGCAGGCAGCGCCAGGGGATCGAGTACTACTCGGAGCTGCGCGCGCTGCAGGCGGCGGAACGCGCCGACGTGGCGCTCGTCCTCGTCGACGCGAGCGAGGGCGTCGTCGAGCAGGACCTCGCCGTCGCCGACATCGCGCGCAGGTCGATGTCCTCGACCCTCGTCGTCCTCTCGAAGTGGGACATCGCCGACGTGGGCATCGAGGACGTGCGCGAGCGGCTCGCGCCCAAGCTGCGGCAACGCCCACCGATCGTCGCGGCGTCGGCCAGGACTCGCCGCGGCGTCGGCAAGCTCCTCGACCGGGTCGAGCAGCTCTTCGGCAAGTACACGTCCCGCGTCCCGACGGGCGAGCTGAACCGCTTCCTCCAGGAGCTGCGGGAGGTCAGGCAGCCGCCGTCGCGAAACGGGAAGCGGCTCAACCTCCTCTACGGCACCCAGACGACCGTGCGCCCGCCCCGCTTCCGCTTCTTCGTCAACGACCCGAGCCTGATCACGCGCGACTACGGCTACTGGGTCGAGAATCAGCTGCGCGAGAAGTTCGACCTGGAAGGAATCCCTGTGGCGATCGATTTCGTACGGCGGTCGTGAGGGTCGTCGTCGTTGGCGCGGGTGCGTGGGGTACCGCGTTTGCGCGCGTGCTCCGCGACCGGGGGCACGAGGTCACGCTCGCCGCGAGGGACCCCGAGCAGGCGCGCGCGATCGTGGAGACGGGGCACAACCCGCGGTACCTCACGGACGTCTCGCTCGAGGGGATCGCCGCCGCGTCGCTGGACGAAGCGCCGGTCGCCGACACGGAGCTCGTCGTGCTCGCCGTGCCGAGCCGGTCGTTCGGCAAGGTCGTTGCCGCGCTGCCCGAGGACGGCCCGGTGCTGAGCCTCACGAAGGGCCTCGACCCTGCCACCGGGAACCGGCTCTCGACGCTCTTCGGGGATCGTCCCGTCGCAGTGCTCTCCGGCCCGAACTTCGCGGAGGAGATCGGCCACGGGCTCCCGGCTGCTGCGGTGATCGCGAGCGAGGACGAGGAACTCGCCGAGAGGCTTCAGCAGGAGCTGAACTCGCTCATCTTCCGGGCCTACGTCAACTCGGACCTCGTCGGCGTCGAGCTCGCCGCGGCGTCGAAGAACGTGATCGCCCTCGCGGCCGGCGGGGTGGACGGGCTCGGGCTCGGCGACAACGCGAAGAGCGGGATCGTCACGCGCGGGCTCGCGGAGATGGCCCGCCTCGGCGAGGCGAGCGGCGGCCGCGGTGAGACGTTTTCCGGCCTGGCGGGTATGGGAGACCTGATCGTGACGTGCTGGTCGCACCATGGACGCAATCGCCGCGCCGGAGAGCTGATCGCCAGCGGCGCCTCACCCGAGGAGGCCGCGGCCGAGATCGGAACGGTCGAGGGATTGACGACGGCGCCGGTGCTTCGCGACCTCGCGCACCGCGTCGGAGTCGAGATGCCGATCACGAACGCCGTTTGCGAGATCCTCGACGGCCGCAGCCTCGACGAGCTGATCGCGGGGCTCATGGGAAGGCGGCCGACTGCCGAATAGGATGGCCGTGACGCGCTTCCTCCGCATCGGCGCCCTCGCGGCGTCCGCTTTCGTGCTCACCGGCTGCGGCGCCAGAGGCGAGGCGACCCGGGCCGACGGCGCCAAGCTCGCCCCGGCGAGCGCGCCCGTCTTCGTCGCGATCAATTCCGACCTCAGCTCCGGCCAGTGGCGCCAGGTCGCGGAGCTCGTGCGCAAGTTCCCCGCAGGCGATGGCGCCGTCTCGAGCCTCGAGCGCGAGCTGATGAACGAGTCCGGCCTCACCTATGAGGGCGACCTCGAGCCGGCGTTGGGCGACGAGGTCGATCTCGTCTGGCTCGACGTCGAGAACGAGTTCTCGAACGTCGTCGCACTGACGCAGCCGAAGGACGAAGACGCGTTCGAGAAGATGATCGCGAAGGGAAACCAGTCCGGCCCCGACGATCTCGTCTGCGAGGAGCTCGACGGCTGGCAGGTCTGCGCGGACGACCGGGCCAAGATCGCACGCTTTCGCCAGCAGTCGAGTGGAGACAAGCTCGCCGATGACGAGGTCTTCGACGACGCACTCGCGGAGCTCCCGGACGAGGCACTCGTGCACGTCTACGTGCGCGGCCAGAGCATCATCGACGCTCTCGAGGACGCCGACCTGCCGGGCTCGGCGATGCCGTTCTCGACGGAGCAGGGGATCGATTTTCTCTCGATCGGGCTCAAGGCCGAAGGAAGCGGGTTGCGCCTCGTCGGCTCGGGCCGGGCCTCCGCGGAGCCGCAGCAGCAGACCGAGCCCTTCGAGTCCAAGCTGCTCGAGGTCGTCCCGGCCGACTCCGTCGCGTTCCTGACGTTCAAGGGCGGCGACCAGTACCAGCGGCAGCTCGAGGAGCTCGAGAAGAACGACGCGTACCGCATGGGCGTGCGCGAGTTCGAGCGCATGCTCGGGATCCCGCTCAGCTCGCTGCTCGAGCTGTTCGAGAACGAGGTCGGGCTCTACGTCCGGCCGGGCACGCCGATTCCTGAGGTCACGCTCCTGATCGAGGCGCCGAACGAGCAGGAGGCCCTGAGGAAGGTGAACGCTGCGGTGACGGCGCTGACGAAGAACGAACAGGCGCAGCCGTGCGACGCGCCGACCGAGGAAGCCGGCGTCGAGGTCCGCTGCGTCGATCTCGGCGAGTTCGAGCTCCGCACGGCGGCCGTCGACGGCAAGGTCGTCGTCACGATCGGGCAGGGAGCGATCGCGAAGCTGCGCGACGACGGCGACAAGCTCGCCGACGACGAGGGTTTCCAGGACGCGCGGGACGCGGCGGGCATGCCGGCCGAAAGCGTCGGCTTCATGTGGCTCGACCTGGAAGACGGCATTCCGATGATCATGGGTCTCTCGACCGCGACGGGCGGGTCGATCCCCGCCGAGATCCGCGAGAACCTCGAGCCGCTGGGCTCCTTCCTCGCCTGGGCGGACAGCGACGGGCGCTCGGGCTCGTTCACCGCCTTCCTGCAGATCGACTAGCCTTTCGCAGCCTTGGCTGCGCGCGAGTTTCTCTTCACCTCGGAGTCCGTTACCGAGGGCCATCCCGACAAGATTGCCGACCAGGTCTCGGACTCGGTGCTCGACGCGGTGCTTCAGGACGACGTCTCCGGCCGCGTCGCCTGCGAGACGCTGATCACGACCGGCCTCGTCGTCGTCGCGGGTGAGATCACGACGGAGACGTACGTCGACGTCGCCCGGATCGTTCGCGACAGGATCTCCAGCATCGGCTACACGCACTCCGAGTGGGGGTTCGACGCAACGACCTGCGGTGTCGTGGTCGCGATCGACGAGCAGTCGCCGGACATCGCGCAAGGCGTGGACGCCTCGTACGAGGTGCAGCACGACCCGGGTGACGACGACCCGCTCGACAGGCTCGGCGCGGGCGACCAGGGAATGATGTTCGGCTACGCCACGCGCGAGACGCCCGAGTTGATGCCGCTGCCGATCATGCTCGCGCACAAGATCTGCAAGCGGCTCGCCGAGGTGAGGAAAGCCGGCGACCTCCCCTACCTGCGGCCGGACGGCAAGGCGCAGGTGACGGTCCGGTACGAGGTCGACGAGCACGGTGCGCAGAAGCCGGTCGAGATCGAGCGGATCCTCGTCTCGACGCAGCATTCGGACGGGATCAGCTCGGAGGATTTGATCAAGCCGGACATCATCGAGCGCGTCCTGCGGCCGATCCTGCCGTCGGAGCTCTACGAGGAGAAGCGCCTGCTCGCCGACCGGGACTTCGTGTACGTCAACCCGACTGGCAAGTTCGTACTCGGCGGGCCGATGGGCGACACGGGGCTGACGGGGCGCAAGATCATCGTCGACACCTACGGCGGCGCAGCACGCCACGGAGGCGGCGCCTTCTCGGGCAAGGATCCGACGAAGGTCGACCGCTCGGCTGCGTATGCCGCCCGCTACGTGGCAAAGAACGTCGTGGCCGGCGGTCTTGCCGACCGCGCGGAGGTCAACGTCGCCTACGCGATCGGCGTCGCGCACCCGGTCTCGGTCGCCGTGCGGACGTTCGACACCGAGAAGATCCCCGTGGGCCGGATCGAGGAGCTCATCAAGGAGCACTTCGACCTGCGGCCGGGCGCGATCATCCGCGACCTCGACCTCCAGCGCCCGATCTACTCGAAGACCGCCGCGTACGGGCACTTCGGCCGCGACGACCACGACTTCACGTGGGAGCGCACCGACAAGGCCGAGGCGCTGCGCGCCGCCGCCGGGCTCGCGGAGCCCGCACAGGTCTGAGCGCCTGTTTCGCTTCTGTTAACCCGCACTAACTTTTCGATCCGCTCGGGAGCCCGGCTCGTATCTCCCTCTACACGAGCCCCGGAGACCAGTCGGTGGCTCGGGATCGACTCTCAAGGAGGACCCCATGCGGAACGCGAAGCTGATCGTGCCCGTGCTCGTTGTGGCGGCCGCTGCAGCTCTGATCGGTGCGCTCGCCGCGCGCTCGGGTGACACGAGCCGCAAGGCCGTCGTGAAGACGATGAAGGTCGGTGGCAGGACGATCCTCGTCAACCGGCGAGGAATGACCCTGTACCACCTGAGCGTCGAGCGGCGGGGCCATTTCATCTGCACGTCTTCCGCCTGCCTGGCGGAATGGAAGCCGCTGGTCGTCGCACGCGGAGTGAGGCCGAGCGGCGCGAGCTCGCTCGGCACGGTGAGGCGACCCGACGGTCGCCGCCAGGTGACGTACAGAGGCGGCCCGCTGTACACGTTCGACGAAGACCACAAGCCCGGTGACACGAAGGGCGACGGCTTCAGGGACGTCGGCGTCTGGCACGTGGTGGCCGTTGCCGGCAAGATCAGCAACACGCCGTCGAGTGGTGGCGGCGGATACGGAGGCGGCCTCGGCTACTGAGGTCTCACAAACAAGCCGGCGGCGGCCTTCTCGGCGATCGACTGTTCCCTCCCGTCGACCTCCACCGTGAACTGGCCCGCCGCCGGCTGCGCCTCCCGTAGCTCGATCTTCGTGCCGGGCACGAAGCCCTCGTCGTAGAACCAGTGCAGGAGCTCGCCGTCGTGCTCCGCGAGCCGGACGATCGTCGCCCGCCTCCCGGGCTCGAGCTCGGCCAGCGCGGAGAGCTCTGCGTTCTCGGCCTGCTCGAAGGCGGGGTCGACCGGCCACCCGTGCGGGCAGCGTTCCGGGTTGCCGAGCTTCTCCTCCATCCGCTCGACCATGTCGTCGCTGAACGTCTCGCCGATGTCGTCGGCGTACACGTGCGCCTCGGCAGCCGTATAACCCATGAAGTCGGTGAGGAGCCGCTCGACGATGCGGTGCTTGCGGACGACCTTCTCGGCCCGCTTGCGACCGGCCGCGGTGAGCAGCGCCTCCTTGTGCTCGCCACGGCGGACGAGGCCTTCCTTCTCGAGCCGCTTCAGCATCTCGCCGGCCGACGCGCGCGACACGCCGAGCATCTCGGCGACGCGCGACGCCAGCGTGAGCGAGCCGCCCGTCTGCGGGCTGTACTCGCCGATGGGGAAGGCGAGGAAGTAGATCGTCTCCAGGTACTCGTCGACCGAGTGGCGCGTCGCCATTTGTCCGTCGAATATAGTGCGCGGCGCGTGTAAGGTGACCCTTACAACCCACGGAAGGAGAGCCAGACCCGATGTCATCCGCGCAAGTGCTCGTGCTAGGCGCTCTCGCTGGACTCACGATCTTTCTCGGCCTGCCGCTCGGTCGAGTTCGGAACGCGAGCACCCGGCTGAAAGCGTTCCTGAGCGCGATGGCAACGGGGATCCTGCTCTTCCTGTTCGTCGAAGTCGTAGGGCACGGCGTCGAGCCCGTCGAGGAGGCCCTGGTCGGGGCGGCGAACGAAGGCGGCTCGTGGTCGCACTTCTTCTGGCTGGCCTCGATCCTCGTCGTTGGAGGCATCGCCGGGCTGATGAGCCTCGTCTACTACGCGGACTGGCTCGGGAAGCAGCGCGGCAAGGCGATGCTCGGCCCGGGCGCCGCTTCAGCCGCCGAGTTCGAAGCTGCTCCCTTGACGGTCGGCCTGTCGCCCGCGAAGTGGCTCGCGTTGCTGATCGCGACCGGAATCGGCCTGCACAACTTCTCGGAGGGGCTGGCGATCGGCCAGTCGGCCGCCCAGGACGAGGTGTCCCTCGCGCTGCTCCTGGTGATCGGCTTCGGCCTCCACAACGCAACCGAGGGCTTCGGCATCGTCGCTCCGCTGTCCGGCTCCGAGTCGCGACCCTCCTGGCGCTTCCTCGGCCTGCTCGGGTTGATCGGCGGCGGACCGACCTTCGTCGGCACGCTGATCGGGCAGGCGTACGTCAGCGAGGCTCTGGAGATCGGGTTCCTCGCACTGGCGGCCGGCTCGATCCTGTACGTCGTGATGGAGCTGATGAACGTCAACCGGCAGCTGGGCTACAAGACCCTGGTCGCCTGGGGGATTCTGCTCGGGCTCGGGCTCGGGTTCGGCACGGATTTCGTCCTAGAGATCGCGGGCGCGTAATACCCTCAGCGGCGTGAGCCGCTATGCGTCGGTCTACCCACTCGTGACGACCCGTGCCCTCGCGCGCCCGTTCACGTACGAGGCGCCCGACGACGTCGAGCGCGGAGCGGTGGTTTCGGTGCGGCTCGGGGGCGCGAAGCAGCGCGGTGTCGTCATCGGCCTCGAGGACGCCCCGCCCGAGGGCGTGGACGCCGTCCCGATCGAGCGCGTCGAGGAGTCGCTGCCGCCGGCGCTGGTCGAGCTCGCGCTCTGGCTCGCCGAGTACTACGGCTCGACGCCGGGGCGAGCGCTGGCGCTGATCGCTCCTCCGAAGCGGCAGCGGCGGAAAGAGCTACCTCAGCCTGCCGAGCGCGACTCGCTCCCCGGCGAGCCGCGGCCGGCGAGTTTGACCGAGTCGCAGGAACGCGCCGTCGAGCGGCTTCGCGAGGCGCTCGACGCAGGGGGTCACTTCCTCCTCTACGGCGCCACGGGGAGCGGGAAGACCGAGGTCTATCTCCAGGCGGCCGCCTCAGCGCTCGAGCGCGGGCTCGGCGTGATCGTCCTCGTCCCGGAGATCGCGCTGGGGCCGCAGACCGTCGGCCGTTTCCGGGCGCGCTTCGGCGAGCGCGTGGCGATCCTCCACTCGTCGCTGACCGAGGCCGAACGGCGTGACGAACGCGAGCGGATCGCCTCGGGTGAGGCCCCGATCGTGATCGGCGCGCGCTCGGCAGTGTTTGCGCCGCTCCCGAGGCTGGGTCTGATCTGTGTCGACGAGGAGCACGACGCCGCCTACAAGCAGGAGTCCGACCCGCGCTACGACGCGCGCACCGTGGCGGCTAAGCGCGCGTCGCTCGAGGGTGCCGTCGCCGTCTACGGGAGCGCGACGCCTCGTCCGGAGAGCTGGGCGACGCTGGAGCGGCTCGAGCTCGGCGAGCGCATCGGCGCCGACCTCCCACCCGTGCGCGTCGTCGACCTCCGCGGCGAGGCCGGCTATCCACTTTCGGCCCCGCTCCTCGCCGAGCTCGGGAAGCTCGCCGAGCACGGGGGCAAGGCGATCCTCCTGCTCAACCGCCGCGGGGTCGCGCCGGCCATCCACTGCCGGGCCTGCGGCGAGTCGAGGCGCTGCCCGAACTGCGACGTGGCGCTCGTCCTCCATCGCGACGACGCGCTCCACTGCCACCACTGCGGCTACTTCGAGGCTTCGCCGGAAGCGTGTCCCGAATGTGGCTCGGTCGACCTCGCGAGGATCGGGGCCGGCACCCAGCGCCTCGAGCGGGAGCTGGAGCAGCGCGTTCCCGAGCTCGCGCGGTTCCGTCTGGACGCCGACGCGGCAGGGAAACCCGGGGAGCTCGCCGCAACCCTGCGCGCGTTCGCCGCCGCCGACCGAGCCGTACTCGTCGGCACGCAGATGGTGGCCAAGGGGCACCACTTCGCCGGCGTCTCGCTCGCAGCCGTGATCGACGCCGATCTGGGCCTCGGCGTTCCCGACTTCCGCGCCGAGGAGCGGACCTTCCAGCTCGTGACGCAGCTCGCGGGCAGAAGCGGGCGGGACGCGCCGGGACGCGTCCTCGTGCAGACCTTCCAACCGGAGTCGCGGGCCGTCTCGCTTGCAGCCCGGCACGACGTCGAGGCGTTCCTCGCGGGCGAGCTGGAGCGGCGTCAGGAGCTCGGATACCCGCCGGCGCGGCACCTCGTCCGGATCCTCGTTGCCGGCCCGGACCGCGACGATGCGCTGCAGGCGCTCGCCGAGCTCGCATCGGGGCTGGCCGATGCGCCGGGGGAGTTGCTCGGGCCGGCTGCCCTCTTCCGGCTCCGCGGGAAACACCGTGCCCAGCTCGTCGTGAAGACGGACCGGCCGCGGGAAGTCGCCTCCCGAGCCGGGCGCCTCCTGGCCGCGGCTGCGCCGGCCATGCGTGAAGCAGACCTGTCCGCAGTGGTCGACGTCGACCCCCAAAGCGTCTGACTAGACTCGTTGCCATGTCCGAGCAGGGCCAGGTCAAGACCGACGAGCTCGACGCGCAGGCCGAGGCGAGGCGTCGGCTCGCGCTCGCCCAGATCCGGCAGTACCCGGATCCCGTGCTCCGCCTCAAGGCCCAGGAGGTGCAGGAGTTCGACGACGAGCTCGCGCAGCTCGTCGAGCGGATGGAGCGGCTCATGCAGGACGCCCGCGGCGTCGGGCTGGCCGCGAACCAGGTCGGTGTGCTGCGCCGCGTGTTCGTGATCCAGGCGGCCGAGGACGAGGAGCCGCGCGCGCTCGTCAACCCGGTGATCGTCGAGCGCTCCGAAGAGAACGACGCTGATGACGAGGGCTGCCTGTCGATGCAGGGCGTCGTTGTCGGCGTCGAGCGCCCGGTGCGCGTCAGGATCGAGGCACGCACCGCGTCCGGCGAGTTGGTCGAGCTCGACTTCGAGGGACTGGCGGCAAGAGTCGCCCAGCACGAGCTCGACCACCTCGACGGCGTGCTGATCCTGGACCGGACGACCGACGAAGACCGGCGCGAGGCGCTTGCCGTGCTCAGGCAGGCCGCCGCCTTGTAGTGAGAATCGCCGTCGCGGCAACGGCGCCGCTCGGCGCGGACGTCCTCGAACGCCTGGCGGCGAGCCGCGACATCGAGTACCTCGTCACGCGCCCCGACCGGCCGCGTGGCCGGGGCCGACGGGTCGGCGCTCCGCCTGCCAAGGAGGCCGCGCTCCGGCTCGGGATCCCGGTGCGCCAGCCCGAGCGGCTGGACGACTCGTTCTCGCTCCTGGATGCTGACACCGTCGTCGTGGCCGCCTACGGCGCGCTGATCCCGGACCGCCTGCTCGAGCGCGCGAGCTGGCTCAACGTCCATCCCTCGTTGCTGCCGCGCTGGCGCGGAGCGGCGCCGGTCGAGCGCGCGATCATGGCCGGTGACGACGAGACGGGAGTGACGATTCACCGAACGACACCCGAGCTCGACGCGGGCCCGATCGCGGCGCAGCAATCGTTCCTGATCGGCGCCGAGGACGATGCCGGAGTCGTGTACGCGCGCGCAGGCGAGCTCGCCGCAGAGCTGCTCGAGGACGTTCTGTCCGGGTCGGCGGAGCTCAGCCCGCAGCCGAACGAGGGGGTGACGTATGCGGACCGCCTGACGCCCGAGGACCGCGAGCTCGACTGGAGACGGCCGCCTGCCGAGCTCCTGAACCAGATCCGAGCGCTGTCGCCGCATATCGGCGCACGCGGGGAGGTCGACGGAAGACGACTGACCGTGTGGCGGGCTCGGCTCGCTGATGAGGGCTCCCCGCTGACGGCCGGCGGGCTCGAGCTTCTCGAGGTGCAGCCCGAGGGCCGGCGCCGCATGAGCGGCGAGGAGTATCTGCGCGGCCTGAAAGGATCGGGCTAGTGAGCTGGAGCGAGTGGGTTCGGGGCGTCGAGATCGAGCCGTCCATCTACGCGGCCGACTTCTCGCGCCTCGGCGAGCAGCTCGAGACGCTCATGGACGGGGGAGCGAAGATCTTCCAGTTCGACACCGGCGACGGGCAGTTCGTCGAGCCGATCACGATCGGGCCCGTCGTGCTCGAGTCGATCTCGCCGCTCGTCCACGCGCGGGGCGGTGTGCTCGACTGCCATCTGATGATCGTGAGCCCCGAGAAGCACTTTCGCGCGGTCGCGAAAGCCGGCGGCGACAGCGTGACCGTGCACTACGAGGTCTGCGACGACCTGCCGGGCGTGATCGCGCAGGCGCGCGACCTGGGGCTCGGCGCAGGCGTCGCATTCAATCCCGAGACCCAGCCGGAGGCCGTCGCGGAGGCGGCCGGCGAGCTCGTCGACCTCATGCTCTGCATGAGCATCCATCCGGGCTACTCGGGGCAGCCGTTCATGCCCGAGTCGATCCCCCGCGTGCGGCGGCTGCGGGAGCTCCTGCCCGACGGCGTCCACATCCAGGTGGACGGTGGAGTGGGGCCGGACAACGTGCCGCAGCTCGTCGAAGCCGGCGCGAACCTGCTCGTCGCAGGGTCGAGCGTGTTCGGCCGCGAAGACATCGCCGAGGCGTACCGCGGCCTCGCCGCCCTCGGGTGATGCTCGAGCGGGCGCTCGAGCTCGCCGAGCGGGGCCGGGGGACGACGCACCCGAACCCCGTCGTCGGCGCGGTCGTCGTCCGGAACGGCGAGGTCGTGGGCGAAGGCTGGCACGAGCGGAAGGGCGGACCGCATGCTGAGGTCGTCGCGCTCGAGGCTGCCGGAGAGGCGGCGCGCGGCGCGACGCTCTACGTGACGCTCGAGCCCTGCGATCACCACGGTTCGCAGCCCCCGTGCGTGGATGCGGTGATCGGAGCCGGCGTCGCGAAGGTCGTGGTGGGTGCGAAGGATCCGACCCGCGAGGGCATCGCCCGACTACGAGAGGCAGGCTTCGAGGTCGACTTGGTCGATTCCTGGGAGGCCCGCGTGCAGAACGAGGCGTGGCTCACGTGGGCGCGGCTCGGGCGGCCGTTCGTCACCTACAAGGCGGCTGTGACGCTCGACGGGCGGATGACGATTCCGGGCGAGCGCTGGGTCTCCGGCGAGGGGAGCCGGCGGCTCGTCCACGAGCTGCGCGCGGCCTCGGACGCGGTCGCCGTGGGCATGGGGACGGTTCGGGCGGACGCTCCGCGACTCGATGCGCGCAACGTCGAGGCGAAGCGACAGCCCCGGCGGCTCGCTTTCGGCAAAGGCCCGCTACCGGCCGAGTCGGAGCTCGAGCTGCTCGGCGGTGACCTGGAGCCTGAGCTTGTCCGCCTGGGCCGTGAGGGGGTCCAGTCGCTCCTGCTCGAGGGCGGCGCGACGCTCGCCGGCGGCTTCTTCCGCGCGGATCTCGTCGACAAGGTGCTCGTGTACGTCGCGCCGAGGCTGAGCGGTGAGGGGCCCGGGCTTGCAGCGGCCCTGACCGAGCCGGTGCTCCTCACACGACTGAGCGCTCGCCCGGTCGGTCAGGATGTGCTTCTGACGGCTTATGTCCACGAGCCCTGACACACGCACAGAAGATCGCCTGATCACGCTCATCTCGCGCTGGCTCGCGCGGCACATCGGCAACGACGAGCTGGTTCGCGGGATCGCGGAGACAGGTTCGGACGGCCTCGGCCCGGGTCAGCTCGCTGCCTTGGGCGAGCTCACGGAGCGCCTCGAAGGTGCCGAGCCGGGCGAGCGCGGGGAACTGGAGATGATCGCCCGCGAGACGCTCGAGGCGCTCGCCCTGGGCGACTAGAGCGACCCTTCTCGCGGCCGAGATCCCCCTTTTCTTGGGGTACACGCCCCCGCACCCCCCGCCGTGAGCGTAGCGGGGGAATTCACGCTTGTCTGTCACGGAAGGGCGTCGAAAGTGTGAACGTGCAGCGGTTGTAGCCTTCCAGCATGTTCACCGGGATCGTCCGGGAGCGCGGTCGGGTCGCCGATGTCCAAGGTGACGGCACTGCGCGGCACCTGCGCATCGAAGCCCCCGGAACAACCTCTCGCCTCGCTGTCGGCGACTCCGTCTCGGTCGACGGCTGCTGTCTGACGGCGACGGAGGTCGCTGAGGGGCACTTCGCGGTCACAGCGGTTCCCGAGACGATCAGCCGCACGACGCTCGGTGCGCTCGCCCCGGGCCGGGAGGTCAACCTGGAGACCGCGACCCGTGCCGGTGAACCGCTCGGCGGCCATTTCGTCCAGGGCCACGTCGACGGCGTCGGCCGCGTCGAGTCCGTCGTCCCCGAGGAGGAGGGCGCACGCATTCGAGTCTCGGCGCCCGCCGAGCTTCTGCGCTACTGCGTGGAGAAGGGCTCGATCGCGGTCGGCGGTGTTTCACTGACGATCGCCGCGCTCGACGACGGAGCGTTCGAGGTCGCGCTCATCCCGCACACGCTCGACCAGACGACCCTCGGCCGCGCCCAGCCGGGCGACGCGTTCAACATCGAGGTCGACATCCTCGCCAAGTACGTGGAGAAACTCGTCCACCCCGGTACGATCTCGGGCGCATGACCCAGACGTCGCCTGAGACGACGACGCCGTTCGCGGCGATCGAAGACGCAATCGAGGACATCCGTCAGGGCAAGTTCGTCATCGTCGTCGACGCCGCAGACCGCGAGAACGAGGGCGACCTCACGATCGCGGCCCAGTTCGCGACGCCCGAGGCGATCAACTTCATGGCGATGCATGCCCGAGGCCTCATCTGCCTCTGTCTCACCGAGCAGCGCTGCGACGACCTCGGCCTCCGCCAGATGGCCGAGAACAACGAGACGCCGCTGCAGACCGCCTTCACCGTCTCGATCGAAGCCCGTGAGGGGGTCACCACCGGGATCTCCGCGCAGGATCGCTCGCGCACGATCCAGGTCGCGATCGACCCGACGAAAGGCCCCGGCGACGTCATCCAGCCGGGCCACGTCTTCCCGCTGCGGGCGCGGAACGGCGGGACTCTCGTCCGCGCCGGCCAGACCGAGGCGGCCGTCGACCTCGCGCGTCTGGCAGGGCTCAACCCGGCCGGAGTCGTCTGCGAGATCATGCGCGAGGACGGGGCGATGGCCCGCGTGCCCGATCTGATCGAGTACAGCAGGCGGCACGGCATCAAGCTCGTCACCGTCGCCGACCTGATCGAGTACCGCCGCCGCACGGAGAAGCTCGTGGAGCGCACGACCTCGGTCCGGCTCCCGACCGCGCACGGCGACTTCCAGGCGATTGCGTTTCGCGAGAAGCTCACCGGCAAGCACCACATCGCCCTCGTGCGCGGAGAAGTCGACGGCGCCGAAGACGTCCTCGTCCGCGTCCATTCGGAGTGCCTCACGGGCGACGTCTTCCACTCGCTGCGCTGCGACTGCGGCGAGCAGCTCGACCAGGCGTTCGCGCAGCTCGCGGCGGAGGAGCGTGGCGTGCTCCTGTACATGACTCAGGAGGGTCGCGGCATCGGTCTCCTCAACAAGCTGAAGGCCTACGAGCTGCAGGAGGAGGGCCTCGACACCGTCGAGGCGAACCTCGAGCTCGGGCTGCCGGCCGACGCGCGCGAGTACGGGATCGGCAACCAGATCCTCGCCGACCTCGGACTGACGACGATCAGGATCCTCACGAACAACCCGAAGAAGCTGACCGGCATCGAGGGCTTCGGGCTGACCGTCGTCGAGCAGGTGCCGATCGAGACGGAGCCGACCCCGGAGAACCGTCGCTACCTCGAGACGAAGCGCGACAAGCTCGGCCACCGGCTCCACCACCAGGACCTGCGATTCGAGGCCGACCAGCCCCGCGAATGAGCGACCGGATCGACGAGATCGAGTCTCGGCTCCGCGAGCTGGGGCCAAAGCAAGCCGCGGACGGCACCTCTTCCGCGGAGCCGCCTGTCCGCGAACGCGAACCGGGGGAGGGCGCTCCGAGGGAACCGGGAGGTTCGCCAGCGACAGACGAAGCATCGGGCAGCGAAGAGTCCAGCGCCACGCAGCAGCCTGAGCCCGCACCGCGTCCAGGCGAGCCAAGCCCAGAGCCCAAGCCGGAGGCCGTGCCCGAGCTGAAGCCGGAGCCGATCGCCGAGCACGCCGAGGGCGAGCTGCAAGTACCCGACGGGTACCACGTCCTCGCCGGCGGAGTGGACGGCAGGCGCGCGGTCGGCGTCGTCGTCAGCCGCTTCAACGGCGAGATCACCGACCGCCTCCTGAAGAGGGCGCTCGAGGAGCTCGAGGAGGTCGGCGTGCCGCGCGAGGCGATCATGATCATGCCGGTCCCGGGCGCCTTCGAGCTGCCTCTGGCCGCAATCGCCCTCGCGAAGACCCGCCGCTACTCCTGCGTCGTCGCGCTCGGCTGCGTCATCCGCGGCGAGACGCCGCACTTCGACTTGATCGCCCACGAGGCGGCGAGCGGGCTCCAGCTGGCGGCGATCGAGACCGGCGTCCCCGTCGCGTTCGGGGTCCTCACGGTCGACAATCGCGAGCAGGCGGAACAAAGAATCGACAAGGCGGCGGATGCCGTTCGCAGCGCGCTCGAGATGGCCGACGTCTTCTCGCAGCTGCGGGCGTCGGCCGCGGGACCCCTTCACTAGCTCAGCTACGCGCCACGCGCCGATTGAACATCGCGTGCCCACCAGGCGCGCAGCGCTATCGCTACGATGCCCCCCATGGCCAAGATCTGCGCCGTCTGCGGGAAGAAGCCGTCCTTCGGGCACAACCGGAGCCATTCGATGGTGGCCACGAAGCGACGCTTCGACCCCAACCTCCAGCGTGTCCGCGTGATCCTCGACGGGCGGGCGACGCGCGCGTACGTCTGCACCAAGTGCCTCAAGGCCGGCAAGGTCGAGAAAGCTCTCTAACCGCGATATAAACGCCCGATGAACGAGGTACTGGAGCTCGTTCGGGCTGCTGAGGCTGCCCTCGAGCGCAACCGCGCGCGGCTCGACGACCTCAACGTCTAC
>DASTYD010000066.1:0-21112 GCA_035765175.1 Gaiellaceae bacterium
CCGCACCGGGGAGCGGGGCTCCTCCAATTTCGAGGACGCGGGGGCGGTGTAAAGCGACTGAGCATGCCCGCGGTCTGCTAAGAGGTCGGCGATGGCCACCGCCCCGGAAGCGACTCTCGTCGACGAGCTCGAGCGCCAGGCGGCGCGGCTCGTCGCCCTCGGTTTCCCGCAGGTTCCGGACCAGGTGCGGCCCTTGAAGGAGCGCCTCGCCGATCTCCCGGTCGCGCTAGCGGCGTCCGCCATCCCATTCGTGCTCGTGCTCGATTCGGGGCTCGCTCCGCCGGAAGCGTGCATGGCGCTCGTCGAGCACAACGGACGCGCGGGAGTTGTCGAGATGACGCCAACCGAGCCGGCGGCGTTTGGGCCGATCGGCGAGGTGGAGATCCCGGGCGCGCCGGTGTACCTCGCGTATGGGATCGACACCGGCCGCGAGACGCTGAACGTCACGCCGGACGACGCATTGCCGCTCATCCTCGGGGAGGGAAGGTCCCCCCTGACGCTTGAGGAGGGCATCGCGGTCCTGATCCAGCGGCCCGACGTCCTTCGTTCGGCGAACGCCTTCTCGCTGCTCGGTTCGCGGTGCGGCGATCGGCGCGTCCCCGCGCTCTGGATCAGCAAGGGGCGACCGCGGCTCGGCTGGTGCTGGGCAGGCAACGCGCATACTTGGCTCGGCTCCGCGTCGTGTGCGGGCAGGCTCGCCGCCTGAGGTGCCGGGAACACGAGCCCGACAATGGAAGAGCCCCGCTAAGCGGGGCTCTTCCATCCTGCGTTACCCGCCCACGACGGCGTTCGATCGCTGGCCGACCTGGCTACGGGACGTCAAGTCGATGTCGATCGAAGGCCCCGTCGCGCCGGGAACGGTAGAGGTCGAGGGTCGCTAGGCACGAGACGTTCTCGGCAGCTCCGCCCGCTCGCCGTCATCGACTAAACAAATCGCCGATCCTGTGCATCAGACAGGTGTGATTAGACGCGCCGGAGCCAGCCTGGACGATTTGGAAGAGCTGTACCGCAGGCGCTTCGACGTCTTCGCACGCGTCGCGGCGAGTGTCACCGGCAACCCTGAACGAGCACGTGACGCCGTGCAGGAAGCGTTCGCGACCGCGCTGCGCAAGCGCCGCTCGTTTCGAGGTGACGGCCCACTCGAAGCGTGGGTCTGGCGCATCGTGCTCAATGCTGCACGCTTGGAAGTGCGCCGGGACATCCCGGCAGTCGATAACAGCGAGCCTGCGGCGAACGGCCGTCCTGAGAGAGATGTCGAGTTGCGCGTGGCGCTAGCGCGTCTGCCGGAGCGCCAGCGGACCGCCATCTTCCTTCGCTACTACGCAGACCTCGACTACGCGGCTATCGGCGAGGCGCTTGGAATACGGCACGGCACGGTCGCCGCGACTCTCAATGCAGCCCACGCGGCGCTCCGTGGCCGCCTCGAGGAGGTACGAACGTGACGGATCTCGACCGCGACAGCCTCGACCGCGTCCTTCCCGACTCGCCCGGCTCGGCTGACTGGAACGACGTGATGAGCCGTTTCCATGCGAGCCGAAGCGGCGCTCGCCGCCGGCGCCTCGTCATGCTTGCCGCGACCGCGTTGGTCGCCATTGTGGGAACCGCATCTGCGATCGGCGGTGTGCGCGACCTCATCCTCGATCGAGGGTTCATCGGCCTGGCCCCAGAGGGAGCGACGCCTAGCGCCCCCGAGAGCGGCGACCTCGTCGTCCATTGGGAGGGATTTACTCCGGCCCTCCCGCCACAGGGCCGAGCGAAAGACGTCGTCCGCGCGTGGGTGTACGCCGACGGCCGGATCATCTGGGACCGCCGGCCCCACCACGCCGGGCCGGAAAGGGGGATTCCCAAGGGTGCGAACGAGTTCAACTCCGGCTACCTCGAGCAACGACTCACGCCGGAGGGCGTCGAGCTCGTGCGCTCGGCGGTCGCCGGACTCTTCGAGCGCAGTCGCAGTGTCCTCGAGACTTCCCCGGCCTCCGACGTCCCGCTGCTCTTGGCTCCCAGGGGCCGCTCAGCTCTCGTCGTTCCGGAAGACTTTCCCTCTGTCGGATCGATGGAACTATCCGACGGCGACCGGCTCCTCCGCCTCGGGTGGCACACGCCGTGCCACCCGACGGACCTGGGGTGCGGCGGCACGACGGCAACGGCGGGGCAGGTTGCGGCGCTTCGGCGGGTCGACATGCTGGTCACCGACCCGGCGTCGGTGCTGCCGTCGAGCGCATGGGCCGTTCGTGCTGTCAGGGCGTACGTGCCGTCGGACTACGCGGTGTGCATCGACACCTCACCGCCGAAGCACGTGTCTCACCTCCTCTCCTTGCTGCCGGCGCGGGCTGCAGACTTGCTCCGCGGCAAGAGCCGGACACGGCTCGGCGGGGAAGTGCAAGAGGCGCGCGAAGCGGGGCGGGTCGTCGTGCTCGGCCGATCGGTCAGGTACTGCTTCAAGGTCGAGACTGAGCAGGCTCGCGAGGTCGCCGAGGCTCTCTCCGGGCTCGATCCCGAGCCCGGGTGGAAGGGTTTCGGCCTCGCATATCGCGTGGCTGAGCCTGTCAACAAGTTCAACAACCCAACGCGGATCTGGTTCGAGCCGTATTTCCCCCACGGCGGGTTCACCTTCTCCGGGCCAGCTGGGTAAGCGTCCGGGCTTCGCGGGCCGGACCTAAAAAATCCGACTAAACGGACCCCTTCCTTCTGACATCAGAGAAGTGTGTTCAGACGGGATCTGGAAGGGAGGCAAGAAAGATGCGTGTGAAAGCCATCTTGGCGGTCGCAAGCGCCGCCGTCGTCATCGGCGTCGGTGGAGCGATTGCCACTCACGTGCCGGAGATTGATCCGGCAACCGTGCCGACGGGATTCTTCGTCGCGCACAATTACGTCGCGGACGTTCCAGTCGCCCCGATCGCGCGGGTGGTGGAACCGAACGGCGCGGATGTATTCGTGCAGCACCTGAGGTTGGATCCGAACCAGGTGTCCGCATGGCACACCCATCCCGGGCCAGTGATCGTGACCATCCGGAGCGGGTCGTTGACCTACCAAAACGCCCATCACAACAGGTGCTTCGACCGGCCGTACACGGCAGGTCGCGGCTTCGTGGACCCCGGTTTCGGTCACGTGCACCGCGTAATCGCCGGCCCGTCGGGAGCAGAGCTCTATGCGACCTTCCTCCTGCCGCCCGGGTCGGAGAACCACCTGATCACGGCACCGGCCCCGGAGGAATGTTCGTAACAGGACAGCGCACGACCTCGGTTTCGAAATGGAAAAGCCCCGCAGAGCGGGGCTTTTCTGTGGAGAAGGCCATAGGCCGGATCCATGAACACGCGGCGCCTGATAAAGGATTCGCCAGGGATAGCACCCTACTGAGCATGGGTGGACTGGAGTCCGATCTGGAAGAGCTGTACCGGCGCCGTCAGGGCGCATTCCAGGTCATGCTCGCGTCGGTCACGGGCAGCATCGACAGCGCCCGCGACGTCGTGCAGGAAGCGTTCGCCCAGGCGCTGCGCGACCAGGACGGCTTCCGCGGCGAGGGCTCGCTCGAGGGTTGGGTGTGGCGGATCGCGTTTCGCCTCGCGATCGGCTCGAAGGGATCGCACGAGCTCGCTGTGGAGGACGTGCCCGAGGTGGCGTTCGTCGAGGCGGGCGGCGATCCGACGCTTGCGGCCGCGGTGCGCGAACTGCCGCCGCAGCGGCGATTGGCGGTCTTCCTGCGCTATTTCGCGGATCTGTCGTACGCCGAGATCGGCGATGTGCTCGGCATCGCTGAAGGGACGGTCGCCGCGACTTTGTCCCAGGCACACCGGCAGCTTGGCGCCGCCCTTTCGGCGAATGAGGTGATGGCATGAGCACGTACGAACACGATCTCCTGACCGCGCGGTTCGCGGCCCTGGCCCCCAAGGCTCTCCCGGGAGACTGGGATGACGTCCTTGGAAGGTCCGGCGCGGTCCGTCCGCGTCGCGGCCGGCCTGCTCGGTCATTTTGGCGCGGAGGCCGCCGACGCAAGCTGGTCGTCGCACTCGCAGTCGCCGTGCTCGTCCCTGCCGTCGCAGCCGCGGCCTACGGCACGGTACGCATCCTCATCCTCGACAGAGGCTTCATCGGTCTGCCGCCCGTTGGAGCAACGCCGAGCGCCCCGGAGAGTGGGGAGCTCGTCCTCCGTTGGCGTGGGAGGAGCGCAGTCCACAGTTTCACGATCCCCAACCGTGGGCTCGCCATGCCGTTCGTGAACGTCTTCGTGTACGCCGACGGGCGAGTGATCTGGCACCGGGAAGGGCACGTTCCCGAGGGCGCAAACGAGCTGACGTCGGGCTACCTCGAGCAGCGACTCACGTCGGACGGTGTCGACCTCTTGCGCTCGGAGCTCGTCGCGACGGGACTCTTCGATCGCAACCTCAAACTCGTCCTTCCGCGCATGACGGAGGACACTCCTGTGCCGCGGACAGAAATCGGCGAGCCCGTCAGCTGCTGGGAAGCGGATGTACGCCGCGGCGACCGGCTAGTCCGCCTGCGCTGTGTACCCTCCTACGCCTCTCCGTCTCTCCGGGGGAACGTGACGCCGGAGCAGCTCTCGGCTCTCCCACGCGTCGATGCGCTGCTCACGGACACCGCGTCGGCGCTGCCGCCGAGCGCGTGGGCGGTGCGGAAGGTCCGTGCGTTCGTGCCGTCGCACTTCGCAGTGTGCCTCGCGACCTCGCCGCCGCTGACGGATGCGCCCCGCCGCATCCTGTCCCTGTTGCCAGCGCGGGCCGAGGAACTGCTTCGCGACAGGAGTTGGACGGGGTACAAGGTGTCGGGCCGAACGGTGGCGTACTGCTCCAAGGTTGCGACCGACGACGCTCGCGAGATCGCCAACGCCGTCTCCGGTCTCGAACGGCACCCGTGGGCGGAAAGCCTGATCTATGACGTGGTCAAGGGGGCAAAAGACTGGGAGGAAACGACGATCTCGTTCGATCCGTACCTCCCCCACGATGAGTTCCTGCTCTACGACGGCGGCCGGTGAGTGTCCGGGCCGTGACGAGCGGAACGCAACAGAATGGAGGAACCATGCATGCGCGGCACATCGTCCTCGCCGTGCTCGCTGCGGCGGTCACTTTGACATCCGTTGCATCGGCTGGCCCCGCCGCAGCGAAGCAGCGGGTGCCGATCAACCTGAAGATCGTCCCGGAAAGAACGTTTGTGCTCAGACCCCAGACGCCCGGAGCGCTGAAGCGCGACTCGGGCCGGATTGCGGCGGCTTCAGTGGAACGCAACGTGGGGCTGAGCGGACGCGTCGTGATGCGCGACGGGCAGAGAGTCACGATCTACTACCCCAACATCTGGAGGCTCAACGGCACGCGTGGAATGCTCACGATTCGAGAAAGGAACGAGTGGGTTGATGTTGGAAGCGACGTGAATGGCGACCGCTTCCCTGACAGCGTCGCTATTGGCACCTGGAAAGTCGTGAGTGGGACCGGCCAGTATGCACGCCTCGCTGGAGGTGGGAGAAGCGCCCACGCGGGGCTCGGTCAGGTCTGGACCGCGCGTTATGAGGGCTTTCTCACCCGTCGGTGAGCGCGGCGCAGACGCGCGCCCGACCGGTCGCCCGACGGCCGAACGAAGGGCGTGCAAGGCAGGCGGCGAGGACGTGACGGGTTCGAGCCGGTCGTCGACCGTCGTGGCCGGAAAGACGACCTCGTCCCGCGCGCATCTCACGCGAGGTCGTCGCCGGCCCCCGGGCCGCGGATCTCGGACCGAGACACGAGCTCGGCAACGGTCTCGTTGAAGAGCTCGGGCTGCTGCAGGTTCCATAGGTGGACCGCATCCGGGACTACGCGCAACTCGGCGGTGGGCACGCCGGCCGCGATCTCCCTCGACGGGCCGAGGTTCGCGCGGTCGCGCGCCCCGCAGGCGACCAGCGTGGGGACCGTGACCTCGCCGAGCCTCCCCCGGACGTCGACGCGCGCGAGTTCCCGCAGCGCAGCGAGGAAGGTCCGCTTTCCACAGCGGCGGAAGTCCTCGGCCGCGATCTGCTCGTACTCGCGCCGGCCGCCCGAGTATGGCCCGCGCAGGAGACGCGCGAGCACAGGCTCCGGCATCGCCCGCTGGATCGCGCGCTGCAGCGACAGGAGCCGCGGGGCGTGAGCGACGCCTGCGGACAGCATCAAGCTCGCGACGGCCCCGGGATTGTCCAGGTACGTCAGCAGCGCAACGGTCGCGCCGCCCGAGATGCCCACGAGGTGCGCGCCGCCCGCGTCGGCGGTGACGGCCCGCACGGACTCGACGGCGCGGCCGAGAGTGAACGGCCCTGCTGCGCCGCCGTGGCCGGGTAGATCGGGAGCCAGGACGCGGTAGCGGTCGCCCAGCCCGGCGACCTGCGGCGCCCACGCGCGCCCGCTCGACCCAAATGCGTGCACCAGCACTACCGTCTGCACTCTCGCGACCATAGACGCTAGGTGGTGGCAGTGCGCCGGGCGCCGGAGACATTAGAAAGCCCCCGCATTTGCGGGGGCTTTCCGTAGCAGGCCTGTAAGCCGGATTCTGTCGAGGGTGACCATCTCTCTAGGCCACCGGTTGCCCGGCGGCTCGAGCGGCGTACCCGGCTCCTCGGCGGGCAGCGTCATCGGAGCCTGTTTCGCCTTGCACCGGACGGGGTTTGGCTAGCCGCTGTGTCACCACAGCGCTGGTGGGCTCTTACCCCACCGTTTCACCCTTACCGTCAGCGTCTCCGGAGAGTCTTTCGCTGCCGGCGGTCTCCTTTCTGTGCCACTTTCCGTCGGCTTTCGCCGCCTGGGGTTTCCCCAGCGTCCTGCCCTTCGGTGTCCGGACTTTCCTCGAGCCGCGAACGGCTCGCGGTCACCCGGCCTGCAAGGTCAATTGTAGCCGCGATTCTCCGGCGCTCTCGAACTCGGCCTGGCACTCCGGGCACGAGATCCGTCCTGCGCGCTGCAGGACGAACTCGCCGCAGACAAGGCACTCCAGGCTCGCGCCGCGCAGGAGCGCGAAGAGCTCCTGCTCGAGGGTCCGGTTGAAGGCCTCGACGCTCACAGCTGGCGGAAGACTCCGATTACCCTGCCGATGAGCTGCACGTGCTGCGCGTAGATCGGCTCGAGGGCGTCGTTCTCGGGCTGGAGCCGCACTCGGCCGTCGGCCTCTCGGAAGAGACGCTTCAGCGTCGCTTCATCGGCTGTCTCGTCCTCGCCGGCGAGCGCGACGACGATGTCACCGTCCCGTGCGTCCTGAGCCCGCTCGACGACTGCGATGTCGCCGTCGAGGATCCCGGCGTTGATCATCGAGTCGCCCTTGACGCGCAAGAGGAACTCCTCCCCGCCCTTCGAGAGCGGCTCCGGCACCGCGAGGTACTCCTCCACGTTGTCCTCGGCGAGGAGCGGCCCGCCCGCGGCGACCTCGCCGACGAGCGGGAGCTTGTGCACGTCGGCCGCCTCGACCGGCTCGGGCTTGGGCTCGCGGTAGAGCTCGATCGCGCGAGGTTTCGTGGGATCGCGCTTGAGGAGACCCGCGCGCTCGAGGTTCGCGAGGTGCGCGTGCACCGTCGAGGGCGAGGCGAGGCCGACCGCCTCACCGATCTCCCGCACCGTCGGCGGGTAGCCGTGCGCGTCCACGTACTTCGTCAGGAAGTCGAGAATCTGGCGCTGCCGCTCGGTGAGCATCGGGCCTCCTTCGGCGAACATGTGTTCGATCAGGGTAGCCACGGCTGCGGACGGCGTCAAACGAAGAGCACGGCCCCGGCGAGAACGAGCACTGCGCCGAGCGGAAAGCCGGCAACCTCGCGCCAGTACGGCGCGTTGACGGCCAGCCAGAAGATGGCGATGACGGAGGCAGGGAACAGGACCAGCGCGATGCTGAAATCGGTGAGCAGGCTGAAGAGAAAGAGCGCGCCGGCGGCGAGCCAGGCGTTGAACCAGGGCCAGCCCCGGCGGGCGCCCAGGCCACGCTGACGGCTCACCGACATCAAGTACATGGCACCGGCGAGCACGATGAGGTAGAGAACGATCATCAGAACACCCTCGACGAATAGAGTCGCACGCTTCCGGATGGGATTCGACGTCTTCGTCCAGCGATTTCAGAACGGCGAGCCCGCTGTCGTCAGGGATCCTCGATGTGGGAGCTCTTGCGCGAGGCGTGGGAAGCACCTCCCGACGATCACGACTACTCGCGAGTCCGGCGAGGCGCTGGCGAAGCAGATCTCTATGCGGTCCAAGATGGCCAGCCGATCGACTCCTTGATGTTCAGTCGGCCGGCCGGAGGCGCCGAGATCTTCGACCTCATCGTCGCCGTGGCGCGCGCCGGAGACATGGTCATCTATGCGCCGGGCATCCCAACCTGCTTGATCGCAGAAGAGCAGCGGTCGCACCTCCCCACCGACTTCGACGACCCGGTGGACCTCGACGATCCGGTCATCGTGGCGAGCGGCGCAGAACTTCAGGAGGTCATCGAGCGCGCTTAGCCGCGCGGCGGGCTTTGCCCGTCGCCGCTCACTGCGACTCGGCCTCAAGAGCGATATCGCGCGAAGTCGTCATGGCCCGTGCAGCGGGCCGGACTTCGCGCGACGAGTGCGCTGGAGAGGACTTGAACCTCCACGGGGTTTTAACCCCACAAGGCCCTCAACCTTGCGCGTCTACCAATTCCGCCACCAGCGCGCGCGGCCGAATTGTAGCCGCGACGAGAGGGGTCAGACCCCGACTCAAAGGTGTGACGGAACTCGAAAGCAACGGCGACATTCGATCCACAGGCGGCGGGCCGAGCGGAACACCTCGAGGCGCTTGCCGAGGGGTCTGACCCCTTAGGGTACGCCGCGTGAAGGCGCTGGCCGAGGCGGCAGTCGATGCGGCGGTGGGGGCGGGAGCGTCTTACGCAGACGCGCGCGCAGTCTCTCTGCGGCGACAGTACGCGATTACGAAGAACGGCCAGGTCGACGGCCTGAGCGACGCCGAGAGCGAGGGCGTCGGCGTCCGGGTCCTCGTCGGCGGGGCCTGGGGCTTCGCAGGTGAGGGGCGGCTGGACGAAGCCGCAGCACGCGATGCAGCCCGGCGTGCGGTCGAGTTCGCACGGGCCGCGCCCGGCCTCCGCCAGACCGCGCTCGCGCCACTCGACGCTCAGAGCGGGAGCTACCGGACGCCGATGGAGCGCGACCCGTTCGACGTCCCGCTCACCGAGAAGATCGACCTCTGCCTCCGCGCCGAGGAGGGCATGCGCCAGTCGAAGGTCAAGGTGACGCTCGCGATGGTTCGGGCGCAGCGGGAGCACAAGGTGCTCGCCACCTCGGACGGTGTCTCAATCGAGCAGGAGCTCGTCGAGTGCGGCGGAGGCATCGACGCCTACGCCTCGGAAGGCGATGTGACGCAGATCCGCAGCTACCCGAGCCAGCACTCCGGCGTGAGCGGGCAGGGCGGCTGGGAGTTCGTCGAGCAACTGGGCCTCGACCGGGAAGCGCCCCGGGTCGGAGAGCAGGCGGTCGCCCTCCTGAGCGCCGCAGAGTGCCCGGCCGCGACGACGACGATCGTCCTCTCCCCGGAGCAGGCCGTCATGCAGCTGCACGAGTCGGTCGGCCACCCGACCGAGCTCGACCGCGTCTACGGGACGGAGGCCGCCTATGCCGGGACGAGCTTCCTCTCCCCCGGCGACCTCGGCAACCTGCGCTACGGCTCGGAGAAGATGAACATCACCTCCGACGCGACGACGCCGCACGGGCTCGGCACGTTCGGGTTCGACGACGAGGGCGTCCCGGCCCAGCGCGAATCGATCGTCACCGAAGGCCTGCTGCGCGGCTTCCTCTCCTCACGCGAGACCGCCGCGCGCATCGGCGCCGGCGTCGGCGGCTGCATGCGGGCCGACGGCTGGAGCCGGATGCCGCTCGTGCGGATGACGAACCTCCACCTCGAGCCCGGCGAGGGCTCGTTCGAGGAGCTCCTCGAGGACGTCGCAGAGGGCCTGTACATGGAGACGAACAAGAGCTGGTCGATCGACGACAAGCGGCTCAACTTCCAGTTCGGCGCGCAGATCGCCTGGGAGATCAAGAACGGCAAGCTCGGGCGGATGCTCCGCGACGCGACGTACACCGGCGTGACGCCGATCTTCTGGGGGAAGCTCGATGCCGTGGCGGGCCCGGAGGAGTGGCAGCTCTTCGGGCTCACGAACTGCGGCAAGGGCCAGCCGGGACAGGAGGCGCACGTGTCCCACGGCGCGTCCCCGGCCCGGTTCCGAGGCGTCGAGGTGGGCGTCTCCGCGTGAGCCGCGCCCTGGAGATCGCCGAGCTGGCCCTGTCCACCACTCGGGGTGGCGACGCGGAGGTCCTCGTGCACGCAGAGCGCTCGGGCGTCGCACGATTCGCGGCGTCGATCGTCCACCAGCCGACGCTGATCGACAACGCCGTCGTCAGGGCCCGCGTCGTGCGGGACGGGAAGGTTGGCTGGGCGGCGACGAACCGCAGCGACAAGGAGCGCCTGGGCGAGGTGATGGGGCGTGCGGGCGAGGCTGCGGACAGCGCGAAGCCGGATCCCGATTTCCCCGGCCTGGGCGCGCCCGGCGGCTACCCGGAGGTTGCCGGCTACGACGAAGAGACGGCGTCGCTCGGCGCCGAGGACCAGGCGCGCCTCGCCGCCGCGGCGATCGAGGCGGCGCCCGACTTCGGGCTCTACGGGTACTTCACGAGCGGAGTGACCGAGATCGCAGTCGTCTCCTCGACTGGCCTCAGCGCGGATCAGTCGATGACGGACGCGGTTTGCATCTGCCTGGCCGCGGACGACGGCGCCTCGGGCTGGTCCGAGCGCACGAGCTGGCGCGTCGGCGAGCTGGATCCGGCGGAGCCGGCCCGGGAAGCCGCGGCGACCGCCGCCAAGACCCGCGGCGCCGGCACGCTCGAGCCCGGCACCTATGCCGCAGTGCTCGAGCCCTTCGCTGTCGCCGAGCTCGTCCGCTGGTTCTCGTACGACTCGCTGGGAGCGCAGGGGTACCTCGAGGAACGGAGCTACTTCTGCGGGCGGGTCGGCGAGCGGGCTTTCGACCCGAAGATCTCGATCGCCGACGACGCGCTCTCGACGGCGAACCTGCCGAAGGCATTCGACTTCGAGGGGACGCCGAAGCAGCGGGTTCAGATGATCGAGGACGGCGTCATCCGCGACGTCGTCTGGGACCGAGTTACTGCGGCACGCGCCGGGGAAGGACACGCCTCGACGGGCCACGCTCCGCCCGACGCCTGGCGCTTCTTCGGGCCGTTGCCGACGGCGTTCTCGATGGCCGGCGGCGAGGCAGGCTCAACCGAGGAGCTCGCCGCGCTCGTCGGGGACGGGATCTACGTGACGCGTCTCCACTACCTGAGCGTCGTCGACCCGCGCGGCGGGGTCCTGACCGGCATGACCCGCGACGGCACGTTCCGCATCCGGGACGGCAAGGTGGCCGAGCCGCTCGTGAACCTGCGCTTCACCGTCGCGATGTCGGACGTGCTCGCCGAGGTTCCCGGGCTCACCCGCGAGCCGATGCTCGTCAACCTGAACGACCTCTACGACGAGCGGTTTCCGCATGCGGCGCTCGTCCCGGCGCTCGCGACGAGGCGCTTCCACATCACGGGCACCGGCTCCGGCCCCGGCCTCTAATCCGAAAGCAAAGGCGGCAAGGGCGAAGCCCGAAGCCGCTCCCTACTGTGTCCACTTACTTACTGGAGGATGTGGTAGAGGATGATGCTGTTGATGAAGAAGATCGTGGCGACTACGACCGTCAGGCGCGTCAGGTTCCGCTCGACGATGTGCGTCCCGCCCTGCGACGCCGGCACATAGCCCATCCCGCCCATGCCCGTGTCGCGGCCCGAGTGCATGAGGATCAGGGTGATCAGGGCGATCGCCGTGATGAAGTTGAAGAAGACGAACGCGGGAATGCCGAAGCTGTCGAGCACGGCGACAGAGTAGCGACTAGCGCTCGGCGACCTCGAGGATCGCGTCCACGAGCTGCGTCCCGATCCGGTCCTTCGTGAGGAAGGCGGCGACGCCCGCTTGCCTGGCGCGTTCGACGTCGGCCGCGATGCTCGAGCCGGTGAGGACGAGGACGCACGCGTCGGGGAGCTGCTCGCGGATGCGTCGGGTCGCCTCGATCCCGTCGAGCATCGGCATCGAGATGTCCATCAGGGTCACGTCCGGGTCGAGCGCGACGGCGAGGTCGACCGCATCGTGCCCGTTGGTCGCCGTGCCGACGACCTCGACGCGCTCGTCGCCCGCGAGCAGCGCCCGGACGTTCTCCACGAAGAGCGGCTCGTCGTCCGCGATCAGCACACGGGCAGGCCCCTGCTGTGGATCGGGGGCGAACTCCACGCCGAAGTCCTACCCGCTTCCCCGCGGGGCTACGCTTCGCAGGTGGCCACCTCGCCGCGCGAGCAGATCCAGAAGCTTCTCGTCACGGGCGACAACCGGCTGAAGCAGGGCGTCGCGCCGGAGAAGGCACGCGCGAGCTACGAGCAGGCGCTCGCGCTCGCGCGCGAAGCGGGGCTCGAGGACAAGGTGCGCCCGCTCGTCGAGGTCAGGCTGGCCGACCTCGAGCGGCTCTTTCCAGGATCGACTCGATCCGCTCCGCCTGACGCTTGACGTCGTGCTCGGCGGCGGCCGCCCGGGCGGCTGTATTCGGCCGCGGGAGCTCGGCGGCTCTCCGCATCCCGTCGGCAAGAGCCGTCGTGTCGAGCGGGTCGACGAGGACGCCGGCCCCGGGTGGAACGAACTCGGGGGGCCCGCCGACCCGGGTCGCGAGAACCGACTTGCCGGCGGCCATGCCTTCGAGCAGCGCCTGACCGAACGGCTCGATCAGAGACGGCTGGCAGAGGACGGTTGCCTCGGCGATGTACCGGGGCACCTCGTCGTGGGAGACGCGACCCGTGATCTCGACGTTCGCCCGACCTTCCAGCTGGGGACGGAGAGGGCCGTCGCCGACGAACACGAGCCGCCCTTCCCCGAGCGTCGCGAACGCATCGGCGAGCCGCACGACGTTCTTCCGCTCGATGAGGCTACCCACGCAGACGAATACGGGCCCGTTCCGGCCGGCCGCGGAAGCGGCCTGTCCGCGCTGCGGCGCAGCCGCACCGCGGACCTGTGGAGGGGGTTCGGGGGAACCGGGAGGTTCCCCCGACGAGCCACGAGGCGCCTCGCCGGCGGCTAACGCGGAAAAGAGCGAGAGGTCGACGCCGCAGTCGACGACCTCGGTCTTGCCACGGGCCTCGGGGATCTTCGCTTCGAGCTCGCGGCGGAGGTAGTCGGAGACGGCGATCACCGACGAGGCCCGGCGGGCGACGAACCGCGTGGCGGCGCGAATGCCGGGATAGGCGCCGATGTTGCGGACGTCGCGCCCATGTGCGGTGACTACGAGCGGCGCACCGCCGAAGAGCGCTGCCGAGAGGCCCGTCGGGACGAGGAAGTGCGCGTAGACGACGTCGGGCTTCGCAGCGCGTCGCACGTCGCGCGCGAGCAGCAGGTGCCGGCGCTTGCCCCCGCCGCGCCCCTCGGTGACGACCCGCTCGATCTCGTGCCCGCGCTCGGCGAGCGCGCGTTCGATCCCCTGGACGAACACACCGAGGTCGGGGTCCTCGGGGCCCGGATACATCTGCGAGACAAGGAGGATTCTCACGCTGCTCAAAGGTCGACGCGTCGGCCGCGCGCGCGAGAAAGGCTCTCACACGCGCGGCCTTCGCTGTCATTACGCTCGGTACGCGGGCGCACGATTGGCCGCTCGTTGGCGCATGCGGTCCCACATAGACCGCATCCAGGCGCTGGACTCGCGCTCGCTCTTCGGCGGCGCCTGCGCGCGACGGTACTCCTCGCGTGCCTGCTCGATGCGTTCTCGGCAGTACTGGCGTCGATATTCCGAATCGTAGTAGTCCACGGTGTTCCTCCTCTCTCTGCTCGGTCTCGTTGCCGCACCGAGGCCGACAGAGAAACGGAGTTACACGCGTCTACTGAAAAATGGGATCACTAATACAGGGGTGTCGTTAGCGGTCGATTTTTCGCATCCGCGAGCACGCTCATTACTCAATCTTGACCTGATGCGACCCTACGGTTGAGTGATGGTTCCACTACGAAGTGCCTCCTTTCGTCCGTAGTGGTTGCGGGGATCTCTCCCCATGAACCACGAAAGCGACCTCTCGGTCGCCCTCGCTCGAACGTGCTATCCCGCTCCGCTGCCTATCCGGAGCGGCTCCGAGCGAGGGATCCCAGGAGGTAGAAGTGAACGATCGTGGCGATGCTCTTCATCATGCCTCCTTTCCTCGACTCGGAATTGAACCAGCGACAATACACGACGGCTGAGCTCAGGGCAAGCGAATATATCTCCGGATTCTTACCCGTGAATTCTTGCCGATCGCCCCGGACGCGACGTCAGGTCGGGGTTCGCTGTGAGTCGTAGGTGCCGAAGACGTCGCGCAGCTCGTTGCAGATCTCGCCGATCGTGACGCGCGCACGCAGAGCCTCGCGCATCGAAGGGAGCAGGTTTCCGTCGCCCTCCGCGACGCGTCGCACCTCGGCCAGCGCCTTCGCCGCCTCGTCGGGGTTCCGCCCCGCCCGCACCTTCGCCGTCCGTTCGAGCTGCCGTTGCTCGGCGGCGGGATCGAGCCGGTGCAGCTCGATCGGCTCCGATTCCTCCTCGCGGTAGGCGTTCACTCCGACGATCACCTTCTCGCCCGACTCGACTGCGACGTTGTGCCGGAAGGCCGCGTCCTCGATCTCGCGCTGGACGAAGCCCTGCTCGATCGCCTCGACCGCGCCGCCGATCTCGTCCACGCGCTCGATGAGCTCCCGGGCGCCCCGCTCGAGCTCGTCCGTCAGCGTCTCGATGAAGTACGCGCCGCCCAACGGGTCAGCGGTGTCGGTCCCCCCGGCCTCGTGCGCGAGAAGCTGTTGCGTCCGCAGCGCAATGCGAGCCGAGTGCTCCGTCGGCAGCGCGAGCGCCTCGTCGAACGAGTTCGTATGGATCGACTGTGCGCCGCCGGCGACCGCAGAGAGCGCCTGGATCGCAACGCGAACGATGTTGTTCTCTGGCTGCTGCGCGGTCAGCGTCGAGCCTCCCGTCTGGGCGTGGAAGCGAAGCGCCTGCGCCTTCGGGTTCGTGGCGCCGAACCGGTCGCGCATGATCTCCGCCCAGAGCCGACGGGCGGCCCGGAACTTCGCGACTTCCTGGAAGAAGTGGTTGTGCGCGTTGAAGAAGAACGAGAGACGCTCCCCGAACTCGTCCGGTGAGAGGCCCGCATCGACGGCCGCCTGCGCGTAGGCGATCCCGTTCGCGAGCGTGAACGCCAGTTCCTGGACGGCGGTCGAGCCGGCCTCCCGGATGTGGTAGCCCGAGATCGAGATCGTGTTCCACTTCGGCAGGCGCTCGCGCGCGTAGCCGAAGAGGTCGGTCGTCAGCCGCATCGAGGCCCGCGGCGGGAAGATGTAGTTCCCGCGGGCGCAGTACTCCTTGAGGATGTCGTTCTGGACCGTGCCGCGGAGCTTGTCGCCGCCGACGCCCTGCTCCTCGGCGACGAGCTCGTACAGAAGCAGGAGGAGCGAGGCGGGCGCGTTGATCGTCATCGACGTCGAGACCTCGCCGAGCGGTATCTGGTCGAACAGGAGCTTCATGTCGGCCAGCGAGTCGATCGCGACGCCGGTCCGCCCCACCTCGCCGGCCGCTCGCGGGTCGTCGGAGTCATAGCCGAGCTGCGTGGGGAGGTCGAACGCGACCGAGAGCCCAGTCTGGCCCCGCTCGAGGAGGTACCGGAAGCGCGCATTCGTCTCCTCGGCAGAGGCGAAGCCCGCGTACTGGCGGATCGTCCACGGCCGGCCGCGGTACATGTCCTTGTAGGGGCCCCGGGTGAACGGGAACTCGCCCGGCAGCTCGAGCTCGAGCTCCGCGACGTCTTCGTCCGTATAGACGGGCTTGATCTCTATTCCGGAGTCGCTCTCCCGCCGGTCCTCGGTCGTAGCCACGAACGAATCGTACGCGCGTTACGTTGCGAGTCGTATCCAGCTACCCGGAGGTCAGGCCATGAGCGACGAGGGATCAAACCGCAACACACGGTATGGCGTGTACCGAGCCGTGGTCACCGACGGCGGCGACCCGGAGAAGGGGGGCCGCGTCCGCGTTCGACTCGAGAGCGGGCAGGAAGCCTGGGCGGAGCTCGCGACGCTGCTGGCCGGGGACGGTTACGGAACCTGGTTTCACCCAGAGCCCGGGGACGAGGTCCTCGTCGCGTTCGAGGGCGGCGACCCTCGGCGCCCCTACGTCCTCGGAGCCCTTTGGGGGAAAGGCGATCGGCCGCCGGCGGCCGCCGCCACGGTCAAGACGATCCGCACGCGCTGCGGCGCCACGATCACGATCGACGACGCGCGGTGTGCGATCCACGTCGAGGCACCCGGCGGAGTCCGCCTAGTCACCTCGAGTCGGCTCGAAGCCGCGTCCAGCCAGATGCAGGTCGACACGGGCCTCTTTCGCGTCAACGCGCCGACAGCGGACTTCAGCGGCATCGTGCGCTGCGGCACGCTGATCGCGAACAGCGTCGTCGCGTCGAGCTACACGCCCGGCGCGGGGAACGTCATGTGAGGGCGCGCCCCACGACACGCGCCTACGCTTGCAGGATGCAGATCACGGTTCGCCTGTTCGCAGGGCTGCGCGAGCTCGCGGGCACGGGGCGGGAGGAGCTCGAGCTCCCGGAGCCCGCCTCTGTCGGCGACGTGTGGCCGGCGCTCGATCTCGGAGCCGAGCCTGCAGGCCTGCTCTACGCGGTTAATCGGGTCTATGCCGAAAGGGGCACTGAGCTCTCCGAGGGCGACGAGGTCGCGCTGATCCCTCCGGTCTCGGGCGGCGCCTTTCGCCTCACCGAAGGGCCTGTCAACCTGACCTCGGTCGTCGTCGCTGTCGTCGACGAGCAAGCCGGGGCGATCGCCACCTTTCTCGGCACCGTCCGCGCCCAGTCGCGCGGCCGCGAGGTGATCGCGCTCGAGTACGAGGCCTACGAGGAGATGGCCGGGGACGTGATGGCCGAGATCGCCGCGGAGGTCGAGGAGCGCTACGACCTGTGCAAGGTCGCGATCACGCACCGGCTGGGTCGCGTCGAGGTCGGCGAGACGAGTGTCGCCCTCGCAGTGTCGGCGCCGCACCGGCAGGATGCGCTCGCGGCCTGTGCGGACGTGATCGAGGCGCTCAAGGCCCGCGTCCCGCTCTGGAAGAAGGAGCTCTACGAGGGCGGCGAGGAATGGATCGGCCGCGGCTCGTAGCCGCGATCAGCGGTCGTCGCCGGGCTGCGGCGGAGGTGGCGGAGGCGGCGGTGGCGGCGGGAGAGGTTGTGTGGCACGAGGCTTGCACATCGGGACGAGCGCGGGATTATCCGAGCGCTTGGCGCGCGGTGTAGCAGGCGCTCGTCGGCGGCAAGGCTTACGGGCGGCCCGGGCCTGGTCGGTGGGGCGGCTCCTGTGGGCGCGAGTGGGCTGGCTCGTGGAGACCGGCCTGACTGACCGAGCTTTCCGTGGAGCTCGAGACGTGCTCTCGGAAATCGGACGGCGGCGAGGCCTCTGCTTGTGGACAGCCTTGCGAACCCTTGCGTGGGCTCGGGCTTTCGCGCGCGCTTGAGCACGTGCAGCTTCCTGCCGCGCCACGGACGGGCTCTGCCTCAGACGCCGCTCGTTCGCGGCCGCAGTCGCTTGGCCGGCGGCCCTTGGGCGAGTCTGGCCATCGGAGGCGAGCTCTTTCGAGTGCTCACTCGACCCGCGAGTGAGCGCTGCATAGCTCGTCCCGCCAAGCGCGATCAGGAAAACGATGCACGCGATCGCAATACGAGCCGGCGTCAGGTTCTGGAGAAGTCGCTTCATTGGTTCGCTCGATGCCGAGAGGGGCCGAGCCTACTCGTGCCGAGGGCCCGGCCCTCTCGTTCCATAACTACCCGATCGCAACCCCGAAGACTCGACAAGCGACCCCGAGGCCCGACAGGTTGTCGTTCCGCCAACCGTAGGAGGCGGTGACGGTGGACCCGTTAGCACGAATGTAGTACGCGGATCCGGATCCGAGGTTCTCGCCGTTGTCGAGGATGGCATTGCTGGCGCCCGTGAAGTTCTGGAAGCCGTTGTTGAACTCGCCTCCGACGTTGCCGTGGACGTCCCAACGGAACTGCGCTCCCTCTCCGGACGTGTTGTTCGCTCGCAGAGCGACGGCACCGCCGGCGCAGGTGAGGGTGATGTTCAGCCCGCCCAGATCGAGGACGGTGGCGGCCGGACCGCCAGGGGCGACTGCTGCCGCAATGCGCCGGACGGTGTTTCCGCCGACCGTGTTCGCGTTCCCCGCTGTGTTCGCCGAGTTGGCCGTGTTGGCCGTGTTGGCGGTGTTGGCCGTGTTGGCGGTGTTCGCCGTGTTGGCGCTGCCAGCTGTATCCGCGGCGGCAGCAGATGGAACCTTGGCGAGGCTCGACTCGCGCACATCTGCCCCCGTCACCTGATTGTTCTTGATCTTCGGTGAGGTGACCGCGTTGTTCTTGAGCTGCTTCGTGCCGACGCTGTTCTTCGGCAACGCCTGGATCGCGGCCACGCTCGTCCCACCGAGCGTGACCCCCAGGGCAATGCAGGCGACGACCATCGCCGGGGACGGCCGAAGCCGAAGTAGTCGCTTCATTGCTCTCCTCCAGAAGGTTGAGGGTCAGACATGACTGACGGCAGCTCTCAACTATGGCACCCTCGCATGACGGTGACTAGAGCGGAGACCAAGGGACCCGTCAGTTCTTCGCCTGAGGTCATGGCCGAAATAGCCGACGAGATGCTGCGCCTCGAGCTGGCTCGTGCCGACGAAGAATGAAAGAGAGGGCCGCCCCTAGGGCGGCCCTCTCTGTTGACGGTCGTCTCGGTTAACCCCGGCCTACCACCAGGTTGACCCGGAAGCCGACGCGCCTGACTGCGCCCGGCCTCGGGCTCTGGCCGACGACCCGGCCGCGTAGCGAACGCCTCGTGCGAACGCGACGCACCCTGCCGACCCGGCAGCGCGCTCTCGTGATCCGCTGCCTCGCGACGCCGAGCCTCAAGCCGATGACGCGCGGGACGCGGCAGCGGGCCGGAGGTGGCGGCGGTGGGGGTGGAGGTGGCGGCGGCGGTGGCGGCGGTGGAGGTGGAGGTGGAGGCGGCGGTGGTGGAGGTGGCGGCGGTGGAGGTGGCGGCGGTGGAGGCGGCGGCGGAGGCGGCGGCGGCGGCGGAGGAGGTGGAGGTGGCGGCGGAGGCCCGGCGAGCACCAGTTTCTCGACGGTGTCGAGCGAGGTCGTTAGGCCGTCGCGGCCGCCGACGGCGTAGAGCGTGTTGCCGACCGCCGTACCCCCGGGGAACGATCGCGCGTGATTGAGGCTCGGCTCGTCCGACCACGTGTTCGCGACGCGATCGAAGCTCCCGACGTTGTTCATCCCAGGAAACGGATTGCAGGGAGTGGGAGTACACCCTCCGAAGGCCCAGAGCTTGCCGAGCGCAACCGCGCTACCCGGCACGTTCGTCGGCCGCAGCATGTCCTGCTTCTGGGTCCACGTACCGGCCACGATGTCGTAGTCCCAGGTTCGCACGAGCGTCTCGTCGGGGTTCGTTCGACCTCCTGCGATCAGGAAATGGCCGTTGATGATCCCGAAGGCCGGGCCTCCTTGCGTGGTGGGACTGGGTGCTAGCTCGGTGAACGTGTTCGCGACAGGGTCGTACCTCCAGGTCGTCCCCTGAACCGTGTCGATCCCCGCCCCCGAATACCCGCCGTTCAGGTAGATCTTCCCATCCGCGGGGTTGTAGGCACCCGCCATCTGGTAACGCTCGCCCGGCATCGTCGCGCCGGTGCTCCACGTGTTCGTCCCTATGTCGTAGATCAAGGTCGTGTTGTAGGTCACGACCGGATCCGGAACGCGCGTTGCTCCACCGAAGACGTAGATCTTGTTCGTCGTCGGGTAGTAGACCGCCGAGGCGATCAGCGACGCCTGCGGCATCGGAGCCAGCGTCGTCCAAGCGTTCGTCGTCGGGTTGTAGCGGTAGACCGTGTTCAGCGTCGAGCCGATGGCCTCCGGGAAGTGGTAGCCCCCGATGGCGTAGACGTAGGTACCGTCGGTCGTCGTGGCCGGCCCGAACAGGGTCTGCGGCAGCGGGGCGACGTCCACCCACGCACCCGGTGGCGGTGGCGGTGGAGGTGGCGGAGGTGGTGGAGGCGGCGGAGGCGGTGGTGGCCCGCCGCCCTGGACTGCGGCCAGGGCGTCGACGAGGCCGTTCCCGAAGTTGTTGTTCGGGATCGGCGGCGCCGGCGGGGGCGGGCCGCAGTTGCTGTTCGGCGTGATGTTCGGATTCGCCGTGCCGTTGAGCCGGGCCTTGGTGGCGGCGATGTCCCTGTTCAAGCTCGGAACCGCCTGCCACAGGAGCGCGACGACGCCGACCACGTGCGGGCCGGCCATCGAGGTGCCGCTGAAGTTCGCATAGTTGGCGTCACCGCTGTTGGTCGACGAGCGCGTGCCGGTGCCCGGCGCGACGATGTCCGGTTTGATCCGGTTCGAGCCGTCGACCGTGACCGGCCCTCGGCTGCTGAAGCCGACGACCGAATTCGTGCCGGTCGTCAGGGCGCCGGTCGAGTATGCGGCGCCGTAGATCGCCGGCGGAGCGTTGACGCTGCCGCAGGTGGATCCCGCGTTGCCCGCGGAGGCTTCGACGAAGATGCCCGCCGCCTGCGTGTTGTTGACGATCGTCTCCAGCGTCCCGGGAGCGCAGCCCTCGCTCGGCGGGCAGGTCCAGCTGTTGTTCATCACGTGCGGCCGCAGCGCGGGGTTCGGGTTCTGCCCGTTGAGATCCGTCGGCGCGATGAAGAACTGGAAGCACTCGGTGTAGGTCGCCGGGGTGCCGTTGCCCTGGTCCATGTTGCGGCAGCCGATCCACTTCGCACCCGGAGCGACGCCGATCTGGTTGCCGGCGCCGTCGTCACCGACGGCCGTCCCCGTCGTGTGCGTTCCGTGCGAGTCGTCGTCGCAGGGGACCTGGCTGTTCGCGCCGCAGATGCCGCCGCCCGAGTGGATCGAGTCGTGCCAGTTGTAGTTGTGGTCGGCCGACGCGCCGTTCCAGCCCCGGTAGTGCGGCTTGAGCGCATTGTGCGTCCACCGCATGCCCGTGTCCTGGTTACCCACCACGATGCCCGTCCC
>DASTYD010000067.1:0-9190 GCA_035765175.1 Gaiellaceae bacterium
CCTGCGCATGGGCATGCTCCGGGCGAGCCGGCGACGGCCGAAGCCGACTAGCCAAGCCTCAGCGGTCTAGCGGTCGCCGTGCCAGGAGTCCCAGAGGGCGGCGTACGGGCCGCCGCGGGCGACGAGCTCGTCGTGCGTGCCCACCTCGTGGACGAGGCCGTCCTCGACGACCGCGACCCGGTCGGCATCGTGCGCCGTGTGCAGCCGGTGTGCGATCGCGACCACCGTCCGGCCGCTGAGCACCGAGGCGAGCGAGCGCTCGAGGTGTCTCGCGGCCCGCGGATCGAGCAGTGACGTGGCCTCGTCGAGGACGAGCGTGTGCGGATCGGCGAGCACGAGCCGGGCGAGGGCGATCTGCTGCGCCTGCGCCGGCGTCAGCGGATGGCCGCCGGCGCCGACGACGGTGTTCAGCATCTCCGGCAACACCTGCACCCACTCGAGCGCGTCGACTGCGGCGAGCGACTCGACCAGCTGCTCATCGGTCGCCGACGGGCGCGCGAGCCGGAGGTTCTCGGCGATCGTGCCCACGAAGACGTGCTGCTCCTGCGTCACGAGCGCGACTTCCTTGCGAAGCGTGTCGAGCGGCAGGTCGACGAGCCTGACGCCGCCGACCTCGACCAGGCCCTCACGCGGCGGGTGGATCCCGGCGAGGAGCCGCCCGAGCGTCGACTTGCCCGCGCCCGAAGGCCCGACGACCGCCACGCGCTCGCCCGGCTCGAGGTCGAGATCGATGCCGTGCAGGACGTCGCGGTCCTCGACGTACGCGTACCGGACGTCCTCGGCGCGCAGGTGGTTGCTGTCCGGCTCGTCGTCCTTCGCCTCCCGGTCGGGCGGAACGCGGACGATTCCGACGAGGCGTGCGAACGACGTCGCGCCGACCTGGATCTCGTCCAGCCACGAGATGAGCCGGTCGACCGGGTCGGCGAGCTTGACGACGTAGAGCGCGACCGCGGTCACCTCGCCGAGCGTCGCATGTCCGTTCGAGACGAGCCAACCGCCCCAGGCGAGCGACGCCGCCACCGGGAGCACGTACGCGAACTCGGCGGTCGGGAACCAGACCGTGCGCAGGAAGAGCGTGCGCATCTCCGCTTGGTACGCGTTGTCGAGGTCGGCGTCGATCCGGCCGACGCGTTCCTCGCGCAGCCCGAGCGCCTCGACCGTCCGCCCGCCCTCGACGGTCTCGCTGACCGTCCCGGCGAGGGTGGCGTACGACGCGCGCTCCCAGAGGTAGCCGGCCGGCGCCCGCTTCAAGTACCAGCGCGTGCCCAGAAAGAGAATGGGGACGCCGGCCACGCACGGGAGGGCCGCCAGTGGGTTGACCCAGACGGCCGCGGCCACGGTGAGCACCGTCGTGACCGCCGCGATCAGCGTTTCCGGGACGGCGAAGCGAACGGTCCGGGCGAGCGAGTCGACGTCGGCCGTCGTCCGCGAGACGAGGTCGCCGGTGCCGGCCCGCTCGACCGTCGAGAGCGGCAGGCCCAGGACGCGGCGCATGAAGTCTTCGCGGAGCTCGGCGAAGATCTTCTCCGAGAGGACGAACGAGGCGCGCCGCGCGAACCAGGTGAGCGCGGTCTCCACGACGAGGAACCCGGCGAGCAGGAGGACGATCTGGTCGACGTGCGAGCGCGTCGTCCCATCAACGACCGACTGGACGAGGTTGCCGAGCAGCAGCGGGCCGGCGAGCCCAGCTGCGGCAGCCGCGGCGTGTAGGCCAACCATCCCGACCAGCCCGCGCCGGTGGTGGCGCCCGAGACGTTTCGCCTGCGCGCGCAGCTCGGGGCCGGACGCGATCGGTAGCAGCTCGTTCACACGTCCTCCCCGCGCGTCACGGTCCACTTGTAGGCCGGGGTCGTCTTGAGCAGCTCGCGGTGCGTTCCCTCCGAGACGACGCGGCCGTCCTCGACGAAGAACACGTGATCGGTCTGGTCGAGCATGAGCGGGCTGGCCGTGATGACGACGGTCGTCTTGCCCTCTCGCGCTTCGCGGAGCCGCCGCGCGATCCGCGCCTCGGTGTGTGCGTCGACCGCGCTCGTCGGCTCGACGAGGACGAGCACCTCCGCGTCCGAGAGCAAGGCGCGCGCAAGGACGAGACGCTGACGCTGGCCGCCGGAGAAGGATCGACCGCGCTCGTCGACGTAGGCATCGAGGCCTTCCGGCAATGCATCGATCACGTCCTCTGCGTTGGCGACTGCGATCGCCTCGTGGATCTCCTCGTCCTGTCCGTCGACGCGGCCCCAGGGGTCGAGCTCGGAGCGCAGCGTGCCCGAGAAGAGGACCGGATCCGCCTCGCTGACCACGATCCGCTTGCGCACGGACTCGATCGGCAAGTCCGCGAGCGGCACGTCCCCGAGGACGACGCCGTCGTCGTCGCGAAAACGGCCGAGGCGATCCGCGATCCTCGCCGCCTCGTCCGGTGTTGCCGAGACGAGCCCGACGAGTTTCCCCGGTGCGACGACGAGCCCTGAGCCGAGGTCCTTCAGCGGGACGCGCTCGGGAGGCTCCTCACCTGGGCTCTTGGGCTCGGAGATGTCACGCTCGACCACGAGGATTCCGAGCATCCTCTTGGCGCCGACGAACGACCGCGTGATCTTGTCGACGGCTTCGGCAGCCGTGCGCAACGGCAGCACGAGGAACGCGGCGTACCCGTAGAAAGCGACGAGATCGCCGACGTCGATCTGCCCGGACAGCGCGAAGCGCGCGCTGAGCCACGTGACGAAGACGACGAAGAGCCCGGGGACGAAGACCTGCGCCGCATCGAGCGTCGACTGGGGCATGGCGACGCGGACGCCTGCCTGTCGCACCTCCTGCGAGCGGTCCTTGTATCGGTGGAAGAACGCGTTCTCGCCGCCGATCCCGCGCAGCACGCGCAGCCCGGCGGCGGTGTCCGCCCCGAGAGCGGTCAGCTTGCCGACCTCCTCGCGCTGCTCCGCCTGCCGAGCCTGGAGCGGCTTGATCACCGTCCCCATCAGCAGGACGAGCACGGGCACGCCGAGGAGGACCACGAGCCCGAGCGTCACCGACGCGGAGAGCAGGATCACCGCGACGACGATGTACGACACGATCGCGCCGGAGAGCCTGGCGGTGATGTCGAAGGCTCCGCCCGCGCGCATGGCGTCGCTCGAGACCGTCGCCACGACCTCACCGGTCGAGTGCTCCTTCTTGATCGCGTGCCCGGTGCGGGCGGCGTGGTGTGCGACGACCTGCGCCATGCGGAACGAGGCCTGCAGCCAGTTCGAGACCGCGAAGCGGTGCCGCATGACTCCGGCCACCGCCGTCGTCGCGCCGAGCCCGAGCAGGATCAGCGTCCAGATGGCGAGTGCACGATTGTCGCTGTCGACGATTCCATCCTGGATCGCGCGCCCGATCGCGGCCGGCATCAGCGCCTGCGAGACCATCCAGAGCACGCCGAAGAACACCCCGCCGAGTAGCGTCCAGAGTTGCTGCCGCCCGACCCAGACGAGAAACCGAGCAGGCGAGCGCGTGTCCGGAGCTCCGGGGTCGGCAAAAGGGAGCTTGATCATGAGCGTCTCTGCATGGCTACGTGCGGGCCCGAGACCCGTCCTTTGATCGTATCCAGCGACCCGGAACGGCTAAGGTCGGCCCATCTGCTTCGACCATGACTCGTCGCCGCCGATCTCGCCCATCGAGGGCGGCGCCGTCGCGCACGAGGACCTCGTCCTCGAGGCCGCCGACGGCAATCGTTTCGCGGCCTTCGCCGCCCACCCGGAGGAACCGGGCCCGAAAGGAGTGGTCGTCCTCCCCGACGTCAGGGGCCTCTACCGCTTCTACGAGGAGCTGGCCCTCCGGTTCGCCGAACGGGCATTCCCGGCGGTTGCGATCGACTACTTCGGCCGGACCGCCGGCGTGGGGAAGCGCGGCGAGGACTTCGACTACCCGGAGCACGTCGCCCAGACGACTCCCGAGGGGGTCAAGGCGGACGTCCGCGCGGCGGTCGAGCACCTGAGGGGCTCAGCGCAGTCGATCTTCACGGTCGGCTTCTGCTTCGGCGGCCGGTACTCGTGGCTCTCCGCCGCCGACGGTCACGGACTGGCCGGGGCGGTCGGCTTCTACGGCCAACCCAAGGAACGCGAGTCGCCGGGCCCGACCCAGCGCGCCGGCGAGATGGAATGCCCGATCCTCGCACTGCAGGCCGGTGACGACCAGAACATCACTGCGGAGGACAACGCCGCCTTCGAGCAGGCCCTCGCAGGAGCCGGCGTCGAACACGAGCTCGTGACGTACGAGGGCGCGCCGCACGGCTTCTTCGACCGCAAGCAGGAGGAGTTCGCCGACGCATCGGCCGATGCGTGGGAGCGCGTCCTGCGCTTCATCGACGACCGTCCCTAGGCTCGGGGCAGGATCAACTCGAAGCGGGCGCCTCCCTTCTCGGAGCGGTCGTAGATCAGGTCGCCGCCGTGCGCCCGCGCATAGGCCTGGGCGATCGACAGCCCCAGGCCGCTTCCCTGGCCGATGGAGCCACGCTCGAAGCGTTCGAACAGGCGTGGGACGAGCTCCGGAGGCACGCCCTCGCCTTCGTCCTCGACGCTCACGCGCAGGTACGTGTCCATCGGGTGGGCCGTCACGACGACCGGGGGAGCCCCGTACCGCAGGGCGTTTCCGACGAGGTTGTCCATGATCCGCTCGAGCGCCAACCGGTCGGCGTGCACCTCGAGATCCTCGGCGACGTCGATGTGCACGTCTTGCTCGCGCTCGGTCCCCGCGACGACGTCGGCCAGCAAGGCCCGGAGCCTGATCGGCTGGGGCTCGACCGCCGTCGCCCGCGCATCGAGCCGTGAGAGGTCGAGCAGCTGCTCGATCAGGAGCCGCAGCCGGTTCACCTGTCCCCAGAGCGACTCCTCGAGCTCGACCCTTGTCTCCTCGGAGAGCTCCGAGCCATGGAGAAGTGTGGCCGTGATGCCGTAGATAGCCGTCGCCGGCGTCCGGAGCTCATGCGAGGCGACGGCCACGAAGTTGAGCTTCAGCTGATCGAGTCGCACCGTCTCTTCGTGGATCCGTGACTTCTCGATCGCGAGGGCGGCTCGAGAGGCGACGAGCTCCAGCAGTTCCCGATCGTCAGCCGTGAAGAGCCGTGGCTGGAGCGTGCCGACGTGGATCACCCCGAGCACCGAGTCGGAGACGATGAGCGGCGCACCGAGCAGGCTCTTGATGCCCTTCTCCCGGAGGATCGGGTTGAGGACGTGGGCGTGGTCGACGTCGTCGAGCACGATCGTCCGGCGCTCGGCTGCAATGCGCCCCGCGAACCCTCCGCCCACCGGGATGCGAACCCCCTGCTCCACCTCCTCCTCGAGGCCGACCGCGGCGCGCGCCACGAGCTCGGCCCCGGCCTCGTCGAGCAGCAGCACCGCCGCGGTATCCGTCTCGAGGAGCTCGCGTGTCCGACTCAGGAGCTCGGCGAGCAGTTCCTCGAGCTGGAGGTGGCCGAGTGCCGCGTCGGTCACCGACTCGAGCCGTTCGAGGCGCAGCCGCGCCTCGCGCTCAGCCGCGAACAGCCGCGCGTGCTCGATCGCGACTGACGCGGTGTTCGCGACGACCTCGAGCAGGTCGACGTCCTCGGGGGTGAACTCTCGCGGGGAGAGGGAGCCGACGTGCAGCACGCCCAGCATCCGGTCCGCGAACACGAGTGGCACTCCGAGCATGCTCTTGATCCCCTTCTCGCGCAGGATCGGGCTGAGGACGTCCGCACGGTCGACGTCGTCGAGCACGACCGGACGGCGCTCGGCCGCCACGCGGCCTGCAAACCCTCCTCCGACGGGGATGCGGACACCTTGCTCCACCTCCTCTTCGAGCCCGACCGCGGCGCGTGCGACGAGCTCGCCGCGGGCCTCGTCGAGCAGGAGCACCGCAGACGTGTCCGCGTCGAGGACGTCCCGAATGCGGGTCGGGAGCTCGGCCAAGAGCTCGTCGAGGTCGAGGTGCGCCAGTGCAGCGTCGGTGACGTGCTGCAACCGTCGAAGCCGCTGGGCATCGCCGGAGGTGGCCATGTGCCGGAGGATACAACTGGCAATTGGACGTGCGAATTGAGGGGCTATCGGGTACGTCGTCCCCCATGAGCACGACCGCCGACGCCAAGCGAGCTGCCCATGAGGCTGCGTCGAGCCCGTGGACGAAGCGCCTGGCCCGGGCAGGGCTCGTGGCCAAAGGGCTCACTTTCGGCCTCGTCGCCGTCCTGGCGCTGGACGTTGCGATCAGCGGCAGCGGCAAGCTCGAAGACCGCCCGGGTGCACTCCGCGACGTCGCGGAGAGCTCGTACGGCCGCGTCCTCCTTGCCGCGCTCGCGGTTGGCCTGGCGGGCTACGCGATCTGGCGACTGGTTCTCGCCGTGCTCGGACGGAAGCTCGAGACGGGCGAGCGCGAGAGTGCGCCGAAGCGCGTTGCGGATGTGGCTCGTGCCGTTCTCTACGGCTGGCTCGCCTTCCTCTGCGCCGAGCTCGTGTTCGACGCGGACGAGGGACAGGGCCAGGGAAACGACGAGACGGAGCTGACGGCGAGGATCCTCGACTGGCCTCTTGGCCGCTGGCTCGTTGGCGCGGCAGGTCTGGCCGTGGTCGGAGCCGGCGTCTTCAACCTCTACCGGGCCCTGTCTCAGAAGTTCCGGAAGGACCTCAAGGAGGAGCAGATGAAGGGCGAGGAGCGTCGTTGGTACACGGTCATCGGCGTCGTCGGCCACGCAGCCCGAGGCATCGTGTTCCTGCTCGTGGGGTTCTTCATCGTCCGTGCAGCCTGGGAGTACGACCCGCAGGAGGCGATCGGCCTCGACGGAGCTCTCGCGAAGCTCGCGCACGCCGAGTACGGCTCACTGCTCCTGGGCGCGGTGGCCGCCGGACTGCTCGCCTACGCGCTCTTCTGCTTCGTCCAGGCGCGGTACCGCAGCGTGTGAGCACGCGGATACGCTGTCCTCATGCGCTCGGTCATCGCCTCCGCCGCTCGCACGCCGTTCGGGAGACTCGGCGGCGGGCTGGCCTCGTATCAGGCGCCTGAGCTCGGCGCGGTGGCGATCAAGGCGGCGCTCGAGCGCGCCGGGCTCGAGCCGGCCGAAGTCGAGTACGTGATCATGGGCGAGGTGCTGCAGGCCGGCGTCGGGCAGGCCCCGGCACGGCAGGCGGCGATCGGGGCCGGCATCCCGAAAGAGGTCGGGGCCGACACGATCAACAAGGTCTGCGCGTCCTCGATCCGGGCCGTCGAGATCGCCGACGCGATGATCCGTGCCGGCGACCACGATGTGATCGTCACCGGTGGGATGGAGTCGATGTCGAACGCGCCGTACATCCTCACGCAGGCGCGGTTCGGCTACCGCCTCGGCGACGGCACGCTCATCGACTCGATGGTGCACGACGGGCTGACCTCGACCTTCGACGAGCGCCACATGGTCGAGCAGGCTTCCTTCGTCAGCCGCGAGCTCGGCATCTCGCGCGAGGAGCAGGACCGCTGGGCGCTTCGCTCGCACGAGCGCGCCGTGCACGCGATCGACGAGGGGCGCTTCGCGGACGAGATCGTCCCCGTCGGCGACCTCGACACCGACGAGGGCCCACGGCGCGATACGTCGCTCGAGAAGCTCGCGTCGCTGAAGCCCGTCTTCGACCCCGAGGGGACGACGACGGCGGGCAACGCGCCCGGCGTGAACGACGGCGCCGGCGCGGTGGTCGTGACGAGCGAGGAGTTCGCCAAGCGGCGCGGCCTGCCGGTGCTTGCGACGATCGTCTCCCAGGGCTACGTCGCGGACGATTTCGCCTACCTCGCGCGGACGCCGGCGAAGGCGGGCGCGATCGCGCTGGAGAAGGCCGGCAAGACGATCGACGACGTCGAGCGGGTCGAGCTGAACGAGGCGTTCTCCTCGGTCGTGCTCAACTCGGCGCAGATGCTCGGCGCCGAGGAGGAGAAGGTGAACGTGAACGGCGGGGCGGTCGCGCTGGGGCATCCGATCGGCGCTTCGGGCGCGCGCATCCTGGGGACGCTTGCCTACGAGCTTCGCCGCAACGGCGGCGGCCTCGGGCTGGCCGCGATCTGCTCCGGCGGCGGCCAGGGCGACGCGCTCCTGATCGAGGTCTGAAAGTGAGGGATATGAGTGGACATAGAAGGGGGTGCTCGCTGCGCTTCGCGCCACTCGCTCAGACCTAGCTCGTTCGAGGGAACTTGCGCCCGGACGCCTATCTCCGGCGCGAAAGAGCAGTCCTACTCAGTGAAATGCACTGCGGTTCTTCCTGGCGTCCGCCGCGCCGAACGGCGTTCGCCGGGCGGCTCGGTCTCCTCTTCTGCCTCCTTGTGCTCGCCTTCGGCGTGTGGTCAGGTCCGGCCGCGGCGTACTCCTGCGGCGCGACCGCGCAGGCTCGCACGCCCGCGGGCCACGTCACCGAGAAGAAGGACTGCGAGCGGGAGCCGGCACGCACGACTCGGCGCGGGAACGCTGATCCGATGTCGTTCGTCTTCTTCATGGGCATCCTGATCGCCTTCGTGCTCGTGCCGGTCGCGTTGGGCCGGCGGGAGGAGCATTCACCCGAGTAGCCTCCGCCCGATGTTCGGGCACGTGCTGGTCGTCGGAGCGGGGCAGATGGGTGGTGGGATCGCCCAGGTGGTCGCGGGGTCCGGCCGACGCGTCTCGCTCTACGACGCCGCGCCGGGCGCCGTCGACCGCGGGCTCGAGGCGATGCACAAGAGCCTCGGCAAGCTCGCCGAGAAGGGCGGGGCCGATCCGGACGAGGTGCTGAGCCGCGTCGAACCGGTCGACGACCTCGTGCCCGCCGACCTGATGATCGAGGCCGTCGTCGAGGACGCGGCGGTGAAGGCGGACGTTTTCAGCCGCGCGGACGAGCTTCTTCCGGCCGAGGCGGTGCTCGCCTCGAACACGTCGTCGATCCCGATCTCGACCCTCGCCGCCGCGACGGGCCGGCCGGACCGGGTGATCGGCATGCACTTCTTCAACCCGGTCCCGATGATGTCCCTCGTCGAGGTGGTCCGCGGGAGGGAAACCTCCGACGAGACGGCTGAAGCGATCACCGAGCTGGCTCGCGAGCTCGGCAAGACGCCTGCCGTCGCGAACGACTTCCCGGGGTTCGTCTCGAACCGGATCCTGATGCCGTTCATCAACGAGGCGGTCTGGGCGTTGCACGAGGGCGTCGCCGAGCCAGAGGCGATCGACACCATCGCAAAGCTCGGATTCGCCCATCCGATGGGC
>DASTYD010000068.1:0-23248 GCA_035765175.1 Gaiellaceae bacterium
GACATCTCGACCGCGTCGTGAATGGCCCTCGCCTGCGCCTCGAGGTCGAACGGATTCACCGACAGCGCCCACGGCCCGAGCTCTTCGTGCGCGCCCGCATTCTCCGACAGGATCAGCACTCCGTCCCGCTCGTTCACGAGCGGCGCCTCCTTCGCGACGAGGTTGAGCCCGTCGTAGATCGCGTTCACGAGCAGCACGTCGTACTGCTTGTACGCCGCGACGGAGAGCGGAAAGTTGTCCTCGATCCGTAGGTCGATGGGAACCCACCCCTCGCGCTGAAACCGGTCGTTCACGGCCCGCGCCGCACGCTGGATCGCACCGAGGTACTCCGCGTACTCAGGGATCTCCTGACGAGAGGGATCGAGCAGTGCGAGCATGCCGACCCGACCGCGCGACTCGGGATGAGCCTCGAGGTAGACCTCGAACGCACGGAAGCCGCGGACGACGTTCTTCGACGGATCCGTCCTGTCCACCCTGAGCAGGAGGATCTCGGGCCGACCGGACTCGAGCTCCGCCTCCAGCCTCCGGACCTCGTCGCTTCCGGCCAGCAGCTCGAACTCCGAGGGGTCGACCGAGATCGGGCGCGCCGCGACGAAGGTGCGGCCATCTCCATGCAAGCAGACGCTGCGCTCGAAATCGCAATCGGCGTCGAGCAGGTCCCGGCTCGAGCGCAGGAAGCTCCGTCGCCAGCGATGCGCGTGGAAGCCGACGACGTCGTTTGCAAGTAGGCCGTCGTGGATCGCATACCGGATCTGCTCCGGGAGCACGCGCCAGAGATTCGGCTCCGGCCACGGGATGTGCACGAAGTGAGCGAGCGCCGCATCCGGCCGCGCCTCGCGCACGAATCGCGGTGCGAGGTAGAGGTGGTAGTCGTGGAAAAAGACAGCCGCATCGGGCTGCGACTCCAGCTCGGACAGCACGGCATCGGCAAACGCGCGGTTTACCGGTACGTAGCCGTCCTCCCAGGCGTGGTAGAGGCCCGGGCCGATGCTCGGGGCGTAGGCGAGCGCCCACAGATAGTGCTGGAGGAACCAGAGCGTCGGGTTCGCAACCACGTTGTAGAACCAGTCGTAGGCCGCCGCGTCGTGGGCGACGAGCCGCACCCGGTACGACGAGCCGTCACGAGCCGCCTCCGCCACCGCTTCGCCGCCCGCCTCACCGGCAACGGCACGGTCCTCGTCCGTCATCGCACTCGCGATCCAGGTGACGTCGTGATGAGCCACGAAGCTTCGCAGCGCCGTCACGAGCCCGCCGCCGCCCCGGCCGGTGACGCGCCTTCCCTCCTCGTCGCGGGTGTACGAGATCGGGCCCCTGTTCGAGACGACGATCAGCTTCCGGCGAGCCGCCATCGGCCGGGACCTTATCTCCGGTTGTTACGCAGCCGTGCCGACGGTCACGAGCTCCGTCTCGACGTCGTTCCCGTCGAGGCGATTGAAGAGCGCCAGCCAGTCGCGCAGGAGGCGTGGCATGAGGAACCGTTGGCGCACGTCTTCCTTCCCGCGACGGGCGCGGGCAACGGCCGAGTCGGGCTCGTCCAGAATTGCCCGGCAGGCGTCGGCGCACTCCTCGACGGAGTCGACGAGCCAGCCGGTCTCGCCGTCCCGGATCTGCGCGACGATGCCTCCGACGCGCCCGCCCACGGTCGGCCGCACCTTCCAGAGCGCCTCGGTCACGGTGAGGCCGAAACCTTCGCGAATCGACTTCTGGAGCACGGCGCTCGAGTGCACCTGAAACGCGTTCACCTCGACCGAGCCGACGTTGTTGAGGTTCGAAAGGATGAAGATGTCCGGATCGCCGGCGGCGTGCTCGACAGTGCGGTTGTAGTAGTCCCAGCCCTCCGGGTCGTCGTGCGCCATCGAGCCGACGAGCGCGAGCTGCGCTTCGGGATGGGTTTGCCGCACGAGCCGGAACGCGTCGATCACTCCGAGCGGATCCTTCCAGGGGTCGAAGCGTGAGATCTGCGTCAGGAGCGGACGCTCGAGGTGGATGCCGAACTGGTCGACGACGTAGGCCGCGTCCTCCGAGGAGAGCGCCATGTTCTTCGGCGTCAGCGGGTCGATCGCCGGCGGCCAGATGATCGCCTGCTTCAGCGGAACGTTCGTCGGCACGTACTGCTGCATGTGGAAGATCGCCGCGTCGTAGCGCTGGAGCGAGGGCGCGAGGAACGCCAGCACGTCGGCGTTCGGCTCCGAGAGATCGATGTGGCAGCGCCAGATCCAGCGCGCCGTCGAGCCCTGGAAGTCGTCGACCATCGCGGCGGGCTGCGGGTCGTGGACGATGACGTAGTCGTAGTCGTCCTCGAACTGCTCGGCGTTCAGCGCGTTGTAGCGGTGGAAGATCTCCTGCTGCTCCTTCGTCAGCCCGTGCGGGTCGCCTTGGAGCGCGTTGTGAATCGTCTTGGTGACACCGAAGAACTCGTCGTGGCCCTGGATGATCCGCCACTCGACGTCGAGGCCGACGTCCTTCATCAGGGGGACGAGCGCGTAGTTGATCTCGGCCACGCCGCCGCCGAACGCCGTCGCGGAGAGATGGACGACGCGCTTGCCCTTGAGCGGCTCCGCGAGCTGACGGATCTCGTCCATCACCCCCCGCGAAGCAAGGGACGCGTAGTCCGCTAGGGACTTATGTCCGACGTCGACGAGCTGGAGCATGGCAATACGGGCGGTTCGGGCCGCACCATACCCCGGAACCCGAGCTAGGCGTCCAGGAGCTTTACGAAGCGCAGTTTCGAGCCGCGGCCGGCGGTTCGCTCCCCGGCCTCGAACTCGTCGGAAACCGCTTTGATGATCGCGATCCCGAGCCCGCCTTCGGCAAGGTTCTCCTGCGTCGGGCGGTCGCCCAACGCGTCGAAGCCGGGCCCGTCGTCCAACACCTCGACGACGAACCGGTCGGGGTGCAGCTCGTACAGGATCTCGACGGTGCCCTCGCCGTTCGCGTAGCCGTGGCGTACAGAGTTCGTGCAGGCCTCGGTGACGGCGAGCTTGAGGTCGCCCAGCACCTCTTCGCTGAGGGGCCTGAGCCTCGAGATCCCGCTCAGGGCGAGCCGCACGAGGGTGATGTACTCAGCCTTGGCGGGAATCGTCAGCCGAACAATCGGATTCTCGACCAGATCCGCAGGCTGAGCATGGGCAGACATCGTCCTGACCGTTCCCTACCCCGCTTCGGGGTTCTTAACCGGCCTCAAGGGCTCGTCTCCGGCGCAACCGGGCGGGCTCCGAGCCGGATGCGCACCACTTTCCGCTCTCCGTCTCGAAGAACGGCGAGGGCGATCGTCTGCCCAGGCAGCCGCTCGCTGACCTCGCGGACGACGTCGTCCGCGCTCTGCACCTGCTGCGCGTCGACGGCAACGATCACGTCGCCTCCCTGGCTCACCTCCAGGCCGTTGAAGGTCTCCCGCGAATCGCCGCCCCTGAGGCCGGCCCTGGCGGCGGGGCTGTCGTCCCGGACCACGCTGACGATCGCGCCGCGCGCCGCCGAGTAGCCCAGGTGCCGCGCGAGCGTCGGCGTCAGCGTCTCGGTCGTCACGCCGAGGTATGCGTAGACCACCCGTCCGGTCGCGATCAGCTGGGCCATCGAGCGCTTGGCGGCGTTGATCGGAATTGCGAAGCCGACGCCCTCCGCCCTGCCGCTCTCACTCCGGATCTGCGCGTTGATCCCGATCACGCGGCCCCTGTCGTCGAAGAGCGGTCCGCCCGAGTTGCCGTGCGTGATCGGCGCGTCGATCTGGATCGCGTCCACGACCCTGTAGACCGAGGTCAGGGAGTCGATCGAGCGGCGAATCGCCGAGACGACGCCGACCGCGATCGAGTCCTCGTTTCCGAACGGGCTGCCCATCGCGGCCACCGGGTCGCCGGCGCGTACGCGCGAGGAGTCGCCGAGCGGCACCGGCTGGAGAGCATGCGCATCCGGGTCGACACGGAGCAGCGCCACGTCGTCGTAGCCGTCCCAGCCCACGAGCTCCGCCTTGATCCGATCGCCGTCCTTGAAGGCGACGTAGATCTTGTTCGCGTCGGTCGCTTTGCCGGAGTCGGCGACGTCCGTGACGACGTGGGCGCTCGTGAGGATGTAACCGGTGTCCGAGACGACGAAGCCCGACCCCTGGGACTCCTGTGCGTCGCCGTCGTCGTAGACCGCGAAGACCGTGACGACGCCGCGCGATCTCGCTGCGTAGATCTGTCTCGGGTTGAAGCCGTTTCCGACGAGGGGTTGCGCTCTCGAGACTTGCTCGTTGCCCGGGATGCCCGCGGAGCCGTCGCCCGTCGGCACGTAGACGGTGCTCGTCCCATCCTGTGTGAGGCCCGTCGCATCGGCCGCGACCAGTGACACGACACCGCCGAGGACGGCGGCGACGAGCGCGACTACGGCGATGGTCCACCCTCGGCTCACGGCTTTCACTCTAGCCATGGGTGCGGCCCCGCTGCCATCCGATGCGTTGTCTATCCTGACAACTCACTCCAACTCAGGCGAGGTGGTGCCCGAGGCAGCAGGTAACGACAACGTGAAGACGGTTCGCCCAGGCTCCGAGACGAGATCGATCTCCCCCTGCATCGCCTCGGCCAGCTCACGTGCGATCGCGAGGCCGAGGCCGCTGCCGCTCGCACGCCCACCCGTGTCGCCTCGGTAGAAGCGCTCGAAGACGTGGACCGCTGTTTCGGGGCCGATCCCGGGGCCGTCGTCTTCAACCGAGAGCGCGACCAGCTCTCCGTTGCGGCTCGTCCGGACGCGGACGCGGGTGCCCGACGGCGTGTGCCGGAACGCGTTCTCGACGAGAGCTCGGCCGACCTGGAGGATGCGCTGCTCGTCGCCGAGCCCGGTCGCCGCGCCGTCGACCTCGTGCTCGAGCCGCTGGCCCATGCCCTGCGCGACGGCGTCGAACTCCTCGACGAGGAGCTCGGCGACCCGGGTCAGGTCGACCGCCTCCCGCTCGACCCGCAGGCGGCCGGCGTCGAGCCGGGAAAGGTCGAGGAGCTCACCGGCGAGCTTCGTCAGCCGCTCCACCTGCTCGCGCATGCGCGCGAGGAACTCCTGCCTGGTCGCCTCATCCATGTCCTCGTCGACGAGAAGCTCGAGGTGGCCTCCGAGCGAGAAGAGGGGCGTCCGCAGCTCGTGCGACGCGTTAGCGATGAACTCTCGGCGCGCGTGCTCGAGCCCGGCGAGGCGCTGGCGCATGCGGTCGAAGGAGCGCGCGAGCTGGCCGAGCTCGTCGGAGCTCGAGTCCACGATCGGCTCGTCGAAGCGTCCGCTCGCGATCCGGTCGGCCGCCCGCTCCAGCCGGCGGATCCGCCGCGCGAACAGGCGTGCGCCCGCGTAGCCGAGCAGCAAGGCGACCGCGAGCGCGATCAGCGCGGAGACGAGCAGGCGCCGCCTGACGAGCGCCACGCTCGCGAGAGAATCCTGGAGCGAGCTCGAGACGAGGACGACGGTCTTCGCGTTCGGGGAGGCCGCCGCCTCCGCGTACTTTCGATCGTTGCGGGTGACGACACCCCGAGCAGAGCCGAGCGTTTGCGCCGCGGCCGTCGCGACGGGGTCTTCGGTGGGGTCTCCTCCTTGCCCGCTACAGCCGGCATCGCCGATGTCGACCAGCTGAAGCGGCGAGCGGTTGGAGACCGACAAGATGGTCACGCACATGTTCGTGGCCGACGAGAACGCCTCCGCGACTTCCTGCGGCACTGGGGGCTGGGTCCTCCGCCACTGGTCGGAGATGCGGTCGGCCACTCTGGCCGTCTGACGCTCGCGAGAGCCGACGAGACGGTCGCGAAGCGACGGGACGACGATCAGGTAGACGAAGGCGAGCACGCAGGCGACGACGAAGAGCAGCGCAACGCTCAGCCGGGCGCCGACCGTTCGGAACTCGCTCACAGCTCTCGCAACCGGTAACCGGCGCCGCGGACGGTCAGGATCAGCTCAGGCCCGCTCGGGTCCTGCTCGACCTTCTCGCGCAGATGCCGGACGTGGACGTCGATCGTCCGCGGCTCCCGGTAGGAGGAGTCGCCCCAGATCGCCTGGAGCAACGCGCGGCGGCTGAAGACCTTTCCCGGCTGCGCGACGAGCGTCCTCAGCAGCTCGAACTCCACGTACGTGAGCTCGAGTGCGCGGCCGTCGACACTCGCCTCGCGCCGGTCCGGGTCGAGGGAGAGGTTTCCCGCGACGAGTGGCTCGGCCGAAGACACGTCGCGGCGGGAGGGGCCGGCGCGACGCAGGAGCGCGCGCACGCGGCTCCTGAACTCGCGGATCGAGAACGGCTTCGTGATGTAGTCGTCCGCGCCCAGCTCGAGCCCGAGCACGGTGTCGAACTCGTCGTCGCGCGCCGTCAGCATGATGATCGGCACCGAGCTCTCGGCGCGGAGCCGCTTGCAGACCTCGAGCCCGTCGAGCTTCGGCAGCATGATGTCGAGCACGACGAGATCGACGGGCTCCTCGGCGAAACGCGCCAGCGCCTCCTCGCCGTCCCGGGCCGCGACCACGCGAAAACCGTCGCGCTCGAGCGGGTAGGTGAGGAGCTTCTGAACAGAGTCCTCGTCGTCGACGAGGAGGATGGTCGAGGAGTCGGGCATTCGCCTGGAACCGCCTAGCTAAGGCGCCGGCTCGGCGGCGGCGCACTCCGGACACCCGGGCTGCGCCCGCGTGTCCGTCTGAAATGACCGGTCAAGCCGCCACGGACTCATCTGCACAAGCGCTCCTAAGCCGTCCCTACTATAGCCTCGGATGGCTGCTCTCCCGCCCTCGGGGCACGAGCGGCGAGCGCGACCGGGATCGCTCGCACGGCCGGTGAACAGCCGGATGTACAGGGGAACCTGGCTCCTCGTCGGCATCCCGCTCCTCGTCGCGGCCTTCACCGTCTACCAGCCCGAGCCGCTGGACAGGCCGCCGCTCGAGCCCGAGTTCGACGGCGCTGCCGCCACCTTCACAGCCGAGCGCTTCGCAGACCAGTTCCCGAACCGTGTTCCAGGCAGCCCAGGGGCCCGCGACGCAACGTCCTGGGTGGAAAGCCAGCTGCGCAGTTTCGGCCTGGAGACTCAAATCGACCGTTTTCACGCGAAAATCCCGGGCCGAGGCAGCGTGCAGCTCGCGAACGTACAGGCCGTCCGTGAGGGCCGCTCGAACCAGATCATCGTCGTCCTCGCGCACCGGGACAACACCGGAGCGAGCCCCGGCGCCAACGACAACGGCTCAGGCACCGCGGCGCTGATCGAGCTCGCACGTTCCTTCGCGGTCTCACGCGCGCCTCCGCAGCCGCAGCCGCCCAACAACACGATTCTCTTCCTGTCCACCGATGCGGGCTCATTCGGCGGCATCGGCGCCGAGCGGTTCGCGTCTCGCTACCGGTTCCGCGGTCGAATCGTGGCCGCGATCAACCTCGACGCGATCGGCGGCCGCGGCCCGCCCCACCTCGCGTTCGGATCGGACACGCCTCGCTTTCCGTCGGCTGCGCTCGTCAGGACGGCGTCCGAGCGCATCCTCGAACAGACCGGACGAGAGCCGACGCGTCCCAGCGCCCTTGCGCAGCTCCTCGACCTCGGATTTCCGCTCAGCCTCTACGAACAGGCGCCGTTCGTCGACCGCGGCGTGGCAGCGATCACCCTCACCTCCGCAGGAGATCGTCCGCCGCCCTCCTCCGGCGACACACCTGACAATCTCAACGGCAGACGCCTCGCGGCGATCGGTCACTCCAGCCAGGCCCTCCTCAGCTCGCTCAACGGAGGCGTGGAGCTGGCCGAGGGGACCTCGAGCTACGTCTATCTCGGCGAGCGAGTCGTCCGCGGCTGGGCGATCGTCCTGATCCTCTTCACAGCGCTCCTGCCTTGTCTCGCGGTGATCGTCGACCTCTTCGCACGACTGCGCAGGCGACACATTCCACTGGCGCCGGCCTTGCGCAGCTACCGAAGCCGGCTCTGGTTCTGGCTCTACGCCGTGCTGCTCTTCGAGCTGTTCGCGCTCCTCGGCATCTGGGACACGGGCGCCGCCAGGCCGCTCGCGCCGGAGCTCTCTCCGGGCACGGAGTGGCCCGTAATCGGGCTCGCCGTGTACGGGACGCTCCTTGCCTGCGGCTGGCTCGTCGGGCGCGACCGACTGCTTCCCCGCCGACCGATCGCCGACGCCGAAGAGCTTGCCGGCCAGGTCGGGGCGCTGCTCGCTCTCGCCGTGCTCTCACTGCTCGTCGTCGCGATGAACCCCTACTCGGTGTTGTTCCTGCTCCCGTCGGCCCACGCCTGGATCTGGCTCCCGCAGCTCCGCCATCGGCCCGGGCCGCTCCGCGCGGTGGTGCTCCTGGCCGGCTTCGGCGGGCCGCTCCTGCTCCTCGGCTCCCTCGCTCTCCGGCTCGACCTCGGGCTCGACGCCCCCTGGTACCTCGCCGAGCTGGCGGTCGTCGGCGTCATCCCGTTCCCGGCGCTGCTCGTGACGTCGGCGTGGCTGGCGGTGGCGGGTCAGCTGGCGGCATCCGTCGCCGGACGCTACGCGCCGTACCCGGCCGCCGGCGAGCGCCCGAGGCTCGGCGTCGGCCGGCGGCTCGTACGCAGGGCGGTCCTCGCCTCCCGCTCGCGGTCGCGGTCCGACGAGCGCAAGCGGGCGCTCGGACCCTAGAAAGCGAGGCCGCCGACTACGAAAGGCGCAGGAACTCGACCGGATCGCCCGGCCGCAGGCGGTCCTCGCCGCGGCGCACGAGAACGAGCGCGTCGGCAAGCGCAGCGCGCGCGATCATGTGCGACTCCCGGCCGGACAGCGGCTCGACGACAGCTCCCTCCTCGTCGAAGTCGAGGCGCCCCCGCACGAGCTCGTCCCGGCCGGGGTTCCGCGCAAGCTCGCCGCCGAGACGGCCGCGCTCGTACCGCGGCAGGGGCCGAGCAACCCCCTGGAGCGCGAGCACCGCCGGTCGGACGAACAGCTCGAAGCCGACAAGCACCGAGACGGGATTCCCCGGCAGCCCGAACACGAGCGTGCCCTCGCGCACGCCGAACGAGATCGGCTTGCCCGGCTTCACGGAGACGCCCCAGAACACCTCCTCGACACCGAGCCCCGCCTCGATCGCGCGTACGAGGTCGTGCGGCCCGACCGAGACGCCCCCGGATGTGACGAAGACGTCGGCCTCCAGCCCGCGCTCAAGCGCTGTGCGATGGGCGTCCTCGTCGTCGGCGACCGTGCTCAGCCGTTCGACCGCTGCCCCGGCCGAAGCGAGCTGGCTCTCGATGAGGATGCCGTTCGCCTCGTAGATCTGACCTGGCTCGAGCGGCTCCCCCGGACGGCGGAGCTCGCTCCCCGTTGCGAGCACGGTGGCCCGCGGCCTCTGCGAGACGAGAACCTCGGCGATCCCGGCCGCCGAGAGCGCGACCACCTGAGCCGCTCCGAGCCGAACGCCCGCCTCGACGACGACCGCTCCCTGCCGCAGATCTCCGCCGGCGGGCCTGATGCTCGCCCCGGGCGAGACCGGTTCCTGAACCTCGATCGTGTTGTCATGTTCGACAACATACTCGAGCGGGATGACGGCATCGGCTCCCTCCGGGACGACGGCACCCGTGGCGATGCCCATCGCCTCGCCGGGAGCGAGCCCGCGCTCGGCCGGAGCTCCCGCCGCGATCCGATGCGACACCGGCAACGTGCCCGGCGTGTCCTCGGAGCGCAGGGCGAAGCCGTCCATCGCGGAGCTGTCGAAGGGAGGGAGGTCGATTGTCGACGTCGCCGAGTCCGAGAGCACACGCCCAACCGACGCGTCGACGGGAACCGTTTCCGACGGAACCGGCTCGACGTGCCGAAGCACGAGCTCCTGCGCCTCCTCGATCGAAACGAGATTTCGCTGTGGTGCCTTCACCGCGCTCATAAGCTACTGAGGAATGAGCGAGACGATCGGCGGCCGATACCGTCTGGAGCAGCAGCTCGGAGCCGGCGCGATGGCACAGGTCTGGCTCGCGCACGACACGCAGCTCGACCGTCAAGTCGCAGTGAAGCTGCTCGGGGCCGACGCCGACCCACAGCGCTTCGAGCGCGAGGCGCAGGCGGTCGCCTCGCTCTCGCACCCGAACATCTGCCGGGTCTACGACTACGGGAGCGCAGAAAGCCGACCGTACATGGTGTTCGAGCACCTCGCAGGGGGCACGCTCGAGGACCGGCTCGCCAGTGGGAAGCCGCTGGACGACGCGGAGAGCGAGCGCATCGCCGGCGACGTCGCGGCGGGTCTTGCGCACGCTCACGACAACGGCTTGATCCATCGCGACCTGAAGCCGACGAACATCGTCTTCGACGAAGAGGGCCGCGCGAAGATCGCCGACTTCGGCATCGCTCGCATGACCGGCAAGGACACGCTCACGGAGGCCGGCACGCTCATGGGAACCGCTGCGTACATGCCGCCCGAGCAGGTCCAAGGAGAAGATGTGACACCTGCGAGCGACGTCTACTCGTTCGGCGTCCTCCTCTATCGCATGCTGACGGGGCGGCTCCCATTCGAGTCGCGGAGCGCCGTCGACCTACTCCGCCGGCAGTTGCTGGAACAACCCGCGCCGGTGAGTGCGATCCGGCCTGAAGTGCCGGCTGCGCTCGCCGCCGTCGCCGACAGCTCCCTGGCAAAGGATCCGGCTCAACGACCTCCTGACGGGCGCGCTCTCGTCGAGCTCCTCGCGGGCGGCGCAGCCCCGACCCTCGTCGCAGGAGGGTCCGCCGTCACCCAGGTGATGCCTCGTCCGTCCTCACGCCGCTCGCCGCTGCTTCTCGCCGCCCTCGTCGTGCTGCCGCTGCTCGTCATCGCAGGCATCGCCCTGGCGCTCCTGACGACGAACGACGAACCGAATTCCACACCCGTTCCGAGCTCGACGTCGACCCAGACGGAGACCACCCCGACCACCGAGCCTGCGCCGCCGCCACCTCCTCCACCGCCACCTCCACCACCACCTCCGCCGCCACCTCCGCCGCCACCTCCCCCTCCTCCTCCTCCGATCGAGCCTCCGCCCCCGCCCGTGGAGCCCCCGCCCCCGGTTGAGCCGCCCCCGCCGCCGGTGGAGCCTCCGCCGCCCATTCCACCGCCGCCTCCGGAGTAACCCACGGCTAGGCTCCTGCCGTGATCTCGGTCGTCGTCCCCGTCCACGACGAGGAACGCAGCGTGGCCCTGCTCTACGAGGAGCTCGAGGCCGCACTCGAGCCGGTCGGAGAGCCCTGGGAAGCCGTTTTCGTCGACGACGGCTCGACGGACGGGACCTTTGCCGCGCTGACGAGGCTCCACGCGCGAACGCCGAACACCAGGGTCGTCCGCTTACGCCGCAACTTCGGCAAGTCGACGGCGCTGGCGGCCGGCTTCGCGCAGGCAGAGGGCGAGACCATCGTCACGATCGACGGCGACCTCCAGGATGACCCGGCCGAGATCCCGCGGCTCCTTGCGAAGCTCGACGAGGGCTTCGACCTGGTCTCCGGTTGGAAGGCTCAGCGCCGGGACCCGTTGCGTCGCCGGATCCTCTCGCGGATCTTCAACGCGGTCACGGGCCGCGTGTCGGGGGTCCGGCTTCACGACATGAACTGCGGGCTCAAGGCGTACCGCGCCGAAGTCGTCCGCGGGCTCGCGCTCTACGGCGAGCTCCACCGGTTCATCCCCGTGCTCGCCCACTACCGCGGCTTCAGGATCGCCGAGCTCCCGGTCAACCACCGGCCCCGCACCTACGGACGCTCCCGGTACGGTCTCGAGCGCTACCTGCGCGGCTTCCTCGATCTGCTGACCGTGACCTTCATGGGGCGGTATCGGCACCGGCCGCTGCATCTCTTCGGGGGGCTCGGCCTCGTCCTCGGCTTCGTCGGGACCGCGGTCCTCGTCTACCTGACCGTCCTCAAGGCGACGGGGGAGGCGATCGGGCACAGACCGCTGCTCACGCTCGGCGTGCTGCTCGTCGTCGTCGGCCTCCAGTTCTTCTCGCTCGGGCTCTTGAGCGAGATGGTCACGAGCCATCACGAGGAGCGGGCAGGCGCCGACGAACGGGAGCGCGCACAGGTCGAAGAAGTCCTTGGCTAACCAGCCTCGGTCGCTGCGGGTCCTCTATTTCGGGACGTACGAACGGGACTACCCGCGCAACGCCCAGGTGATCTCGGCGCTCCGCGACGCAGGCGTCGACGTCTTCGAGCGGCATGCCGGCGTCTGGGAGGGACGCCGCGACAACTGGGCGGCCCGTTGGGGAGCGGCGATTCGCCTGTTCTTCGCCGAGGTCCGGCTGCGATTCGCGCCGCGCGTCCCCTTCGACGCCGTGATCGTGGGGTACCCCGGCCACTTCGACGTCCCTCGAGCGCGGCGAGTCGCCGGCAAGCGGCCACTGATCTTCAACCCGCTCGTCTCGCTCCACGAGACGCTCGTCAGCGATCGCGGGCGCTTCAAGAAGGGGCGGTTCGGCGCCTCCATCCTCTCGGCGATCGACCGGCGGGCTCTCCGCAAGCCCGATCTCGTCGTCGCCGACACCGAGGCCAACGCGGACTTCCTGGCCGAGCTCGGCGGCATCCCTCGCGCGCGTGTGCGCGTGTGCCTGGTGGGCGCCGAGGACCGTCTCTTCCACGCCGGCTGGCGCCCCGACGAGCCGTTCCGCGTCCTCTTCGTCGGCAAGCTGATCCCGCTGCACGGCGTCGAGACGATCCTCGAAGCGGCTCGACGTGCGCCCGAGATCCCGGTTCGCATCATCGGCAGCGGCCAGCTCAACAGCGCATTGGAAGGACACCCGTCGAACGTCGAGTGGGTGCACTGGATCACGTACGAGGACCTGCCCCGGGAGTACTGGGGCGCCGGCTGCGCGTTGGGGATCTTCGGCACGTCGGACAAGGCGCAGCGGGTGATCCCGAACAAGGCGTACCAGGCACTCGCTTGCGGTACGCCCCTGATCACTGCGGGCACTCGCGGCGCGCGTGAGCTGCTCACCGACGGGGAGAACGCGCTTCTCGTCCCGCCGGGCGACCCGGCTGCGCTCGCCGACGCGATGCGGCGCGTGGCAGCCGACCCGGAGCTCGCGCGCCGGCTCGGCGCCGCCGGCCGGCAGGTCTACGAGGAGCAGGCGAGCGAGGACGTCCTCGGCCCGCGCTGGCGCGCGCTCATCGAAGAGCTCCTGTGACACTCGGGCCGAAGTACTTGCTGGCCGCGGCGATCAGTGCGTACGCCGCCGGCTTCTCGGCGCTGTCGATCCTGCGCTACCACTCGTTCAACACCGGGCGCTTCGACCTGGGAAACATGGCGCAGGCCGTGTGGGCGACGGCGCACGGGCACCCGCTTGCGATCACGAACGTGCAGGGCGACCAGGTTTCACGCCTCGGGTCGCACGTCGACCCGATCCTCGTCGCCTTCGCGCCGCTCTGGTGGCTCTGGCCGAGCCCGAGCATGCTCCTGGCGGCGCAGGCGGTCGCGATCGCGCTCGGCGCCCTGCCCGTCTTCTGGCTCGCCCGCAAGCATCTCGGCTCCGAACGCGCGGGCCTCGGGTTCGCGCTCGCGTACTTGCTCTATCCCGCCGTCCAGTGGCTGACGCTCGCCGAGTTCCACCCGGTCGCGCTCGCGTGCCCGCTCCTCCTCTTCGCCTTCTGGTACCTGGACGAGGACCGGCTCGTCCCGTTCGCGATCTTCGCCGTCCTCGCGGCGCTGACGAAGGAGGAGATCCCGCTCGTGATCGCGGGGATGGGCGTCTGGTACGCGCTCTCGCGAAAGCGCTACGTCGCGGGAGGGACGATCGCGGCGCTCGGTGTGGTCGCAACGGCGGTCTCGCTGGGGCTCGTCATGCCGCACTTCAACCCGGAGGCCTCGGCGCGGCTCGAGCAGCGCTACGGGGACCTCGGCGACTCGCCGGGGGAAATTCTCACGACGGTCTTCACCGATCCCGGCAAGGTCCTGAGCACGGCGTTCGACTCGGAGGGAATCCGCTACCTCGCCGGCCTGCTCCTCCCGCTCCTGCTCCTCTTCGCCGCCGCGCCGCTCGTGCTGGTGGCCGCGATTCCCGAGCTCGGCCTCAACCTCCTCTCGGCCACGCACACGCAGAGCTCGATCCACCACCACTACACCGCCGGGCTCATCCCCCCGCTGATCGCCGCCACGGTCCTCGGCGCAGCCAGGATCGCGCACGGAGACAGGGGCCGCGGATCCCTGCTCGCGGGAATCGCCGTCGCGGCAGCGCTCGTCGCGAATTTCGTGCTGGGCGCGATCCCGCTCTGGCGCGACCTCCCCGGCGGCCAGTCCTACCAGGCACACGCGTCCCATGTCTCGGCACACGACCGTGTCGCGAAACGGGCGCTCGAGCTCATCCCGGACGACGCGGTGGTCAGCGCGACGAACTCGCTCGGATCCCACCTCTCCGCACGGAGGCGTTTCCTCAGCTTCCCGGCCCTGAAGGACGCGCAGTGGGTGGCCGCCGACGAGACGCAGCCGGGCTACGCCGACCGCTGGGACCCCTCCGCGACCGCGAGAGACCTGGCGCGGCTGCGCCGGAGCCCCGACTGGGAGCTCGTCTTCTCGGAGGACGGCGTGCTCGTCTTCAGGCGGAGGAGCAGCAGCACATAGAGCGCGAGCAAAGCCGCGTCGCGCGCAACGACGAGCCAGGTGATCCGCTCGAGCTCGAACACGCGGCTGTAGTGGAAGAACCAGATCTGGGCGAGCACGAGGGAGGCGGCAACGAGGCCGGTCGCAACGAGTCCCGACCGACCCGGGAGCAGGAGCACGAGCGGGATGAGCCATACGAGGTACTGGGGCGAGACGAACCGGTTGAAGGCGAGGAAGCCCGCGACCGCGGCAGTGGAGGCGAGGACGAGTCGCTCTGGGCTCCTGGGCTCGCGCAAATACAGGAGCCAAACCGCGAGGACGGCGGCGATCTGGAGCAGCGAGGTCACGGTCGCGAGCGCGTCGGGGAGTGAGCCCTCCAGGTCGCGCGTGGCGGCACCGGTGGCGCCGCGGACGACGGTCGCCTCGTAGAGACCGAGCTGATGCGCGGCGAGCAGCAGCGCCGAGCCGAGGCTCTCGATCTGGAGCCCCCGCGACGACTGAGCGTGGAAGCTGTCCCACAGCCCGTCGGGGGCGATCACGGCAAAGGGAAGCAGGATCGCAGCGGCGACGCCGCCGAGGGTTGCGACGGACCACGCAGCCCGGCGGCGCCCGACCGTCGTCCAGACGAATGCGACCGCAGGCGGGACGAGAACGAGCGGGTAGAGCTTCGCCGTCACCGCCAGCCCCAGGAGCCCGAACCCGAGCAGCTCTCGCTTGCGCAGGATCGCCGCCAGAGCGCCGACCGTCAGCGCAGCGGGGAAGAGGTCGTAGGTGTTGAGCGAGATCGGGCCGACCGCGATCGGCGACAGGGCGAAGAGCGTGGCGGACGAGTAGAGCCTGCGTCCTCGGAGGCCGAGCGACACGAGGATGAGCGCGACCGCGAACAGCGCCGCGATCCCGCACAGGGCCATGAGCGTCTTGAAGGCGAAGTTGTAGGCGCCGCCGGGTAGCACCGCCGGCGGCAGGAAGACAGCAAACGCTCCGGGCGGGTACTCGACGAAGACGTCCCGGTACGGCAGCTCGCCGCGGAAGAACCGGTCCGCGTAGATGCCGTAGAGGTGCACGTCCCGATACCGCTCCGCGCGGAAGAGCCCGCCGTCGGGAACCGCGCACGCGAGCAGAAAGACGGGTGCTGCGAGCGCCGTGACCCGCGCGGCGAGTCGCGCTGAGGCGCCGACTCGGCGGCTCCGACCCTCAGGACGCATGTGCTTCGCGCGTGCGTCCGTCGGAAATGACCGGTCGAGCCACCGGGAGTCTCTCCGAAGCCGCGCCTAGGGTTGCGGCGGAGGCGGTGGTGGCGGCTGAACGGGTGGGGGCTCCGGCGGCGGGGGCGGAGGAATCGGCGGCGGAATGGGCCTCGGCTCCGGCGGGGGCGGTGGTTCCGGTGCGGCGGGCGGACGCTGTCCCTGCGTCGTCGTCGGCGTTTCGGGGGGCGGCGGGTCGTAGTAGGTCGGCGGCTCACTGCCGCCGTAATGGCCCGGCGTGAACGAGCGCCAGATCGGCTCCGACTGTGGCTCCGGGAAGTCGCGCTCCGGCGTCGAGCCAATCGCCTCCTCCATGAAGAGGCGCCAGATCGTCGCCGGGAAGGTGCCGCCGGCGACGGAGATGCCGTGCACGCTCGTCATCGGGATCTCGGCCTGCGGGTAGCCGACCCAGACCGTCGTCGACAACGTCGGCGTGATCCCGCAGAACCACGCGTCGGCGTGGTTCTCGGTGGTGCCGGTCTTGCCTCCGGCGACACGGCCGATGTTCGCGCCCACACCGGTCCCGCTCTGGATGTTCTCCTCGAGGATTTCCGTCACCTCGGCAGCCACCCAGTCGGCGATCACCCGGCGGCGCTTCGGCTTGCCCCAGCTCCGGTCCTCCTCCACGGTGCCGTCGGCATGCGGCGCGAACGCGACCTTCTGGATCGCCATCGGCTTCGAGTAGATCCCGCCGGCGGCGATCGTCGCGTACGCGGAGGCCATGTCGAGCGGCGAGACCCCGATCGAGCCGAGCCCGACCGACGGGACGTAGGCGCCTTCCTTCGTCTTGAGCGAGGAGGCGACCCCGAGCCGGTTCGCCATCGCAGCGACCTTCTCGGCGCCGAGGTCGAGGGTCAGCCGCGCGAAGACGGTGTTGTCCGAGGCGAGTGTCGCCCGCGTGATCGACGTCGAGCCCAGATACGTGTGCGAATAGGTGGAGACTTCCCACGGCTCCAAGTTCGGGTACGGCTGGTAGTAGAGCGGCGCCGAGAGGTAGCTCGTCGTATCGGGATTGATGCCTTCGGAGACGGCCTGCGCCAGAACGAAGGTCTTGAACGTCGAGCCCGCCTGGCGCCGTGCCTGCGCGGCGAGGTTGAACTGGTTCCCGGTGCGGCCGGGCGTCACCGCGGTCATCGTCTTGATCGCGCCGCTCCGCGGGTCGATGGCGACGACCGCAGAGGCGGGGTCGTCGTCGTAGTAGAGCTCCTCGGTGACCGCACGGTTGGCGGCACTCTGCATGCGGCGGTCGATCGTCGTGTAGACCTTGAGCCCGCCGGAGCGGACCGTCTCCGCTCCGTACTTGCGGATCAGCTCGTCGCGCACGTAGCCGAAGAAGTACGGCTCCCGGATGCGGGAGTAGATCTTGCCCGGCCTCAGCTTGAGATCGGTGACCCGGAGCGCCTCCTGGTAGTTCGCGTAGCCGATGTCGCCGTTCTCGTAGAGCGCTTTCAGGACGGCGTTCCGCCGTTGGAGCGCACGCTGTGGCCGCTCGAACGGGTCGTAGACCGATGGGGCCTGGGGGAGTCCGGCGAGGAGCGCGGCCTGGAGCAGCGAGAGCTTCTTCGCGTGCCGTGAGAAGTACGTCTGGGCCGCAGCCTCGACGCCGTAGGCGTGATTGCCGTAGTAGACGGTGTTCATGTACTGGGAGAGGATCCAGTCGGGCTCGTGGCGGCGGTGGAGCTTGATCGCGAGACACGCCTCGACGACCTTCCGCTCGAATGTCCGCTGGTGGTTCTCGATGTAGAGGTTGCGGACGAGCTGCTGCGTGATCGTCGAGCCGCCCTCGACGGTGCGGCCGGCCTTGATGTCGTTGACGGCGGCGCGCGCGATGCCCTGGAAGTCGATGCCGCCGTGCTGATAGAAGCGGCGGTCCTCGATCGCGATGGTCGCCTTCGCCATCCAGGAGCTCGTCTGCGCGAGACTCACGGGCTGGCGGTTCTTCTCGGCCGGGATCGAACCGAGCAGGGAGCCGTCGGCCGCATAGATGAACGAGTTGGAGCCGATCGACGTGGGCTGGAGATCGTTGAGGTCGCACTTCTGCTGGATGTCGCGAGCGCTGCTGAACCCGACCGAGCCCAGCACCGCCAGGACGACGAGGAGCACGAAGACGACGACGCCGAGCCTCCGGCGCCTGCGGGAGCTGCGTGCGCGACGTCGCTTCCGGCGTCGGGCGGGAGCGCCGTTCGGCGTCGGGCGACGCGCGCGGGAACCGCTGCCGTTCGGGGGGCTCACAGCAAGCTCTGCTCACGAAGAGCGCGCGCGACGCGGACGCGCAGGTCGCTCGCGACACGCTCGGCCTCGGTCGCCTCGGGCGCCCAGGTCCGCACGGTGATGGCAGCCGAGCCGTTGAGCCCGGTCACGAGCACTTCAGCGCGAGGATCGCCCGCCGTCTCGCTCCTGAGCAGGTCGACCACCGCATCCAGATCTTTGTCGAGCGGCACCTGCACGGTCACCTGCGCGAGCTTCTCCCGAGTGACGATGGTGGAGTTGCGAATGGTATCCGAGGCCAGTTTCTCGTTCGGGATCACGAGGCGTGAGTTGTCGGGCGTCTTGATGAACGTGTAGGTGAGGCCGATGTCCTCGACGACCCCCTCGGCGCCGTCGACGGTGACCTGGTCGCCGAGGCGAAGCGGCTGCGTGAAGGCGATGACGACGCCGGCGACGAAGTTCGCGAGCGGACGCTGCGCGGCGAGTCCGACGACGAGGGCAATCAGCGCGGACGAGGCGAGGAGCCCGGCGGCGACCGCGCGGACCTGCGGCACGACGAGCAGGGCAGAGAGGACCCCGACGAAGATGATCGCCGTCATCAGGCTGCGGCGCAGGACGCGGTAGCGGGTCACAGCCGCCGGAGGCAGGTTCCGGCGGGACATCCGCCAGTCGACGATCTTCGCGAGGATCGTCGCGCCCGCGATGATCGCGGCCACGAGGAACCACCGCTCCCAGATATCCATGTGCGCCTTATTCGACGGCCGTACGAGCGATCCTCAGCGTGGATGTCGGTGAGGATCGGCGCGCAATCGGCACGGTCGAGTCACGATTTCCCGGGTAGGCTCGAACCGGGTGGCGGGTGGATTACTCCCCACCCGGGTGGGGAGCTACGGTGGCGGCCCCCGCGCTACAGCGGGAGCGGCTTGCGGCCCGAGAAGCCTTCGTCGAGCCCGTGCCAGTACCCGACCTCGTCCTCGCCGAGGCGCCAGCAGAGGAGCACCTCCACGCCTTCGCGCTGGGCCGGGAAGTCGACGAGCCCCGCGTCCAGGTCCTTCACGAGCCCGCCCGCCTCGTGGATCCGTGCCACGCACCGCGCGATGCCCGCCACCTCTTCGTCCAGCCGCACCTGCACGTTCTGGAGCTCCTGCGGCTCGACGTTCCCGCCGTTGCCGGCGATCCGCTGGTTGAGCGACGACTGCAGCGCCTGTAGCTCGAGGAGCGCTCGGCGGTGCGCGACCAACTCCTCCGTGAGCGGCCGTACCTCGCCCAACGCCTCGTTCGCCTGTTCAGCCGTGAAGTAACGCGGCGGCACGTCAATATGATCCGGCCGTCGTGCGCGCGGGTCAACGGCCTCCGGAGCCTGTCGGCTCGCCCTCAGTGGATCGCCTGAATCGACGCCTCGCGTGGTGGGCCGCCATCGTCGTCTTCATGGCCACCGTCGCTTACCTCGGCAACCTCACGACCGACCGCGAGGGCAACGACGTTGCGTACCAATGGGAGACGAGCATCGCCACCGCAGGCCAGTTTGCGGTCGTCCTGGGCATTGTCCTCGCCCTCACGTGGGGCCTCGATCGTCGCGCGTTCCTCGCCCTTCGGCCTCCCGCCTCCTGGTGGCGAGCGGCGGGAATCTCGGCGCTCGTGATCGTCGGGGTCTTGATCGTCGGGGCAGTGGTTGCCCGATTTGGCAACGCCGACAGAGAACAGGGTTTGATTCCCGACCAGTTCGACTCGAGCCGAGCGGCACAGTTCGTCTCGTTCGCTGCCGTCGTCGTCGTACTGGCGCCAATCGTCGAAGAGTTGATGTTCCGCGGCGTTGGCTACGGGCTGTTGGAGCCGTTCGGGCGGACGCAGGCGATCCTCGTTTGCGGCATCGCCTTCGCACTCGTCCACGGCCTCCTGATCGGCTTCCCCGTCATCGCCTCCTTTGGGATCGGCCTCGCGTACCTTCGGGCAAGGACGGAAAGCATCTATCCGTGCATCCTCCTCCACGCCTCGTTCAACGCCCTCGGCCTCGCCGTTGGAATAGCCTCTTGACAATGCGGCGCGTCCTTCCGGCCCTGGCCTTCCTCGTCTGGATCGCGCCCGCAAACGCAGCGCCCACGGTCACGGTGCAGGCAACCCCCACGGTCGGCGCCGCTCCGCTCGACGTCACTCTCACGGCGACCGGCGACGCCGTTGCATACCACTGGGATCTGGGGGACCGGGCGCAGGCGGACGGCCCCCTCGTCCAGCACCGCTACCGCGCCGGCCGGTTCACCGCGACGGTGACCGCGACCGGTGCCGACGGCACGACCGCCCAGGCGACGGTCACGATCACGTCCGTCAAGCTGATGCTGCGCGGGCCCAGAGTCGCGACGTACGGGAAGCCAGCGACGCTGCAGGGCCACATCGTCCCCGTCCTCCACGGTGCACCGATCGTGCTCTACACGGGCGCCACTGCGGTCAAAACCACGAAGGCGAGCCGCACGGGCGAGTTCCGGTTCCGGGTCCGGCAGACCAGAGCGTCCTCGTACGCCGCCCGATTCGAAACGGTTTCCTCCAACGTCCGCGCGGTCGCTGTCCGTCCTCGCCTCGACGTCTCGCTGCCCGCGAGCCGGATGCTCGGCCGGCGACTCTTGCTCCGAGCGAAGCTCAAGCCCCGCGGCTCCGGAAGGCTGCGCGTGCGCGTCTGGCGCTCCGGCCGCGCGCTTCGCACGTGGAAATTCGGCGATCGCGCGGCAATTCGGCTCGGCACCGGCAGAGCCGGCGACTACGTCGTCCGGATCACCGTCAGACCGATCGGTGCCTACCGCGGTCGCCGAGACGTGTTCCGCACGAGCGTCTTCGTCCCTTACCTGGGGCCGGGCGCGCAGGGCCCGAGCGTGCGCATCCTCGAGCGCCGGCTCGCTCGGCTTCGCTACGCCCTCCGCGGCGTCGACACCTACTTCTCCGACGACACCACCGATGCCGTGCTCGCCTTCCAGAAGGTGCACGGCATGCCCCGTAGCGGACGGGTCGACCCGGCCTTCTGGCGGCGCCTCCAGATCGCGCACGTGCCGTTCCCGCGCTACCGGGGCCCGGCCCGCCACATCGAGGTCGACAAGACGCGGCAGGTCCTGTTCCAGGTCGCCGGCGGCCGAGTGGTGCGCGTCGTACACGTCTCGACCGGAGCCACGGGCAACACCCCGATCGGCCGCTGGCGCGTCTACAGCAAGGTCCCCGGCTTTCTGCCCAGCGGCATGTTCTACTCGTCCTTCTTCATCGGCGCGTTCGCGATTCACGGCTACCCCTCGGTGCCTCCGTATCCCGCCTCACACGGCTGCGTGCGGACGCCGATGTGGATCGCGCCGACGCTCTTCACTTCCAGCGACTACGGCGAAACGGTCTACATCTACGCGTAGAGGCGCGATCCTCGCCGTGACGACGCTCCTGGCGAGCGCCGGCCTGTTGCTCGCCGCGCGGCTACTGGCCGAGGGGAGCAGCCGGCCGGTCGCCTGGCGCGATCTGACCGAGCAGGTCGGCCCGCTGAGGATCGCCGGCCGCGAGCGCCGCCTGTTCCGGGACCGGGATGGGCTCGACCGCTACCTGGCCCGGGCACACGCTCGAGGAGAAGCACCGCGGGTCGACTTCTCACGGCGCCAGCTCCTCCTCGTCTCGCCGGGGCCGCGCTCGAGCACCGGCTACGAGGTCGCGGTGCGCAGTGTGCGGGAACAAGGCGGAGAGATCACCGTCCGCGTTCGGGAGCGAACACCAACGCTCCAGGATCACGTCGAGGCGCGCGTGACGCACCCGTACCGACTGCTCAGCCTGCCGGCCGAACGGGAGGTGACCGTCGACTGGGTCGGACGGTGACTACTCGTCGCCGACGGCGAACTGGTCGGGCGAGACGTCGTCGAGGAACCGCTTGAACTCGTCCACGATCTCGTCCTCGTTCACTTCCTCGCCCTCGAACTCGATCGCCGACTCCTCGATCACGTCGTCCGCCGCGTAGATCGGCGCATCGGCGCGGACGGCCAGCGCGATGGCGTCCGACGGGCGGGAGTCGATCTCGAGCTCGGAGCCGTTCTGCTGCACGGTGATCGAGGCATAGAACGTGCTCTCCTTGAGCTCGGTGACCGTGATCCGGATCACCTGCGCGTCCAGCTGCTCGAGCATGTCCGTCACGAGGTCGTGCGTCATCGGCCGCGGCGTGGAAGCGCCCTGGAGCTTCATCAGGATCGCGGCCGCCTCGGGATGGCCGATCCAGATCGGCAGGAAGCGATTGCCGTCGGCCGTCTTCAGCAGGACGATGGGCTGCTTGCTGCCCAGGTCGAAGCTGACCCCGTAGATGACCATTTCCTGCATGGCGACCTGCGCCTCAGTGTAGCGTGGTGACCCGGAGGCTCCGTCCCTCGAATGGTGCTGCGCCGTGGCTACAATCGGTCGCCCCCGGGCGATTAGCTCAGTCGGTTAGAGCGCCGCTCTGATAAGGCGGAGGTCCGTGGTTCGAATCCACGATCGCCCATTTTCGCGCCGCCTCCGGCGGCAGCGAAAATCTCGAAGCCTGCGAAGCAGGCGAGACCGACGAAGAGCTGCCGCGGGCTTTGAGTGCTCGCTGTACGGTGGGGCAAACGCCGGAGGTGGCGCGGCTAGGTCCGCGGCGCGAGTGACGGCAGCCACTCGTCCTTCACATAGTCCGTGAGGCCGGTATCCCGCCAAACGCTCTCGTCATGTGTCGCCGAGTGGCCCAGGAGGCCCTTCCGTTTGACGCGCCGGCCGAGCACGTTGGGAAGTGAGCGGAGCAGCCTGGGCTTCGAGAAATCCGCCAGCAGGACAAGGTCGAGCTTGGTCGTCACGTGAAGGATCTGTTCGTAGTTCGAAGGGTCGGGGAGACACCTTTCATGCACCGCGGGGGACAGCAGCACCATGCCCCGCACGCGCTTCTCCGCTTGCGTCGCCATCATCGACAGGCTCCCGCCGTAACTGTGGCCGACGAGGTCAGGTCGGGGACTGAGCCTGCGATGAGCCCACCAGGCCAACGAGTCCGCCGCCTGCTGTCGATTCCAGTCCATCTTCGGTTCCGCCCACACTCGAAAGCTGAAGTAGCCGGACCACCTGAACGGGTCCGGGCCCCTGTAGAGATGGGGGAAGACGTTCGCCTCGTCTCGTAAGTAGCGGTAGAGCTCGCCGTCGGGCTGCCACCATCGGCCTCGCCGGGCCCAGGTCCCGTGGATGAGCGTCGAGTCGGAAGCAGGGTCTGGCTCGCCCGAGGGGTACTCGATCTGAACGACACGAGCCTCGTTCCGGCGGTCACTCGCCAAGATGGCACGACTCAGCACGGCAATCTCGCCAGAGCCGCGGGTCGCCT
>DASTYD010000069.1:0-23348 GCA_035765175.1 Gaiellaceae bacterium
TGCCCCGGATCCTCTCGACCTGCATCACCTCGGAGACGAACGAGTCATCGGGGTCTACCTGCTGGAGACCGAGGACGGGCTCGCACTCCAGGACTGCGGGCCCTCGACTTGCATTGCCGCGCTGAAGGAGCGCCTCGCCGAGCGCGGGTTGGCGCTGACGGATCTACGGCACGTGCTGCTCTCACACATCCACCTCGACCACGCGGGAGCCGCGGGTGTCCTCGTCCGCGAGCATCCCGGGCTTCAGGTACACGTGTCCGAGATCGGAGCGCCGCACGTCATCGACCCGAGCCGGCTCGAGGCAAGCGCGCGACGGCTCTACGAGGACGAGTTCGACGTGCTCTGGGGCGAGCTGGCGCCGGTTCCCTCGCAGAACGTGCACGTCGTCGGCGAGAACGTGCTCGGGCTCGAATGTTTCCCCTCCCCCGGCCACGCGGCGCATCACGTCTGCTACCTCGACGGCGCGGGGACGCTGTATGCAGGTGACGCAGCGGGGGTGCGGATCATGCCCGACCGCCCCATCTGGCCCGTCTCGCCCCCGCCCGAGATCGACCTCGACGCCTGGGAGCGGACGATCGACGAGCTGGAGCTACGCGCACCCGAGCGGCTCGCGCTGATCCACTTCGGCATCGTCGACCAGCCCCGCGATCATCTCCGCCGGTTGCGGCGCCAGCTTCGGCTGTGGGGCCAACGGGTCCGGCAGGGAATGGACGAGGACGAGTTCGTCGAGGCAGCGCGCGCCGACCTCGAGGAGGGCCAGGGCGAGGCGACGTACTACGAGCGCGCAGCGCCGCTGTGGCAGTCGTACCGCGGGCTCAGGCGCTACTGGGACAAGGCAGCGGCGTAGGCCCGCTCGTAGTCGCCGACCATCCGCTCGGGCGCGAAGCGCTCCTCCACGTACCGGCGACACTCGTTCGGGTCGAGCTCGTCCGCCTGCTCGAGCGCCGCGCCCATCTCCCTGTAGTTCTCGACGATGATCCCGCTGACGCCGTGCTCGATCACCTCGGGCACCGCGCCGTGGCGCGTGGCGATCACCGGCGTTCCGCAGGCCATCGACTCGATCATCACCAGGCCGAACGGCTCCTCCCACTCGATCGGGAACAGCGTCGCGCGCGCGTCCTGGAGCAGCTCGACCTTCTCGCCGTGCGTTACTTCGCCCAGGTACTCGATGCCGCCGTGCCCGAGGTGAGGCTCGACGAGCTCGGCGAAGTACTGCCGCTCCTTCGGCTCGCGGTTCTTGCCCGCCATCTTCAGGGGCAGGCCGAGCTCCATCGCGACCGCCACCGCCCGGTGCGCTCCCTTGTCGGGGCTGAAACGGCCGAGGAAGAGCAGGTAGTCGCCCTTGTGCGGCTTCGACGGGTAGATCGAGAGGTCGATCGCGTTCGGGATCGTCGCCGCCCAGGGCAAGTCGGGCATCGGGCGGCGCTGATTCTCGGAGATGGAGATCAGCCTTACTCCGGGTGCGACCTCGGCGATCGACGCGTACGCGTGTTGGGCCTCGTGCGTGTCGAGCGGGCCGTGAATGGTGTGCAGCACCGGCGTCTGGACGAGCCCGCCGAGCGCAGCGGCCGGAATGCCCGAGTGGTCGTTGATGACGTCGAACTCGTCCGCACGCTCGTAACAGGCGAGCGCGTGGCGGATCTCCGGCAGCGTCCGGCCGATCAGCTCGCTCGGCGCCTGCTCGAAGATGTACGACAGGTTCGCCTTCGTCAGCGAGTCGCCCGAGGCGAACAGCGTGACCTCGTTGCCTGCGTCGACGAGCCCGTCGGCGAGGAGCGAGACGACGAGCTCGATGCCGCCGTAGCCGGTCGGCGGAACGGCGAACCACGTCGGTGCGAGGATCGCGATCTTCAGGCGGTCATTCATCGGCTTCCACGCGAATCATTCCCTCTTCGACGCGAACGTCCCACGTTCGGTCGAAGGCACGGAGCCCCGATAGCCGCAGGTTGCCCACCCAGGACGGCAGCTCGAGGGGAAGCACGGAGCGCAACTGCTGGTTCCTGAGGTCCGGGCGCAGGCCGAGGAGGATCTGAAGCAGGAGCACGGGTGTGCCCGCAGCCCAGGCCTGGGGACGCGCGGCCGTCGGGTAGGCGATCGGGAACGGCGACTCCGCGCGAGGGAGCCCGGCGAAGACCTCGGGCAGTTGGTAGTCGAAGTGGCCGGCCGCGTTCAGCATCCGACGGATGATCCGATGGGCCTCCGGCCAGCGTGAGTAGCGTGCGAGCCCCCAGGCGATCAGCGAATTGTCGTGGGGCCACACGGTGCCGTTGTGGTACGAGAGCGGGTTGAAGCCAGCGTCCGCGGCCGACATCGTGCGCACGCCCCAGCCCGACCAGAGGTCCGGGCCCATCAAGCGGTCGACGACGGCGTCGACGCGCTTGGGCGGGACGATGCCGCTCCACAACAGGTGCCCGATGTTCGAGCAGAGCGAGTCGACCTGCTTCTTGTCGCGGTCGAGCGCCAGCACGTAGAAACCGCCGCGCGCGTCGGACCAGAACGCTTCGTCGAAGCGAGCGCGGAGCTCGTCCGCCTCCCGCTCGAGCCGGTCGGCGAGCTCGCGCTCGCGCCAGACCTCGCGCGCGAGCTCGGCCATGCGCTTCTTCGCGTCGTAGACGTACCCCTGGACCTCCACCGGGGCGATTGGGGGCTCGGCAATCGACCCGTTCGAAAACAGCTGCGAGTCCCACGAGTCCTTCCAGGACTGGTTGTCGAGCCCCGTCTCGCTTCGCTTCCCGTACTCGACGAAGCCGTCGCCGTCGCGGTCTCCGTACTCCTCGATCCAGGCGAGGGCGGCCAGCGCCGGTTCCTTGAAGTGGCGCACGAGCGCGTCGTCGTCCGTCCAGCGCCAGACCTCGGAGAGGAGGATCAGGTAGAGCGGCGTGGCGTCGATCGTGCCGTAGTAACGCTCGAACCAGTTCTTCGCGGCCTTTCCGCGTCGGACTTCGTGGACGATCTTGCCCGGCTCGGCGTCGATCGACCGGTCGTCCTCGGTCGCCTGGAGCTCCGCGAGTACCTCGAGCGCGCTCCGGGCGAGCTCGGGCCCGAACAGGAGTGTCTGAAGGCAGGTGATCAACGTGTCGCGACCGAACACGGTCATGAACCACGGCATGCCGGCCGCAGGGAGATTGCCGAGCCCGTTCCCGCCGCTCAGCCGCAGTGAGGCCAGGTCGGCCACCGAGCGTGGGAAGACGCGGTCGAGGTCGTCCCAGGACGCGCGCAGCCTCGGGACTCGCAGGTTCCAGGCCGCGAGGGAGGCCTCGATGCGCTCCCGCTCCTCGCCGAACCGCTGCCTCGCCATGTGCGGGCGCACCGGGTCGCCTCCCAGCACAGGGACGATGTCGAAGCCAAGCTCCCATGTCTGCCTCGGCTCGAGCTCGATCCAGTACCTGATCTTCCCGGGCTCGACGTGACCGCGCTCGGACAGGATCACCTGCGTGCAGGCGAGGCCGGAGTCGTCCTCGAGTACGAACTGGTTCTCGTCCTCTTCGTAGCGCGCCTCGGCCGCGGGCGGAAGGGGGATCGCCCGGAGCGGGTCGCCGAGCGCGAAGTCGTAGTTCTTGACCGCGAAGATGTCGGCGAAGTCGCTCTCGAACTCGAGCGCGAGCTCAAACGAGACCTTCTCCGGGCTCTGATTCTGGACACGCAGGTGGTCCTGCATCCCCTCGCCCACGAACCGGTGCCGCCCGATCGAGACCGTGTCCTGTGCAAGCTCGCCGGCGGGCGGGTTGCGCAGGAAGTAGGCGGCTGAGTAGTACTCGGCCTTCCCGGCCGAGAGGAGGAGCGGGCGCTCGCCGTTGATCGTGAGCTCGAGCCGTGAGAGGAAGCGCGTGTCGTAGGCATAGAGGCCGCTCGTGGCGAACGTGAAGTCGCCGTTCTGGTCGCTGATGCAGAAGTTCGACCCTTCGAGGATCGTGATCGCCATCAGTGACGGTGGATCCGTATCGCCGTCGACTGGTCGATGGTCTTCACGACGAGCTCGTCGATGTTGACGTGCGCCGGCCGCGTGACCGCGAAGAGCACGCAGTCGGCGATGTCCTCCGGCTGGAGCGCGTCGACGCCCTCGTAGACCTTCCTCGCTCGCTCTTCGTCGCCCCGGAAGCGGACTCGGGAGAAGTTCGTCTCGACGAGACCAGGGTCGACCGTCGTCAGGTGAATCGGGCGGCCGAGGAGGTCCTGCCTGAGCGCGTACGTGAACCCGCGGACGGCATATTTCGAGGCGATGTAGACAGCGGCGTTGTCGTACGGCTCGCGGCCGGCCACGGAGCCGATGTTGACGATGTGCCCGCCGTCGCGCATGTGCGGCAGGCAGAGGCGCGTCAGGCGCATCAGGCCGTGGACGTTCGTCTCGATCATCGTCGCCTCGTCCTCCTCGGTCGACTCCCAGAACGGGTCGCGCCCGAGGCTGAGGCCGGCGTTGTTGACGAGGATGTCGATCCCGCCGAGGTCGGCGACCGCGCGCTCGACGAAGCGCTCGGCGCTCTCGCGGTCGGTGACATCGAGGTCGAAGGCGTAGAAGCCCTCGCGGTCGGGGAGCTGCTCGACGCGCCGCGCGCCGACCGCGACTCGGACCCCGGCCTCCGCGAGCGCGTGGGCCGTGGCCGCCCCGATCCCGCTCGAGGCGCCGGTGACGACAGCCGTCTTGTCCTCGAGTGAGGTCAAGGCTCGAACCTTAACCGTGCGCGAAATTGGTCCGTAGTCGACACGGACACGTGCGAATCCGGCCGATAGGCTCATTGCCGGGTGGCGGGTGGATCCGATCCCCACCCGGGTGGGGACGCGCGCGCGTGTGTACTGGTGACGAGCGTCTGAGGCCGCTAGTGAAACAGGCCCAGCCGAAGGGCCGTGGCGACTGCGTGCGTACGCGTCCGCGCGTTCAGCCGCTCGCAGGCCTTGCGGACATGCGTGCGCACCGTCTCAGGGCTGATCGAGAGCCGATGCCCGATCTCATCGTGCGAGAGGCCGTCCGCGACATACGCAAGCACCTCCGACTCACGTGGCGTGAGCGTCGGCCTGCTCACCGAAGTTCCCAGCGCGACGTGCGCGAGAGCCGGATCGATGTAGCGCCCTCCGGAGCAGATGGCGCCTAGAGCCCGAGCGAGATCTGTGAACGGCGCCTCCTTGAGAATGAGCGCATGCGCACCGGCATCGAAGACGACGCCGACGACGCTCTGGTCGGAGTCGGCGGTGTAGACGGCGATCAGCATCTCCGGCGCGCTCTCGCGCAGCTCAGCGAGCAGCTCCGCACCCTCGAGGCGCGGCATCCGGTAATCGACGAGTGCGACGTCGGGTTTCGTCTCTTTCACCTGCGCCACCGCAGCCGGCCCGTCGTGAGCCTGCCCGACGACCCGGAACCCCAGGTTCTCCAGGAAGTCGGAGACCGCGGCCACGAGCGCGGGGTGATCGTCGGCGACGAGACAGCGGAGGGGTCGTCCGGTCGCTGGATGGGCTCCGAGCGCGACGGCAGGTGAAGCGGCGGCGTGGTGCGTCATCGCTGTAGTACGTATCGGACGAAAGCGAACCCGCCTAAAGTCACATCCCGCCTACGCCGGAGCGGGAAGCCTCACTTATGCGTCCGCGGAGATCTTTCGCCGCGAGTTCCCAGACGTGGCCGTCCGGATCCTCGAAAGCCGCAGGGAATCACTCAATCTGACACTCGTTTCTCGTGGTCGACCAGACACTGTCTTCAACGATCTCGGCCGGGAAACCTACTCCGGCGTGTCCGCCGCAGGTTGGCGGCACCAGCCGCCTCTGGCACCCGCTCGAATCTTCGCTCCTGCGCGGCGCAGATGGGCCGGGCAGGGATCGAACCTGCGACCTTGGGATTAAAAGTCCCCTGCTCTACCGACTGAGCTACCGGCCCCTTACCGGCGAGTGTAGCTCTGAGGCTTCGCGGCTAGACTGGCCACGGGCCCCCATCGACTAGCGGTCAAGGTCACAGCCCTTTCAAGGCTGTAGCGCGGGTTCGAATCCCGCTGGGGGCACCAGTTCGGGCGGTTAGCTCAGCTGGGAGAGCGCCTGCCTTACAAGCAGGAGGTCGGCAGTTCGATCCTGTCACCGCCCATCGCTCCTCCATCGAGAACCGAAGCGGCGTTCAGGAATGACGCCTGAGCGAGTCGAGCTGCGCGCTGCTTGGAGGCTCGGCGCGCGGCGCGTATTGGGCGCTGGCGAATGGCCAGTCGGATTCAAGCCACGCACTCACGGCGCGCCACAGCGGGGTGTCGAGGTGAGCGTGGCTCTCCCGCACCCACGAGAGCGCACAGGCGTCGTGGTTGCGGTCGGGCAGCGGATAGATGTAGACACACCCGATCACGTCGCGGCTGGACGGGTCGAGCACCGTGTACGTGAATCCCCTCCGATTGCGGAAGTCGTCGGCATGGCGCTGCAGGTCGGCCCGGCTCTCGTCCGGCGTCATCTCTCGCGGCCAGGAGCCGTCGGGGTACCCGGGCGTCGCCGCGATGTGCTCCATCGACGACGTCCAAGCGTCGTAGTCCGCGGCCGATCGTAGAACGTTGGCTCGAACCGAAGCCCGGGGACCGAATCGTCACCTGGGCCAGCGCTCGGGAATGTCCCCTGACGCGTCCTGGGCAGAGGCCGATGAGTTACGGGTCGCTGAACGATCTACTCTCGAGAGCAACATCTACGCGCGGCCGGAGGAGGCCGTCGAGAGAGGAGCCCTGCGATGCCGCGGGTACCTGATCTCGTTCGATGCCCACGCGATGGACCACATCCCCGACGAGGACATGCCCGCCGTGACCGACGCCTCGCTCGCGGTGGTCCAGGAGGCGATCGACGCCGGCGTGTGGGTTTTCGGCGGTGGACTGGAAAACCAGAAGGCGAGCATCGTGGCTACCGACGGAACGGTGACCGACGGCCCGTACCCGGAGGCCACCGGCAGACTCTGTGTCGTCGACGTGCCCTCGCGCGAGGAGGCGCTGGAGTGGGCTGCCAAGACCGCCATTGCCTGCCGCTGTGCGCAAGAGGTCCGGGAGTTCATGCCCGACCCGACCGTGGGCAACTAGACGACACTCGCCTGGCCCAGTGTCGGCATTCCCTGACGCAGCCGGGGCAGAGACCGATGAGTTTAGGGTCGCCGAGCGGTCTAACACCCAGATCAAGAGCCAGTGCGGCCGGAGGAGGCCGCCGAGAAAGGAGTCAATGCCGTGCTCAGCCGTGACGCTATAGGTCGGCACCTGACGAGCGAAATGGTGTTCGACGGTGACCGCTTGCCGGGCTTCTCCGACACGATCGAACATCCCGACGGGCTCGTCCTCGTCGATACGGGACTGATCGACACGACGCCGGCTCTCAACGAGGACGGCGAGGAGTGGCACCCGCACCGGCTCCCGGACGAGCTCGTGAGTCGGGTCGCCGTCGTCGTCAACACGCACCTCCACTTCGACCATTGCGGCGGCAACCGGCTCTTCCCGGGCATCCCGATCCACGTGCAGCGACGCGAGCTCGCGGACGCACGGACGCAGGACAACTACACCGTGCGCGAGTGGGTCGACTTTCCGGGCGCGACGTACGTCGAGCACGACGGCGAGGCGGAGATCCTGCCGGGCGTCAGGCTCCTGCCGGCGCCGGGACACACGGCCGGACATCAGATCGTCGTCGTGGAGACCGACGAAGGCCCGGTCGTCCTCGGCGGCGACGTCGGCCACTGGTTCGAGGAGCTCGAAAGCGGCGATACGCCGGGCCAGCAGCTCGTCCTCGAACTCGCAGCGCCCACCTACCTCGCGCATGTCGCGGAGGGGCGTGTCCCGCACCGGCGGTCGTAGCTTCTAGTCGTCCGAAAGCCGTGCCGTACTGGGCCGCTGTGTTCAGCGGTGCCGGCGGTACTGCAGCTCGAGGACCCCGTTGCTGGAGGCGGTGCTGGAGACGAGGTCGAGCCGGTACGCCTTGGGAACGCCGTCGAACAGCCGCGTGCCCTCGCCCGCAACGTAGGGGAACAAGCTCACGTGGACCTCGTCGATCAGGTCGAGCTGCATGAGCGACCGCCAGAGGCTGACGCCGCCCCAGACCACGATGTGGCCGTCGCCGCCCAGCCTGAGCCGGTCGATCTCTTCTGCCGTGTCACCGGCGGCGATGGTGGTGTTCGCCCACTCGGCCGTGGTTAGGGTCCGGGAGAAGACGACCTTGCGCCCGGCGTTCAGGATCGGGGCGAAAGGGTGGTCGGTGGCCGTTGTCATGGCCTCGGAGATGGCCCCGTAGGCGGTGCGGCCCATGATGTGCGCGTACGCGCTCCGGAGAAAGTCGAGTTGCGCCGAGTCGTCGGGCTCACTGTTTTCGGGCAGGCTGAAGCAGAACGTCCAAAACTCGGTGTCTGGGTCGGCGAGAAGGCCGTCGAGCGAGTAGTTGAACACCGTCGCGATCAGCTTCCGCATGATCAGAGCTCCTTTGTCTCCCCTATGATTACGTGCGCAAACCGGCGCCCGCGACCAAGGAGGAGCGACATGCGCCACGCGTTCAGATCCATCCAGACGTCCCTTGGGATCTACTCGGAAGGACTGACGCGTGTCGCAGAAACAGCTCAACCTCGGAATCCTGGCGCATGTAGACGCCGGTAAGACAACACTCACGGAGCGGCTCCTCTTCGAAGCCGGCGTCATCGACGAACTCGGCAGCGTCGATGCCGGAACCACGCAAACCGATTCGCTGGAGCTCGAGCGACGGCGCGGCATCACCATCAAGTCGGCCGTCGCCTCGTTCGCGCTCGGCGGCGTCCACGTCAACCTGATCGACACGCCGGGCCACCCTGACTTCATCGCCGAGGTGGAGCGGGTTCTGAACGTGCTCGACGGCGCGGTGCTGGTCGTCTCGGCGGTCGAGGGGGTTCAGCCGCAAACACGCATCCTCATGCGCGCTCTCCAGCGACTGCGCATCCCGACGCTGCTGTTCGTGAACAAGATCGACCGCGCGGGCGCCGACGACGAGCGGACGATCCAGGCGATCTCGGAGCGCCTCACGCCCGCGGTCGTGCGCATGGGAAGGGCGAACGCGCTGGGGACGCGCGCCGCCGGCTTCGAGCCGTTCAAAGCCGACGGCGCCACGTTTCGAGCCAGCCTCGCAGAGGCGCTGGCGGAGCACGACGACCGGATCCTCGCCTCCTACGTCGAGGACGATGAGGAAACGCCGTATCCGCAGCTCGCCGCGGAGCTGGCGTCTCAGACAAGGCAGGTGCTCGTGCACCCCGTGTACGCCGGCTCAGCTCTGACCGGTGCCGGCGTCGAGTCCCTGGCGGCCGGGATCGAGGAGCTACTGCCCTCCTCCATCGGCGACCCAGCCGGCCCGCCCGCAGGGCTCGTCTTCAAGATCGAGCGCGATCCGAAAGGACAGAAGATCGCCTACGTCCGGATGCTCTCCGGGACGATTCGGACACGCGACCGGTTGAGCTTCGGCGCCCACGAAGGCAAGGTGACCGCCGTCGCGGTGTTCGAGCACGGCCCGGCCGCCCAGCGTCCGGCGGTCTCGGCCGGCGAGGTCGCCCAGCTCTGGGGCCTCGGGGAGGTCCAGATCGGCGACCGACTCGGCGAGATCGGCTCCGATGCGGCAGGCCATCAATTTCCCCCTCCGACCCTGGAATCGGTCGTCTCCGCCCGCAACCCGGACGATCGAGCCGACCTTCGCGTCGCCCTTGCGCAGCTCGCCGAGCAGGACCCGCTGATCGACGTCCGCCAGAACGACGCCCTCGACGAGCTCTCGGTCTCGCTCTACGGCGAGGTCCAGCAGGAGGTGATCCAGTCGACGCTCGCCGACGAGTACGGAATCGAGGTCGAGTTCCTCGAGCCGACGCCGATCCACATCGAGCGTCCCTTTCGCACCGGCGAGGCGGCTGAGGTGCTGCGCGCGGCCACGAACCCGTTCAACGCGACGATCGGCTTGCGCGTCGCTCCCGGGCCCGTGGGCTCGGGCATCGACTTTCGACTCGAGGTCGACGCCCAATCAGCACCGCTGTACGTCTACAAGACGCTCGCGAGCTTCACCGAGCACATGGCCGAGTACGTGCGGTCGACGCTGCGGGAGGGCCTCTCCGGCTGGCAGGTCACCGACTGCGTCGTGACGATGAACCGCTGCCTGTACAGCGTTCCCGACGGCCCGCCGTCACGACGGGGGCCGCTCAGCACGCCGGCCGATTTCCGCAAGCTCACGCCGCTCGTCCTCATGCAGGCGCTGCACAACGCAGGCACCTCGGTCTGCGAGCCCGTCGTCCGCGGCGAGCTCGAGGTTCCCGCAGCGTCGATCGGCGCCGTGACCGCGGCTCTCGGGCGCCTCGGCGCCTCACTCGAGACGCAGTCGCTGCGCGGAGACCTCGCCACGATCGAAACCGTCCTCTCCGCCGCTCGGGCGCAAGAGCTCCAGCGCGAGCTGTCGAGGCTCACCGGAGGCGAGGGCGTGCTCGAAGCGTCCTTCGTCGGCTACGAGCCGGTCAGCGGCGAGCGACCGACACGGAGGCGGACGACCGCAAACCCACTCAACCGGGATCAATACCTGCAGAGCTTCGCGCGGCACTCTCACCCGAGCTGAGGGCCGAGGGAAGAGCGGTCGTGCCTCGCCCGTCCTGTGTGCACAGTCGCACAAACTCATTGGAGGCGATGACGATGGAAGAAGCCACTTTCGACATCGAGACTCAGGCGGCTGCGGCAATCACGAACGTCGGTGGCAACCAGACGGTCTACGCAGGCGAACGGCGGTCGTGGATACCACGGATGGTCTCCGTGATCGGGCTCGTAGCGTCGCTGAGCGGTCTCGGCCTGCTCGTTCTGACCGGCGTCCGAACCGCCGACACGCTGCTGGCAGCCGACGAGTGGCCGTCGAACTGGGACTACTACACCCAAGCGGTGGCGGAGACCTGGCTCCCGGCGGTGATCCTGCTCGCCGTGGGAATCGTGCTCTCGCGCCTGGGACGCGTCCTCGGCAGGAGCTAGCGGCCATGGCGACGTTCAACATCGGCCAGCAGAACGCGGCGAACATCCAGAACATCGGCGGAGACTCGGTCATCCACGGCGGCATCCAGGCAACGGCGAGCTGGGACACGCTCGAGCTCCGGCGGGCGATCGCCCGGGCACGCGATGGGCTCGGCGAGCTCGCTCTGCCGCAGCCGGTCCTCGAGGACGTGAACCGCTCCCTCGAGGCCGCGGCGAACGAGGCGGCGCGGCCGAAGCCGGACCGGCACGACGTCGCCGAGCACCTGGCCGCGGCGACGACCACCCTCAGGGAAGCGGGCGCGCTCGTCGACGCAGGGACCACCGTCGTCGACAGCCTGCGCCGGGCGGTCGCCCTGCTCGGGCCGATCGGGCTTGCGCTCGTCGGCGCTCTGTAGAGGGCCTGGACTCCTAAACTGCGCCTCATGGCCGGGGCGCTCCTGACAGGCGGATGCCTCTGCGGCGGGGTCCGCTTCGAGGTGACCGAGCCGCCGGTGACCGCGAGCTACTGCCACTGCACGCGCTGCCAGAAGCGCACGGGCACAGCGGCCTCCGTCCAGGTTCGGATCGTCCCGGGCTCCCTCAACGTCGTCTCCGGCGAGGAGCTCCTACGCGCCTACGAGCCGGAGGACGGTTACCCCAAGGTCTTCTGCTCCGCCTGCGGCTCGGCACTCTGGAGCAGCCTCCCCGACACGAAGCAGCCCGTCGGCGTGCGGATGGCGGCCTTCGACGAGGATCCGGGCATAAGGCCCGCCTACCGCCAGTTCGTCGCCTATGCGGCCGACTGGGAGGCGATCCCGGACGACGGCCTGCCGCGGCACCCCGAGCGCCCTCCGCCGCAAAGCTAAGCTGACGGGCATGAGCGACCGGCGCCTCGCGATCCTCGGATCGCTGCTCGGGCTCACGCTCCTCGTCTACGCGATGGTCGGGGTGCGTGTCGTCTACAGCGGCAGCCCGCACTACGGCGCGCTCGTCTGGAACCTCTTCCTCGCCTGGATCCCGTTCGTGCTCGCGCTCATCGTGTATGACGGCTTCCGGCGAGGCGCCTCGCGCGTGCCCCTGCTCGTGGGCGGCGCGCTCTGGCTCCTCTTCTTCCCGAACGCGCCGTACATCGTCACCGACCTGAAGCACCTTCGGACCTGGGACGGGGCGCCGATCTGGTTCGACGTCGTGATGGCCTCGGCCGCTGCCTGGGCGGGCCTAGCGCTCGGTTTCGTCTCGCTCTACCTGATGCAGACGATCGTGCGCCGGCTCGTCGGCGCGGCCAACGCGTGGCTCTTCGTCCTCGCAGTGCTCGCGCTGAGCTCGTTCGGCATCTACCTCGGGCGATTCCAGCGCTGGAACTCCTGGTCGGTGTTCACGAGCCCCGGACGTTTCGCGCACAACGTCTGGCCGCATCTCACGCAGCCGCACGAGCATCCGAAGACGGTGGCAGTGACCCTGCTCTTCACCGTCTTCCTCGCCGCGACGTACCTCGTCTTCTACTCGTTTGCCCGACCGAGCCTGTTCGAGGCGCGCGAGCGCCGTTGAGACGACACCACCTCTAAGTAGCGAACGCGCGCAACCGGTCAAGGTCACGCTCGGTGTTCACGCTGGTGAGCAGCTCCTCGTCGAGCTCGACATGCCGAACGTTCAGCTCGTCGAGCGCCTCGTCGAGTGCGAGCTGGCCCGACCCGAGCCGCTGTTCGAGGACCGGGAGCGCGCTCTTCGCGTAGGCGCCGGGCAGCGGGCCCGTCGCCGGAACGGCCGCGTCGGCACATGCCTCCGCCAGTGAGCGGAGGGCGTCGGGAGTGACGAGCGGGCAGTCGACCGGGAGGAAGACGGCCACGTCGGTCGGCGCCTCGCGGAGCCCGGCGACGACACCGGCGATCGGCGCGCGCACGGCGATCCCATCATCGAGGAGCGGGAAGGGCAACCCGAGCTGATCCGCGGCCTTGCCCACTGCGAGCCGGTGCGGAAACGCGTCCCCGAGGGCCCGCCAGGCGCGCTCCGCCAGCGTCTCGTCGCCGAGCGGTGCGAGCGCCTTCACGGAGCCGAACCGCCGGCTCATGCCGCCGAGCAGCAGAACCCCGGTCGCCTCCACTAGACGGACGCGAGCCCAGGTCGAAGGCCCGCCAACCGGCTCGCGACGACGGCGTCCGCCGCTTCAGCGCTGGCGGCGTGCCCGGTGACCGCGCTCAGGAACTCGTCGCGCTCGAGTGCGGAGAGCTTGACGTCCGTCTTTGCCCGCACCGTCGCCGTCCGCGGCACGTCGCGAAGGAGCGCGATCTCGCCGAAGTATTCGCCAGGGCCGAGCGTCCCAGCCTCTTGCCCGTCGGTCACGACTTCTACCTCTCCCGAATCGACGATGTAGAAACGGTCGCCGTGCCCGCCCTGGCGGATGATCTCCGTGCCGGCGGTCGCGGTGACGGGGATGAGGCTCGACGCGAGCTGGTCGAGCGCGGGCGCGGGCAGTGGCGTGAAGATCGAGATCGAGTGCAGGAGCTCGAGTTCGCGCGTCGGCGTCATCACCTCGGCGTCGAGCGCCTTGATGCGCCTCCACGTCAGGCCGGCGCTCACCGGCAGGAGGATGCCCGTTGCGATCAACGCCCAGCGAATCCCGACAGTTTCGATCGCCAACGGGGCGAGGATCGCTCCGAGCCCGACCGTTCCGATGAAGACGCTCTGGACCACGCCGAACACGCGGGTGAGCACCTCGTCAGGCACGGTTCGCTGGAGCAGGGTGAGCGCGGCGACGTCGACGACCGTGTTCCCGACGCCGACGATCGCGAGCAGGAGCAGCGCGATCGGCGGCTGCGGGAAGATCCCGATCAGGGCGATTGGAATCCCCCAGAGGACGAGGCCGAGCGCGAAGTCCGAGGCGAGCCGCTGTCGGCCGACGAGCGCGAAGGCGGCGATCGCCCCCAAGAGCCCGCCGACCCCCACCGCCGAGTTCAGGAAGCCGACACCCGACTCGCCCAGGTCGAGCAGCTCGAGGGAGGCGACGACGATCAGCACGTTGAGCGCGCCGGCGACGAGAGTCTGGATGCCGTAGAGCGTCACGATCAGCGCGAGTTTGCGGTCGCCCGCGATCGCTCGAAAGCCGCCGAAGAACTCGCCGAAGAAGCCGCCTTCGGCGCGACGCTCCGGCTGCTTCCCGGCGTCGAGGCCGACGAGCAGCAGGGACGCGACGACGAACGCTACGGCGGCGGCCGCGAAGACCGTTTCCGCGTTCGTCCCGGCGAGGAGAAGTCCGCCGATCGCCGGCCCGAGGAAGATCCCCGAGCTCTCGACCGTCGTCAGGACGAGGTTCGCCGCCGTCAGCTCCTCCGGCGTCTTCGCGAGCTGGGGCAGGAGCGCCGACTGCATGGGCCGCACCGTGCTCGCCATCAGCGCGACCCCGCCGCTCAACGCGTAGACCAGCCAGGTCGGCCCGCCGGCGAACAAGACAGCCGCGGTCGCCGCCATGAACCCCGCTCGGATGAACGAGAGGATGACGAGGAGCAGGTCGCGCCGGTATCGATCGCCGAGCAGGCCCGCGAACGGCGCTGCGATGAACGCCGGCAGGACCCGGATCACGCCCACGAGCCCGACCGCCGCCGCGCCGCCCTCGTCGTACGCGTAGACCGCCAGGGCGATGATGAACGCCCAGTACGCCGTGATCGAAGCCGCCCAGGAAAGCTCTATGCGCCGCAGCGCCGGATTCGTGACGACGGCGCGAAACGCGTCGAGCGATTCACCGAACCGCTCCCGAAAGGACCGCAGCATCCGCGAAGTATTGCCCTGTTTTGCAAAAAGATGGAAGATTCCGGTACGTACGACCGTCTAGTTCACGAAGTACCAAGCAAGACGGCGTGGAACCCCCAAAGGAGGAACGGGTATGAGCGAGGATCGCGAGCAGCCGGTGGAGGAGACGACCGACGAGGTCGAGGGCCACAGCCTCCCAGGACAGAACGTAGGACAGAACGTCGGTCAGAACGTCGGTCAGAACGTCGGCCGCACAGCCGAGCCCGACGAGGAGCCGGACGTGGAGGGCCACAGCCTTCCGGGGCAGAACGTCGGCCAGAACACCGGCCAGAACATCGCGTAAGAACTCGCAGGAGCTGAAGGATCGAGGGCGGCCTAGCCGCCCTCGTCGTGTCTGAGGACTTCTTCGACGGCATCGAGCAGCTTCAGGCCGGCTGCTCGCTGCTCGTCCTCGAGCGAGTCGACCGTCGCCGCCAGGCGCGCGACCACCTCGGCGCCCTCCCCGCTCTCTCCGAGCATGCTCTCGGCCCGGCGGGCACGCTGGAGCAGGTCGAGCGCGATCGCCGCCTGGTTGGCGAACAGGCCCAGGAGATCCATCTCGACGAGCGAGAACTGCGAGCGCTGAGGGCGGTCGAGCACCTCGAGCACGCCGAGCGCTCGCTCTTCGTGGAGCAGGGGCGCCGCCATCAGCCCCTTCGGGACGTAGCCGGTCTGCTCGGCGACGTCCTTTGCGAACCGTGGGTCCTCGGTCACGTCCTCGATCACGAGCGGCTGGCGCGTGACGAGGACCCAGCCCGCGATCCCCGTGCTCGACGGGAACCGCTGGCCGAGCAGCGTTTCCGCACCTTGGCCGGCGATCGCCTCGAACACGAGCTCGTCCGACTCCTCGTCGAGCAGGAAGATCGAAGAGGCCTCGGCGCCGAAGATTGCGCGAGCCACCTCGACCACCGACTGGAGGAGCTGTCGGAACGACTCCTGCGAGCCGACGACGCCCGCGGCGACCGCAGCTCTCAGGTCCTCGCTCATCTGGCCCCTCCGACGTTCGTCGAGGTGAGGAAGAGCACGCTCTTCAGTTGGAAGGGCGTCAGCTCGGGATGCTTACCGAGCACGAGGGCGCAGAGGCCGGACATGTGCGGCGTCGCGAAGCTGTTCCCGGTGCAGCGGATGCGCGCGCCTCCCGCCCAGGCGACCTCCACGTCGACTCCGCGCGCGAAAAACTCGACCGGCGGGTCGGGGTTGTAGAAGAACGTGAGCGCGTCGGGCTCCTCGTGGCTGCCCACCGAGATCACCGACGAGAACCGCCACGGATAGCTCTCCACCGGCATGTTGTGCGCCGAGGCGACGAGCACCGTGCGCTGGAAGTACGCCTTGTCCGTGAGCTCGTGGAGGATTCCCGCGAACTGCTTCTTCGTCGTCGACAGGCTCATGTTGACGACGTCGAAGCCCTGCTCCACTGCCCAGCGAAGCCCCGCGAGCAGCACGCCTCCGCTGCCCGTGAAGCCGGCGCCGAGGACCCGTACGCTGACGAGCTCGCAGTCGGGAGCGAGCGAGCGGACGATCCCGGCGCACGCGGTGCCGTGCCCGCACAGGTCGCCCTCGGTGTCGTCCTCGACGATCACCTCGTCGTTCGGGCCGACCGACGCGACGACGGAGCGCTGAACGCCGTTGACCAGCGGGTGCGCTTCGTCGACGCCGCTGTCGAGGATGCACACCGTGACGCCCTTGCCTGTCGAGCCGCCCCAGGCCCAGTCGCGTGTGATCTCGCCGGGCCACTCGACGGGCAGCGCGAGACCTTCTGCGGCGCCCGCCGGGAGGCTCCAGGCGGGGCGCAGCTCCTGCGGGGCGGATTTTTCTGGCTGGGCCATCGCTCGATGCTACTCCGCTGCTGCCAGGGCTCGTTTGGACGCGTCCGCCGCGATTTCGACCAGCGAGCGGACGTGCCGGACGCGCGCATCGTCCTGCGTTGCGCCGAGATTCGTCTCGACGAGCGTCGCGGCCGCCCGCGCTCCTCCCTCGGCGAGGAGGCACCCGACGACCGCGTCCGCCCGCACCTCGGGGTTTCCGTTCTCGACGAGCAGGGCGGCGAGGCATGCGAGATCGGTGCCGGCCTCGACGATCCGGACCGGGATCTCGGCCGACTTCTCGAGGGCGTCCCGGAGCGTCTGGTCGCGGTAGCGCTCCGACACCTCCTCCCGCCGGCGCAGGATCGTCAGCGCGTCCCGGTACACCTCTGCGTCGGCCTGCGCGAGCGGCGCCACGCGGGCCCGGAATGTCTCCGCCTGCCCGATCGCCCCACCGGCTTCAGCCCAGTGATCCTTCGAGGCCTGAGCGCCCATCACGACGAGCCCGGCGGCCATCGCGACGGTGACCGCCGCTGCGGAACCTCCGCCCGGCGCATCCTCCTGGGCGAGGAGGTCGACGAAGTCGCCGATCGACGAGTCGAGAAGGTCGTCCGCCATACGGCGGATTCTGGCGTGTCTAGAAGGAGAGCCGCTCGCGAACGGCTTCGGCGAGCGCTGTGTCAGCGTCGTAGCCCGCATCCTGAAGGGCGCGCTCGAGGTCGGCGATGAGCGCCTCACGGAACGCCTGGTCGGCTCGTGCGCGCTCGACGATGTCGTCGAGCCCACGCCGGGCGAGTGGGATCTCCTGCGCAGCCTTCACCCACGCCTCGGGCGGAGCGGGCAGTGTGCGGAGGAGCTCGGCCAAGGTCTGTTCGTTGTAGTTGCGCATAGGCCGTCAACCACCAGACTCGGCAGCGGCCGGTTTTCTTCCCTCGAGCTCGCCGCGGAGCTTCACGAGGCAGCGCGAGATGCGGCTCGCGATCGTCCCCGCCGGAAGGTCGAGCGCATCGCCGATGTGGCGGTAGCTCTCGTCGCGGGCGAAGAAGCGGTCGAGGATCTCTCGGCAGTTGTCGGGCAACGTGGCCAATGCCTCGTGGACGACGAGCGCCTCGTCGAGCTTTGCGATCGCGTCGTCCGCCTCCTGAGGCTCGATCGATTCCTCCGGCTGGACCCGGGAGCTCGCCCGAATCGTGTCGAGGCAGAGACGTCGGGTCAGCTGGGCCAGCCAGGGCCGGATGGCGCTGTCGTCCCGGAGCTTGTGGAGGTTCTCGTAGGCGCGCGCGAAGACCTCCTGGAAGACGTCCTCCGCGTCCGACGGGGGCAGCCGGTAGGCCTGCACCGCGATCGCGTACACGTATCGCGAGAAGCGCTCGACGAGCTCGCGCCAGGCGTCGCCGTCGCCCTGGCGACAACGGGCTACGAGCTGTGCGTCAGACTCGGCAACTTGCACTGCTCCGAATGAAAGCGCAACGTCGCCGCTCAGAGCAAGATTCGTACGGCGAGCCGGGATGAGCAGCCGTGGTCGGCGACGAGCGCCCGCGCGACTTCGAGATCGACCGCCACGGCCCAGGCGACCTGCATGGCGTCCTCGATCTCGTATCCATGCACGACGAGCTGGCTGAAACGCCACGCTCGGATGTCGAGCTCTTCCCGGGTCAACTGTTCGCCGAGGGCCAGCGCCTCGAGGGCGGCGGGACCGTCGTTGCGTGTGTCTTCGGCGGGAACCATTGATGGGTCTTCGGCTGTTGGCTCCGCGGACTTGACAGCCGAGGCCGTAGCCTCTGCTCGTGGAAACTGGGCTCCGGGGCAAACGCGTCCTCGTCACCGGGGCCTCCGGCGGAATCGGCTCAGCCTGCGCACGGGCTTTCTTCGCGGAGGGATGCCGTGTCGCGGTGCATTACCACGAGGGCCTCGAGCGGGCCGAGGCGCTGAGCCGGGAGCTCGGCGGCGCACCGGTGTTCCGTGCTGACTTGCGGGTCGAGGACGAGGTCGACGCTCTCTTCCGAGCTTCGGTCGCGGAGCTCGGCGGGCTGGACGTCTGTGCAGCTGTCGCCGGGAAGTGGCCGGAGGAGGACGTGCCCCTCTGGAGGCTGCCCCTGGAGCGCTGGGAGGCGACGCTTCGGGAGAACCTGACGGTGACGTACCTGACCGCCCGCGGCTTCCTGCGCGAGGTCGAGCGCAACGGGCACGGGTCGCTCGTCCTGGTCGGCTCGACGGCGGGGCTGTTCGGCGAGGCGGGCCATGCCGACTACGCGGCGGCGAAGTCTGCGGTGATTGGCGGCCTGCTGCTGTCACTGAAGAACGAGATCGTCAGGATCGCGCCGCGCGGGCGGGTGAACGCCGTCTGTCCCGGCTGGACCGAGTCACCGATGACGCGCTCGACGCTCGACGACCCGGGTCTCGTTCGCCGCGTGACGAGGACGATGCCGTTGCGGAAGGTGGCTCAGCCGGAGGACGTTGCGCGCCAGGTGGTGGTCCTGGCGTCGGACGAGCTCTCCGGGCACGTGACGGGACAGGTGGTGACCGTCGCCGGCGGCATGGAGGGTCGGCTGCTGCACGAGTAGCACGGCGAATTTCTTTCGCTCGCTGCTCACGGCGGGCACGGCGAAGCGACAGGCATCCCTGTCCACTTCGCCCACTCCTGTGCCGCAGGAAAGTTTGCCGTCAGTCCCGGGCTCAGAGGAGTCGATGAGCCTTTCGGCAATTTGCGGGAGAAACTTGAATCCGAATACGCAAGAGCGGGCCGCCGCCCGGCCCGCTCTCAACGTCTCCGAAGAGAACCGCAGTAGATCGAGTGGCTCCTGCCGCATCGGAGCCCGCTCTATACGAGGTGGCCCCCGCCGCATCGGGGCCCACTCGGTAATCCGATTGTGCGCGGCGGGCACCCGCTTGATCTATCCCCCTTTGTCGGTTGACTTTGGTGCTTGACCTACGCTCGATCGTGCAGGGCGGAGAGAATTTCCCTGCATCTGAGGCATTTCTGTAACACGTCTCGCGATAGGCTGAAACCGGGTGGCGGGTGGATCGGCTTCCCCACCCGGGTGGGGAGAGAGGGGTTTCGTCGGCGTCACTTGCTACGCTCGCACGGTCCATCACGAGCGGCTGAGGGACTCGGCCCTGAGACGCCGCAGCAACCGGCCCGCGGGTGCGGTGCTACCGCCGAGACCGATGGAGGTGCCTCGTATGACCCCACAACGCAAGCCCCGGTTCCCCGCCGCGCGGCGGAAGTAGGCTCCGCCGATGCCGAACCGGTTCCTCGAGCGCCTCGAGAGCGGCCCGCCGCTCGTCGCCGACGGCGGCATGGGCGTCCTCGTCTCGAGCGCGGCACCCCGCTCGCGAATCCCCGAGGAGGCGAACATCCGCGCGCCGGAAACCGTCGTCAAGCTCCACGTCGGCTTCATCCAGGCCGGCGCCGACGTGATCGAGACGAACACCTTCGGCGCCAACCGCCCGAAGCTCGCCGCGAGCTACCTGGAGGACGAGCTGCACGCGATCAACTCGAGCGCCGTCAAGCTCGCGCGCGAGGCGCGAGAGATCTCCGGCCGCGACGTGTTCATTGCCGGCTCGATCGGCCCGCTCGGCGAGGCCGGCCGCAATGTCACGCCCGACGAGCGAACAGCGGTCTTCGCCGAGCAGGCGGAAGTGCTCGAGGGGCGCGGCGTCGACCTCTTCGCCGTCGAGACGTTCTTCGAGCTCGACGAGCTCGAGGGCGCGATCGGCGGCGTCAGGAGCGTCTCCTCGCTTCCGATCCTCGCAATGCTCACGTTCGACGCAGGCGCCGAGACGCTCTCGGGCCTGGCCGCCAAGGACGCGGCTGAGCGCCTCCGCGAGCTGGGCGTGGCCGCGATCGGCGCGAACCACGGCGCCGGAATCCAAGCCGCGCTTGCCGCCCTGAGCGAGATGGGCGACAACGGTCTGCCCCTCGCGGCGATGCCGAACATCGGCCTCGCGAGCATGGCCGGCAACCGGATCATCTATCCGCACGCCTCGCCCGAGTACTTCGCCGAGTTCGCCGCGCACGCACGCAGCCTCGGCGCACGTGTGATCGGCGGCTGCTGCGGCACGACACCGACCGAGATCGCCGCGATCGCTTCGGCGGTCAAGGAAGAGCGCGAGCCGAGCGCCCCACTCGTGTTCGCCGAACGTGAGGTCATCGTCGCCGTCCCCGAGGAGCGCCAGGAGACCGACCTCGCGCGGGCGTTCCGCGAGAACGAGTGGGTGCTGTCGGTGCAGATCGATCCTCCACTGGGCGGGAGCTACGCGGGGATGATCGAGGTCGCCCAGGCCCTGAAGGGCTCCGGAAACGCAGGCTTCGTCGACATCAACGACAACGCGACCGCAAGAGCCGCGGCCAGCGCACTGATGCTCGCCGTCGAGATCGAGCGCAGCGTGGGCCTGGAGACGATCCCCCACCTCACGACGCGTGACGCGACGATCATGGGCCTCGAGTCCCAGCTCCTGGGCGCGCACGCGTGCGGTATCCGCAACGTGCTCGCAGTGACCGGCGACCCGCCCGAGGTCGGCGACTATCCCGGGTCGCGCGGGGTCTACGAGGTCGATTCGATCGGCCTCACCGAGCTGATGGCGCGCCTGAACCGCGGTGAGGATTACAACGGGCGCGCGATCGACGCAGCCACGTCGTTCTACATCGGCGTCGCGGTCAATCCGGCAGCGGACGACCTCGATGAGGAGCACGACCGCTTCCAGCGCAAGCTCGACGCGGGCGCGCAGTTCGCGATGACCCAGATCGTGTACGACCTCGAGTACATGGACCGCTTCGTCGAGCGGCTCGGCGGCGAATGGCCGATCCCGGTGCTGGTCGGGATCTTCCCGGTCTGGAGTCACCAGCTCGCGCTCCGGCTGCACAACGAGGTGCCCGGAATCGTCGTCCCCGATCGAGTGCTGAACGCCCTCCGCGATGCGGGCCCGGACGCAGCGAAGGTCGGGATGGAGATCGGCAGGGAGCTGCTCGACCGCTCGCGCGGCCGCGCCCAGGGAGCGTACGTCGTCGCCCCCTTCCGGAGGCCGCTCGGAATCCTCGACCTGCTGGCGTAGGCTGCGCATGTGAACGGCAGCGACCTGCAGGCGTTCATCGACCGCTACAACGCAGCGTGGAACGACCACGACGTCGAAGCAATCGTGGCCATGCACACTGACGACTCGGTCTTCGAGAACCACACGACCGGCGACGTCTACATCGGCAAGGACGCGATCGCCAATGCGATCACCGGCATCTTCGCCGTGTTCCCCGACCTCAGCTTCGAGGCACGCAGCCAGTACATCCGCGACGACCTGGTCGTCCAGGAGTGGACTGCCCGTGGGACGCACGAGGGGCCGATGACGCGCTCGGGCATCAAGGTCGAGCCGACGGGCCGCAAGGTCGAGTACCGGGGCATGGACATCATCCCGATCCGAGACGGCCTCGTCGCCCGCAAGGACGTCTACTCGGACGGCGTGACGCTCCTGCGCCAGCTCGGCCTGACGGAAATCGCGTAGCTACACTGTCCCGCGCCCCGGGGGCGTAGTTCAGTTGGTTAGAACGCCGGCCTGTCACGCCGGAGGTCGCGGGTTCGAGTCCCGTCGCTCCCGTCTCACGATCGCCTTTGCTAGTGCGGAAGCCGTGGCTCAGGCTCACCCGTCGACGGTGCCGCTGTTCAGCCATCCCGTCACCGCGTCCAGCAGTCGTGGCACCGGTTCTGCACTGTCCAGCCGAAGACAGGGCACGCCAGCAGAGCCAACCAGCCTTCATGCCTGGCTCGACTACGACCCGAGAACTCCGCGTCGTCGTAGCCTCGCGCCCAATCGAAGAACTCGCGGTGAGCAGCCTCGTCGAAGTCGCTCCCGTACCGGGCGCTCACGCTCCTTCAGCCCTGTCCATGCGGATCGAGGGATCGAGCGTGAGAAACACGACGGCGCTGAGCCTCTCGATTAGAGAGTCACCCCACTCCATCAGCGAACCGGACAGAACCCAGGAATCGCGCGGAAGGAATAACGCGTTCATCAGAGAGAGTCGCTCGTCCACCGGGCGCTTCTCGGTGTCGGGCGGGGAGGTCGGAACCCAGAAATAGTCGTCAACATCCGCATGGGGCACCGACCAACGACCGGCGAGAGCACGACCTAAGGCTGTCGTCCCGGCTCCACTGGCTCCGGTGATGAGCAGTCGGCACGAGCGCAATTGGTCACCCTCCCCGGTCATGAGACGACGTTCGACTCTACGGGGTCTCTAGGGGCCCTCAGCCGGAGACCGAGGCGGAGGCATCCAGCGCCGTCACTTCGTCGGCGTCGACCACGATGGTCGGTCCGTCGTCGAGAGTGACGAAGAAGCGATCGTCGGGCGCGATCTCCGCGGTGCCGAGTCGGCCATCAGCGAGCCGGACCCGGGTTGTCGGTCGCTCCAGCGGCCCAGGCTCCGGTTCCGGTTCCGGGCTCTCCGTGAGCAGGATCACTTCGTCGCTCAGCCTGATCTTCACGATGCTTCGTCCCGCGAACCCCACGTACAAGGATGGATCCGACGGCACGGAGAATTGGTCGAAGAAGCAGTTCGTCGGCAGCCCGCGCATCGCTCCCGTATCCAGCAGACGCTCCCAGGTCACACCGTCGGTGGTCATGAAGGCCCCGGCGACTCCCACTGCAAACCGTCTGCGCCCGTCAAATGGGTCGAACTGCATGTCGCTCAGGACGACCTGGGTCGTGTCGCTCACCTCGTCGCGATCGGCCGGGATCAGGCCGTCGCACGTGACCATGCGCTCCAGGCTCTCGTCCACGTGCCAGGTGGTGCCGCTGTCGTCGGAGCGCTTGATGCGATCGCCGTCGATCACGTAGATCAGATTCGGGTCGTACGGACTCGCGAAGAAGCGCT
>DASTYD010000070.1:0-8156 GCA_035765175.1 Gaiellaceae bacterium
GCTCGTGAACGAGCGGGACGGAGTGCTGATCCTGTCGGAGAATGCGGGCGCGCACGAAGAGCTCGGGCCGTGGGCGCTGTCGGTGAATCCGTTCGACCTCGAGGCGCAGGCGAGGGCCATTCACGACGCGGTCGAGATGTCGCAGGACGAGCGGCGAGCCAGGATCGAGGCGATCCGCGAGCACGTGCGCGCTCACGATGTCGCCTCCTGGCTGGAGACGCAGCTCGCGGATCTGGACCAGTGGTCGGCGAGGGCGGCGACGTGAGCGACCTGTCGCATGTCGATGAAACCGGGCGGGTGCGAATGGTCGACGTCGGCGGCAAGGACGTCTCGCGCCGGCGCGCCGTCGCCCGGGCGAGCCTGCGGATGGCGCCCGCGACGGCCCGACGTCTGCGCGAGCTACCGAAGGGCGACGCGCTGGCCGCGGCGCAGGTGGCCGGGATCATGGCTGCGAAACGGACGAGCGAGCTGATCCCGCTCTGTCACCCGCTTCCGCTCACGCACGTGGACGTCGAGCTCGCGGTCGCGGAGGCGTCGGTGGAGATCATCGCTTCCGCCGAGACGACGGCACAGACCGGGGTCGAGATGGAGGCGCTCGTTGCCGCAACCGTCGCCGCGCTGACCGTCTACGACATGGCGAAGGCGGTCGACGACGGGATGGAGGTGGCGGAAGTCCGTCTCGTCGAGAAGACGAAGGAACGGGTCGAGTGACCGACCTGTGTCGCAACCGTCTCACCGTTTCGGGAGACACGCTCGAGCTGGCGGCGTTCGTCGACCTAGTCCGGGCGGAAGAGCAGCCGCTCTCGTTCGAGAAGATCGCGCCCACGCCGGCGGAGCTCTTGAAGGAAGGCTGGTACGAATGGCGGATCGAGCACTGGGGGACGAAGTGGGACGCCGAGTTCGAGGACATCACCGAGCCGCTCCGCGTCCGGCGGACACGCGCGACGTACGTCTTCCTGACCGTGTTCGGCCCGCCGGTCGCGTGGATCGAGTGTGCGAGCGAAGCGTTTCCGGCGCTGATCTTCCGCCTCGACTACGCGGCGGTCGACGGCTCGTTTTCCGGCGTGAAGGAAGTTCGTGGCGGCGAGGTCGTGCGGGAAGCCCACGAGCCGGTTCTCGAGGAGGCGGAGGCGTGAAGTCGGCGGTGCTCACGGTCTCGGACGGGGTCGACATGGGCGAGCGCGAGGATGCGAGCGGCGACCTGCTCGAAGAGCTTCTCCGCGGCGAGGGCCACGAGGTCGTGCGGCGCGTCGTCCCGGACGAGCGCGACGCGATCGCCGAGGCGATCGAGGAGCTGGCGGCGGAGGCGCGTCTCATCCTCACGACCGGCGGCACCGGGCTCGGCCCGCGAGACGTCACACCCGAGGCGACCGCGAGCGTGCTGGAGCGGCTCGCGCCCGGGATCGCCGAGGCGATCCGGGCCGACTCGGTGGCGAAGACCCCGCACGGCCTGCTCTCGCGTGGGATCGCCGGTGTGCACGGCCGCACCCTCGTCGTCAACTTGCCGGGCTCGACCGGCGGGTGCCGGGACGGCTTCGCGGTCCTCCAGCCGGCGCTCGGGCATGCCCTCGAGCTCCTCGCCGGCGAAGAGACTGCCCATCGACAGACGTGAGCCACCGCCGGCTCGAGCCGGTCGTCGTGGTCGACTACGACCCTGCATGGCCCGAGGGCGACAAGCGACATCACCTCTACCTCTGCGCTCCGAATGACGCCGGCCCCGCCGTCGTCGTACGCTTCCGCGACTACATGCGCACCCATCCGGACAAGGCCCTCGAGTACGCCGAGTTGAAGCGAGAGCTGGCGATCCGTCACCGCGACGATCGAGATGCGTACGCCGACGGCAAGTCCGCATTCATCGAGGGTGTGCTGAGCGAGGGGCGAGGATGAGCGCTGTTCGCTACGCCCGGCTGGTCAAGGTCGAGCACACCGTCTTCGCGCTGCCGTTCGCGTACGTCGGCGCGTTCCTCGCCGTGGACGGCGTGCCCTCCGCGTCCGACCTGCTCTGGATCACCGTCGCGATGCTCGGCGCCCGCTCGCTCGCGATGGGGCTCAACCGGCTGATCGACGCGAGCATCGACGGGCGGAACCCGCGCACGGCAACCCGGGAGCTCCCGTCCGGGCAGCTGACCGAGCCGCAGGTGGCGATGTTCTGCCTCGTCTCGCTCGGGTTGTTCCTGCTCGCCGTGTGGCAGCTCGATCCGATCGTGCGCTGGCTCTGGCCGATTCCCGTCGCGGGCTTCGTGATCTACCCGTACCTGAAGCGCTTCACGTGGCTGTCGCACTTCTGGCTCGGCGCGGTCGACGGGCTGGCGCCGGTCGGCGCGTGGGTTGCGATCACCGGTGAGCTGCCGCTCGAGGCCTGGCTCCTCGGCGTGGCCGTCGCCTGCTGGGTGGCAGGCTTCGACTTCTTCTACTCGCTCCTCGACGTGGACTTCGACCGCCGCGAGGGCCTGCACTCCGTTGCGACTCGGTTCGGAGAGCAGGGTGTCTTCTGGGGCGCACGGATCCTGCACGCGGCGACGGTCGGGCTGCTGATCGCGACCGGCGCGCTCCTCGACGTGGGGCCGGTGTACTGGCTCGGCGTGTTCACAGTCGCCGCGCTCCTCGTGTACGAGCACTCGATCGTCCGTCCGGGCGACCTCCGGCGGCTGGACATGGCGTTCTTCACGATGAACGGGATCATCAGCGTCACGTTCTTCGCCTTCGTGCTCGTCGACGCTGTGCTCTAGGAAGCGCGCTCGGCCGAGGGGGATTGGATGATCGCTGAGGCTTCCTGGCAGTGGAAGCAGACGAACACGTAGACGATTCCGACGTCGCCGAACACCGCCGCTTCCTCACTCAGGGACTCGGAAACCGAAGCGGAACGGAGGAATCTCCCTCAGTCCCATCGGGCAAGCGGCCGATCGCGGCGTCGTGAGCGCCCCCACTAGACTCGGGCCGTGATTCGGGCTCGAAAGCTTTCCAAGCGCTTCGGTGACAAGCGCGTGCTCGAGGGGCTCGAGCTCGAGGTTCCTCGCGGCGGGTTCGTGCTCGTGACCGGGCCGAACGGGTCCGGGAAGACGACCTTGCTCCGGCTTTGCGCCGGGCTCTACGCGCCGACCGACGGTGAGCTCGAGGTCGACGCGCCCCGGGGCTCGATCGGCTTCCTCGGGCACGAGCCGCTCGTCTACCGGGAACTGACGCCGCTCGAGAACCTCGATCTCTACGGCCGGCTCTATCGACTGCCAGAGCGGCGCGAGCGCGCCGGCGCGATGCTCGAGCGTTTCGGGCTCTGGCGGGCGCGCAACGAGCGGGTCGCGACCTTCTCGCGCGGAATGCTCCAGCGGCTCGCCCTCAGTCGCGCCTTCCTCCACGACCCCGACCTGCTGCTCCTCGACGAGCCGTTCGACGGGCTGGACGCCGACGGCGCCGAGCTGCTTCACGCGGAGCTCGCCGAGCGCTCGGGCGCAACGGCGCTCGTCGCCACGCACGATCCCGAGGCGCTTGCCTCCCGCGCCACGGCCCGGCTCGCTCTCGCATGAGCGCGTACGCCGCAGACGTCGCTGCGCTCGCGCGCAAGGACCTGCTCCTCGAGATCCGGTCCCGGGACACGCTGCCGGCGATGCTCCTCTTCGTCGTCTCTGCGCTGACGGTCTTCCACTTTGCGCTCCCGGAGGGCTCGTCCGAGCGTGCCGAGACGGGGCTGCTCTGGATCGCGATCGTCTTCACGGCGCTGCTCGGGCTCGCGCGCGCCTTCGCCGCCGAGCGCGAGCAAGGCGTTCTCGACGGGCTCGTCCTCGCTCCCTCGGACAGGAGCGCGATCTGGCTCGGAAAGACGATCGGCGTCACCGTGTTCCTCGTGCTTGCGGAGCTCGTCGCGCTGCCCGCGTTCGCTCTCTTCTTCCACCCGCTCTCGTGGGAGCTCGTCGCCGCCGTCGCGCTCGCCAACCTCGGGATCGCAGCGATCGGAACCCTCCTGGCGGCGATGGCTGCGGCGAGCCGCGCGCGTGAGCTTCTGCTCCCGCTCCTGTTCCTACCGCTTGTGATCCCGGTCGTGATCGGGGGCGTTGGGGCGAGTGTGGCCTCGAATCCAGGCTCTTTCCTCGCCTTTCTCGGTCTGTACGACGCTGTTTTTGCGATTCTCTGCTGGGCGAGCTTTGAATACGTCATTACGGAGTGAACAGAGTGAACACAGAAGGAGGCCCTCGCTTCGCTTCGGGTCCTCCCTTCTCGCTGCCGCGGCGGCCGGCCTGCTCGTGGTCGGGTTCGCTCTGGCCTTCTACTGGGCGCCCGAGGACGCTGATCAGGGCTTCAGCCAGAAGATCTTCTACCTGCACGTTCCGATCGCCCTGACGGCCTATGCGTGCTTCGGTTGGGGAGCCTGGAAGGCGCTCCGGCTCCTGTGGATCGGAGAGCGCCGGTACGACCTCGAGAGCTACACGGCGATCCACATGGGCGTCATCTTCGGGCTGCTCACGCTGGTCACCGGCTCGATCTGGGCAAAGGTCTCGTGGGGTGTGTGGTGGAGTTGGGGGGAGCGGCAGCTCGTCCTCTTCCTGATCCTGTTCCTCTTCTATTCGTCCTACTTCATGCTGCGCTTCTCGACGGAGCCCGGCCCGCGGCGGGAGCGCAACTCGGCGGTCTACGCGCTGTTCGGAGTCGTCCTCATCCCCGTCAGCTTCCTCGCGGTGCGGATCGCGGGGACGATCCTCCACCCGACGATCTTCACGCACGAGGGCGCGGACCTTCCCGGCGAGATGCTCGCCGCGTTCTGCGTCTGCCTCGCCGGCATGCTTTCGCTGGCCGGGGCGCTCTACCTCGTCGAGCTGTCGGGCAAGCGGATCGACGCGAGCTTGCGGGAGCTCAAGGAGCTGCTCGCGTGACGACCTCCGAGAAGTACGTGACAGCGGCCTACCTCGTCCTGCTCGGCGCGCTCCTCGTGTACCTCTTGATCATCGCGCTCAAAGTCGGCAGGCTCGAGGAGGAGCTGGCCGACCTGACGCGTGCGGCGCGGGAGAAGCTCGGTGGCTGAGCTCCTCTTCTGGCCCGCTCTGCTCGCCTACGGAGAGGCCGCTGTTGCCTATGCTGGCGACGTCCGCCGACCCGGTTCGCTGGGCCGGCTCGCGACCTGGGGCGTGCGGATCGGCTGGCTTGCGCAGACGGCGCTGCTGATCGTGCAGGCCGCGCGTGCGGATGGCTTCCCGTGGGACACGTGGGCCGGCTCGCTCAACCTCTTCGTCTGGCTCGTCGTCGGTGCGTACCTGATCTGGGGCTGCCGTCCCCGTTTCCGGCTGCTCGGGTTGGTCGTGATGCCGCTCGCGGCGCTGTTGCTCGCTGTCTCGTACGCCGCCGGCGGCGTGGACGCCTCCGGGGACAGCGGCTACTCGACCCTCTTCCTCGTCCTCCACGTCGGGCTCGTGCTCGCCGGGTTCGCCGGCTTCACGCTCGCCGCGGCGCTCGCAGGGCTCTACCTGTGGCAGGAGCGGCAACTGAAGCACCGCAGCTCGACTCTGCTGCGCTTCCGAGCGCCGTCGCTCGTCACGCTCGAGTCGCTCGCGGCGCGCACGGTTGCCTTCGCGCTGCCGGTGCTCACGCTCGGGATGGCGGCCGGTTTCGCGCGGATCCGCCACGGCTCGGAGCTCGACCCGCTGATCGTGCTGACCGTGCTCACGTGGGCGGTGTACGGCGTCTTCCTCGCACTTCGCTTCGGCGCGCACTGGCGCGGTCGGAGAGCCGCGTATCTGACGCTGGCCGGCTTCGCGCTCGTCGTCGCGCTCCAGCTCAGCCTGCAGATGGGGCACTTCGCATGAGCCTCGTCCTCGTCGGCACCTCGCACAACCTCTCGCCGGTCGAGGATCGGGAGCAGATCGCGGTCGACCTTGCCGGTGCGGCGCAGCTGGCCGCCGCGCTCGCAGACGGAGGCGAGGCGGTCTGCCTCTCGACCTGCAACCGGACGGAGCTCTACCTCGTCTGGAGCGATCCCGACCGGGCCGAGGCGAGCGCGATCGAGGCGCTCGGGGCCGGCTCGATCGAGCTCTACCGGCTGCGGGACGAGGATGCGGCTCGGCACCTCTTCCGCGTCGCGGCCGGCCTCGACTCGCTCGTGCCGGGCGAAGGGGAGATCCTGGGGCAGGTTCGCTTGGCGTACGAGGCCGGATCGTGCGGGCCGGTGCTCGACCGGCTCTTCCGGCAGGCGCTCCACGCCGGGAAGAAGGTGCGGACGGAGACGGCGATCGCCGAGAGCCCGTCCTCGGTCTCGGCGGCTGCGGCTGCGCTCGCGCAGCAGGTGTTCGGCGACCTCGAGGGCTGCCGCGTGCTGATCGTCGGTGCCGGTGAGGTGAGCGAGCTTGCGGCCAAGAGCCTCGTCAAGCGGGGCGCCTCGATCTCCGCCGTGACGAGCCGGACGCACGAGCGGGCGACGCAGCTCGCCGAACGGTTCGAGAGCAGGGCTGTTGAGTTCGAGCAGCTTGCCGACGAGCTCGATCGGGCCGACGTCGTGGTGTCCGCTACGAGCTCACCCGATCAGGTTCTGCCCCGAGAACAGGTCCGGGACCGGAAGGGCCGGCCGTTGTTCGTGATCGACCTCGCCGTCCCGCGTGACGTCGATCCGGAGATCGCCGCGCTCGACGACTGCTATCTGTACGACATCGACGATCTGGAGGCGGTCGTGAGCGAGAGCATGAGCGGCAGGTGGCGCGAGGCCGAGCGGGCCGAGTCGATCACCTCGCACGAGGCGAGGCGGTTCAGCGACTGGCAGGCGTCGCGCGAGGTCGTGCCCGCGATCGCCTCACTCCGCGAGCGGGCCGAGTCGATTCGCTCCGGGGAGCTGGCCAAGGCCGAGAGCCGGCTCGAGGGCCTCTCCGAGGCCGAGCGGCGGACGGTCGAGTCGCTGACGACGCAGATCGTGAACAAGCTCCTGCACGTTCCGATCGTCCGTATGAAGGAGGCCGCTGCAACCGAGGGCACCGGCTACGTCGAGGTCGCCCGCCATCTGTTCGGGCTCGCCGAGGAGGAGAGTGCTCCTTCGAGTCGGAAGTCGCGGAAGTAGGCTCGCGCTCAAGCAGGCCGAGCTGGCCTGCGAGCGGCTGCGCGGGCCCGGGATCGAGATCGCTCTCGTCCCGATCACGACCGCGGGCGACCGTGACCGCACGAAGCCGTTCGGTCAGATCGGGGAGCGCGGCGTCTTCGTCAAGGAGCTCGAGGAGGCGCTCCTCGACGGTCGGATCGAAGTCGCGGTGCACTCGGCGAAGGACATGACCTCGACGGACACGGGCGGCCTCGTCGTCGGCGCATACCTGGCGCGAGAGGACTCGCGGGACGCGCTCTGCGGCGCCGACGGCATCCGGCCTGGAATGCGGATCGGGACCGCCTCCGTCCGCCGCCGCGCGCAGCTGCTGGCCCTCGAGCCGACCCTTTCGATCGAGCCTCTGCGGGGCAACATCGACACGCGGCTCCGGAAGCGAGGCGAGCGGGGCCTCGACGCGGTCGTCCTCGCTGCCTGCGGGCTCGACCGGCTCGGGCTCTCCGGTGAGATCGGCCACCGCTTCGATCCCGATGAGATGCTTCCCGAGGCGGGGCAGGGCGCCCTTGCGCTGCAGGTGCGAGTCGGAGAGACAGGGCTCGTCGGCGCGGCGAACGACTTCGAGACGGAGCGCCGCGTCGAGCTCGAGCGCGCCTGCGTGGCCGCGATCGGAGGCGGCTGCCTCGCGCCGATCGCAGCGCATCACGACGGCGAGAAATTGACCGCGCTCGTCGCGGATCCGGACGGCGCGTGGGTCGAGCGCCGAACGGGAGACGATCCCGCCGTTCTCGCCGCCGAGCTGGCCGCGCTGGCCGCGTGAAGGTCGTTGTCACCCGCCCTCGCGCGCAGGCGGGCCCGCTCGTGTCCCGACTCGAGGACCTGGGCCACGAGGTGGTCGAGTGTCCGCTGATCGAGATCGAGCCGCTGCCCGGGAGGGTCGAGGTCGACGGGTACGACTGGGTGATCGTGACGAGCCCGCACGGCGCTCGCGAGCTCGTATCGCGCGCGAGCGACGACCTGCCGAAGGTTGCGGCAGTCGGCCCGGGGACGGCGGAGACGCTTCGCGGGCTCGGGGTGGAACCGGCCTTTGTTCCACGTGACTCCTCCCAGGATGGGCTGCTGGCCGAGTTCCCCCGACCCGCCGGCCGGGTTCTGT
>DASTYD010000071.1:0-18127 GCA_035765175.1 Gaiellaceae bacterium
CCCAGCTCGGCGTGCGGGCGGTGGTCGCGAAGAGCTTCGCGCGGATCGGAGATCACTCCGGTCAGCATCGAGACGGCCGCGACGGCCGGCGAGCAGAGGTAGACGCTGTCGTCCGCGGTTCCGCTCCGCCCCGGGAAGTTCCGGTTGAAGGTGCGAAGCGAGTTCGCGCCCGACGGGGGCGCCTGGCCCATCCCCACGCACGGCCCGCAGGCCGGCTCGAGCATGCGCACGCCCGCGGCGAGGAGCTCGACGTAGGTCCCGGACTGGGTGATCTGGTCGAGGATCTGCCGCGAGCCCGGCGTGGCGGTCGCCGATACGAGCTTGTCCGAGATCCGGTTCCCGCGCAGCGTCGCGCCCACCACGGCCATGTCCTCGTAGGACGAGTTGACCGAGGAGCCGACGCAGACCTGCGCCAGCTCTGTCCCGACGAGCTCCGTGACGGGAACGACGTTCCCAGGGCTCGACGGCTTCGCGACGAGCGGCTCGAGCGCGGCGAGGTCGATCTCCTCGTGCTCGTCGAAGTCGTCCTTCGAATCGCCGGTCTCGAGCGGCGTGAAGTCCTCCGAGCGTTCCTGCTCGTCGAACCACCGCTTCGTCTCCTCGTCCGCGGGGAAGACGGCGCCGGTCGCGCCGAGCTCGGCGATCATGTTCGCGATCGTCCCCCGCTCGGTATACGACAGCGTGGTCACCCCCGGCCCGGTGAACTCGAAGATCGCCCCGCGGCCGCCGCGAACCCCACGCCGCCGGAGCAGCTCGAGGATCACGTCCTTCGCCTGGATCCAGGGCCGATGGAGCTCGTTCTCGAGGAACACGCCGACGATCTTCGGGCACGGCAGCTCGAAGGGGTGCCCCGCCATGCAGACGGCAACGTCGAGGCCGCCGGCGCCGATCGCGATCATCCCGGCCGAGCCCGATTGCGTCGTGTGGCTGTCGGCGCCGACGAGCGTCTTGCCGGGCACCGCGAAGCGCTCGCAGTGGATGTAGTGGCAGATCCCGTTCCCGGGTCGCGAGAACCACGCCCCGTACTTCGCGGCCATCGACTGCAGGAACCGGTGGTCGTCCGGGTTCTTGAAGTCGATCTGGAGGATGTTGTGGTCGATGTAGATGACCGCCGTGTCGACCTCGACGCGTTCGTGGCCGAAGAGCTCGAACTGCATCATCGCCATCGTGCCCGTCGCGTCCTGCGCCAGCGTCTGGTCGATGGCGATCGCGATCTCCGTCCCGGGAGTGAGCTCGCCCCGGACGAGGTGGTCTTCGAGGATCGTGCGCGCCAGCGAGGCCATGAGTGGCCTCAGTATCGCGAAAACGCGCGGTCGCTACCCGCCGGTGGCGCGCGAAGCAGCCTCGGCAGAGTCGAGGACCGGGAAGATCTCGCAGGTCATCAGGTCGCTCCAGTTCGCCCTCCACTCGTCGAAGAGCGCCGGATCGTCCGTCTCCATGAGCTGCCAGCAGCGGGTGAGGCTCCCGTCGATCCAGCTCCCGACGTACTCGAGGCCGTCTGGCATCATCCGACCCTTCTCGGCGAGCCGCTCGTAGATCGGGCGCGCACCCTGGGTGAAGTCCTCGACGACCATGTAGCGCACGGTTAGAAACGCAGGAGCGCGCCCACGCCTTCGACGGGATCGAGGTCGCGGCGCGCGCTCAGCGGCAGGACCGTGCCGCCGTTCGCGAGCGTCTGGTGCACGATCGGATCGAGCCCGTCCTCGCGATGCTCGGTCTCGGTGCCGTCGAGCGGGCACTGTCCTCTCGACGCCGACAGGCGGCCGCACGCCGGGCACTGCCACGCCTCGTGCTGCGCGTCGGCCTGATACAGCAGCACGTCGATGCGCGCATCCGACGCGGCCTCCAGCGTCTCGGCCCAGCCCGAGGCAGCGCGACCGCCCCGGCCCGCCTCCTCGCGCCACCGCTCGACGACGTCGGCTTCCTCCTTGGCTCGAGCCTGCTCGAGGAAAGGACTGGTGAGGGCGAGCAGCTCCGAGGGGCCGGCGTGCGCCTCGGCGCTCGTCCAGCCGATGACGGCGCTCTTCGTCTCTTTGGCAAGCAGTTCCTCGAGCTCGGCGCGAGTCTCGTCGGACGAGACGAAGATCAGCTTCGGCGAGCGCATCCGCCGCACGCGGCGGTCGAGCTCCTCCGCGACCTCTCGCAGGTGCTCGCCGACGAGCTTCTCGATGTGGCGCTGGAAACGTGACTGGGACCAGCCACCCTGGTCGTGCTGCCCGGGAACTTCCTCGCTGCGGTCGGCGACCTCGTCGAGGCGACCCGAGCGCAGCCGGTAGAGCTCGCCTCGCTCTCGACCCACGAACGCCACGATCGCGCCTTCGCCGCGGCCGACAAGGGGCACGAGCGGTGCGAGATGGAAGTCCCGCCCGACCCGGACGCCGTCGGGCACCGATTCGATGAGCGTGCGCGGCCGCCACACGTTGTCGAGCCCGGCGGTGAAGACGGCGAGCCCGTGCGCGCCGTCGCGGTCGAAGTCGTTCTCGAAGAAGTCGCGGATCCGCGCGAAGTCCTTCTTCAGCCCTTGCCGCTGCTCGTGCGTCAACCCTCGACTGTTCGCCTCCGCCCGTCTCTCGCCCTCGTTGAGGAGCGAGCTGAATCGTGCGTCCGCGTCACCGGCCGTCGGCGCGATGCTCGGATCGAGGTTCACGTAGAGGCTGATCGCGCAGCCTTTCTCCGCCTGGAAGTCGGCAAGCTCGCGGAGCCCATCCCAGGTCACCGTCTCGGCCATTCACCCGTCCTTTCCCCCTGGAAAGGCGATTCTATGCGCGTGGCCCACGAGATCTTCACGATCGGGCACGGCCGCCGGCGCGCGACGGAGCTCGTCGACTGCCTGCGCGAGGCGGAGGTCGAGACTCTCGTCGACGTGCGCCGCTATGCGTCGTCGCGGCGGAACCCACAGTTCGACCAGGCAGCCCTCGTGGAAACGCTCGCCGAGGCGGGCATCGAGTACCGGCACGCGGTCGAGCTCGGCGGGCGCCGCTCGGACGTCCCGGGCGAGGAGCGCTTCTCGTGCCTCGGCGCGTTCGCGGGCTACGCCGCGGGGATGGGCGCTCGCGAGTGGCAGGTGGCCCTCGCCCGAGCGCTCGCCGAGCCAAGACCGTGCCTGATGTGCGCCGAGACGGCGTGGCAGCGCTGCCATCGTCGCCTGATCTCGGAGCTCCTCGTCGCCCGGGGGCGTGATGTCGTGCATCTGATCCGCCCGGGCGAGCGCGAGCCGCACCGACTCCACCCGGACGTCGAGGTGCGCGATGGGGAGCTCTACCTGTGTGGGAGCCTCGTTGGCTAGGGACGAGCGAAGGTCATCGACCAGCGGACTCGCTCGACGACTCGCCCCGTTTCCGCGCCCTCGAGGTCGGTCGTGGCGTCTGCGCTCGCGAACGCCGTCTGAGCTGCGCCGCCCGCGAGCTCGACCTCGGCGATCTGCCCGGCGGCGTCTCGCAATCCCGGCCTGATCGCACGCACCGGCGCGGATTCGCGTGGGCACGCAGTCCCGGCGCGGGGAAGCGTGGTGGGCCGGAACGTGAGCTCGTTCCGACGGCTGCGGACGAAACGCAAGGGCCCCAGGCTCACCCGGCGCGTGCTCGGACGGCAGCGCTCGCGATCGGTCCCGGACCCGCAGGGTTGCACCTTCCGGGCGCGGTTCTCACCACTCTGCGTGACCTTGGCGGTCACGAAGCGGACGGCCGAGGGCGAGAACGACGCCTTGCCCGACCGCACCCTGACGACCACAGTCGTCGGCCGCAAGCTGCGGAGCGTGACCGTCCTGTGGCCGATCGAGCGCCGCACGACGGTACAGCCGCCCTCGGTGGACTCGACTGCGGTATTCCAGTCCTTCGTCACGGTCGCCTGAATCGTGACAGTGAACGTGGCGCTCGTCGGACGGGCGGCATCGGCGCTCCCCGCGAGGATCGCGATCACGCAAACGAGAGCAGTGCCGCAGGAAGCCTTCATGGTCGTGTACACGTGCATGGTGCATCCCCGAACGGGGAAGATTCAAGCGGTCCGATTCGTTGAATAGTCTGAGGGCCCGAACAGGGTCCCAGACCCTTTTGAGGCGAGACCATGAGCGACACAGACGTTCGAGACCTGATCATCATCGGCGGCGGGCCGGCCGGCTATACGGCCGCGCTCTACGCCGCACGCGCGAACCTGAACCCGCTCGTCATCGAAGGCGTCACCTTCGGCGGCCAGTTGATGATCACGAGCGACGTCGAAAACTACCCCGGGTACCCCGGCGGCATCCTCGGGCCGCAGATGATGCAGGACTTCCGCTCCCAGGCCGAGCGGTTCGGCGCCGAGTACCTCACCGACGACGTGACCGAGGTCGACCTCTCGGAGCGGCCCTTCCGCGTCATGGTCGGGAGTGACGAGCACCTCGCACGGGCGGTGATCGTCGCCACCGGCGCCAGCGCACGCCAACTGGGCCTCGAATCGGAGCGCGCGCTCCAGGGCAAGGGGGTCTCGTACTGCGCCGTCTGTGATGCCGCCTTCTTCCGTCAGAAGAACGTCGTCGTCGTCGGCGGCGGCGACTCGGCGATGGAGGAGGCGGTCTTCCTGACGAAGTTCGCCGACCAGGTGACCGTCGTCCATCGGCGCGACGAGTTCCGCGCGTCCCCGATCATGCTCGACCGCGCGCGGGCGAACCCGAAGATCGACTTCATCACGCATGCGGTCGTAGACGAGGTGCTCGGCGAGGAGGGCAAGGTCACGGCGGTCAAGATCCGCGACGTCAACACCGACGAGGCGCAGGTCATCCCGGCCGACGGCCTGTTCGTCGCCGTCGGACACGATCCGAACACCGAGCTCTTCCTCGACCAGCTCGACCACGACGAGGCGGGCTATCTCGTCACGCAGCCGGGCTCGACCGCAACGAACATCGAGGGCGTCTTCGCCGCCGGCGACGTCGTCGACCACACGTACCGGCAGGCGGTGACCGCGGCAGGCACGGGCGCGATGGCGGCGTTGGACGCCGAGCGTTTCTTAGCCGCTGAGGAGGGCCACGAAGCAACGGCCCTGATCGCGCCCCGCGCCGAGGTGGTCTAGCCGAGCGCCGCACTACCCTCGCGTGGATGGGGAGGCCCGTGTGGACCGATCTCCTCGATCCGGACGAGCCGACGCTTCGCGCCGGGCTTCCGGACGAAGTTCGCGTCGACGCGCTGAACGAACTGCTCCGCCCGGCCGACGAGGAGGGGGCGCGGGTCCGCCCGAGCATCAAGAGCCACGGCCGCTATGTCATCGGTCTGCTGCTCGTCGCGGTCGCCGTCCCCGACGAGGACGTCGTCTTCTACCAGGAGGTCGACTTCGTTCTCACCCGGGATCGGATCGTGACGATTCGCAAGACGCCGGGCGCGCGACCACCTTTCGATCCGGCGAGGGTCGAGGAGGTCTGTGACCTCCACGGGCGCAACCTTGCGCCCGGGATGATCGCCTACTTCCTCGTCGACGAGATCGCCGAGCGCTGCCTCGACCTGCTCGACGACCTCGACGACGAGATCGACGAGCTCGAGGAGCACGTCGACAGGTGGCCGGCCGAGAAGAGCAGACAGAGGATCTCCGAGCTCCGCCACGACCTCCTTCACATCCGGAAGACACTCGGTCCGACCCGGGACGCAGTGCGGGAGATCGTCGACGGGCGGGTCGACGTCGAGAGCCGGTTGCCGTTTGCCCGCGAGGTCTTCCCGCGCGAGCTCGAGCGCCAATTCGCGACGACGTACGACAAGCTCCTCCGCGCGACGGAGTCGATCGAGTTCGCGCGCGATCTCCTTGCCGCCGTGCGCGACTACCAGCAGGCGCGCGTCGCGATCGACCAGAACGAGGCGACGAAGAAGCTGACCGCGATCGCCTCGATCCTCCTCGTCCCGACTTTCATCGTCGGCCTCTATGGGCAGAACTTCGTCCACACACCCGAGTACCACTGGCGGTTCGGCTATGCCTGGTCCTGGGGCTTGATCATCACGGCCACGATCGCGCAACTGGTCTACTTCCGCCGAAAGCGATGGATCTAGAGCGAGGGCAGCCGGTCTGGCTACCATCGTCCGGTGCCCTGGTTCATCTGCCCGAACTGCAAGCAGCGCTCGGTCGACGTCGACGGCGTGGACGGATTCTCCGGCCGGACGCCGCAGTGCCGCCACTGCGGCTTCGGCTTCCTGTTCGAGCTGCTCGACGACTACTACCCGGCCCCGAGCACGGGGTTCGTGGTCTGTGACTCGCAGGGCAGGGTGCTCGCCCTCGGTCGGGGTGTCTTCGAGCTCACGGGCTACCGGGAGCAGGACGTCCTCGGCAAGGACGTGATGGAGGCGTTCCACCTCTCCGGCTTCGAGGACGGGAAGAACCCGTCACAGCTGACGCGTGAGTGGGGCGTCAGGCAACTCGACGAGCAGCTCATGCTCCGGACCCGAAATGGCCTCGAGCAGCCGGTGAGCGCGGACTTCTTCCCCGCGTACGACGAGGACGGCGGCCTCCTGGTCGCCCTCTCCCGCCGCCGGAACTCCTAGTAACACAGTGTTACTTGGATGGGTTACGGGCGCGGCGGCGTCCGTACGAGAACGGCGTGCCGTAGGCCTTCCTCGAAAGAGCCGGCCGACGCCCACATCTGCGTGCCGGTGACCTTCAGCGGGAGCTGGGGTGCGATGGCTTCCCAGGCTTGGGAACGAATGCGGTCGTTTGCGGTCCGCACGACCGTGATGTGGTAGGCGAGATCAGGGCGATTGTCTCTGTGCGGCGGCAGGGTCGGCCAGTGCATGCTGACGGCCTGGGTTATCTCTCTGAGCGCGTCGTCTGGCTCTACGAGTACGACCAACGCGCCAGGCCGGTCTTCGAGTCGTGAGAGCCTCACCTCGATCGGGAGGAAGGTCTCGAGCAGCGAGAGCGCTGGGTCCCGCCACTGCTCAGGTGGCAGGAACGGCGTCCGGACGGTGACGTGCGCCGGGATCCCGAAGCGCGCTGCGGCGTCATGCTCGGCGCGCCAGCGACCAACGAGCGGCTCGGCGTCAGGCGTGATCAGTAGGAGCCAGATGCGCCGAGCCTAGCCTCAGTCAGACGCGGCTCGAGGGACAGAGGTCGCTGAGCACGCACTCCTCGCAATGCGGTCGGCGCGCGAGGCAGACGCGGCGGCCGTGCCAGATGAGGAGGTGCGGGAAGACGCCCCAGTACTCGCGCGGTACGAGGCGCTGGAGGTCGCGCTCGATCTTGACCGGGTCCTCCTGCTTCGTGAAGCCGAGCCGCTGGGAGAGGCGGCCCACGTGCGTGTCGACGACGATGCCCTGGGTCTCCCCCAGCTCCGAGGCGACGACGTTCGCCGTCTTGCGGGCCACGCCTGGTAAGCGGACGAGCTCGTCCAGGCGCCGCGGGACCTGACCGTCGAACTCCTCGATCAGCATCGTCATCGTGCCGCGCAGCCACTTCGTCTTCTGGTGGAAGAAGCCGGTCGGGCGGATGTCGTCCTCCAGCTCCTCGACCGGAACCGAGAGGTAGTCCTCGGGTCGCTCGTACTTGCGGAAGAGCTGCTCCGTGACGCGGTTGACGTTCACGTCGGTCGTCTGCGCCGAGAGCATCACGGACACGAGGAGCTCGAGGTCCGTCCGGAACCTGAGCGCGATCGTCGCGTCGGGATGTGCGGCCGCGAGCCGCTGGATGATCGGCAGGATCCGCTCTCGCTTCGGGCCGACGCGCCTCCGTGCCTCGGAGACGAACCTACCCGGCAAGGCGCGGGCCCGCGCAGACGAGGTCGAGCGCAGGGCAGGTCGCGCAGGCGTACTCACTCGGCGTCGGCTTGAAGACGCCGGACTGGATCGCCGCGATAGCCTGAGACAGCTCCTCCTCCAGGGCCGGGACATCATCGACCTTGTAACACTGTGTTACTAGGTCATTCGGTCGCTCGAGGAACTGGTACGTGACCTCGGCTTCGGAGGCTCCGGCTTTCAGGCACGCGAGCGCATACACCAGCCGCTGGAGGCCGTACTCCCGCTCGACGACCTCGTCCGGCGAGGCGTCCTCGAGGACGTTCGTCTTGTAGTCGACGACCAGCGCGCGGCCGTCTGCCTCGTGGAAGACGTCGAGCCGTCCGTGGAGCAGGACGCCGTCGTGCTCGAACGCGAACGAACGCTCGACCGTCGCTCCCTCGAGAGCGGCCAGGCGCTGCGCGATCTCCGACCCGCAGTAGTCCTCGACGAGGCCGCGGATCCGCGCCACCTCGTCGTCGGTCGCGAGCGGATAGCGGGCGCGCACCGACTCGGCCAGGTCGTCCGGCGGGCGCGGGGACGCGAAGTCGAGGCCTTCGAGCAGCACGTGCACCGCATCGCCGATCTCGGTCGCCGCGAGCCCTCCGTCGCCGTCTCCCTCGCCCCGGACGGGCTTCGTCTCGCGCAGGCCGACGATCCGCTCCGCATAGAAGCGGTACGAGCAGAGCTCGAAGAGGGCGAGCGCGCTGTACGAGAGCCGTCGCACGCGGTTCTCCGGCGGGTCCGGCACCGGCAGGAGCTCCGGCAGCGTCGGGGCGTCCATGATCGCGGGCTTGCCGTTCTCCAGCGCGAAGAGCTCGAGCTGCTGCTCGCCCGCGTCCCCCGTCACGGACACGGGCGCCTCGCCACCGCTGAACCGGTCTAGCCGGAGGACGAGCCGCGCGCCGTCACGCTCGATCTCGACGGGGCCGCCGGCGGCGCCGTCGAGCTCCGTCGCCTCGAGCCGCCCGAGCACCCAGCCGATCGGGGTCGACTCGTCGCCGGCGCGTTCCGGGTCGATCGAGCCGGAGACGATCAAGCGGTCGATCGCCCGGGTCATGGCGACGTAGTAGAGGCGCCGCCGCTCGGCCTCCGAGGCTTCCTGCTCGACCTCCTTGACCTCCTCGTAGTCGGAGGTCGGGCGCCGCTTGCCCGTCGCCGGGTCAGCGACGCGGAAGCCGAGGCGGCCGTCGGGCAGGCAGAGGATCTCGTCGGCGTCTCTCGAGGCGCCGTGCCGCCCGGCGTCCGCGACCACGACGACCTTGAACTCGAGCCCCTTCGCGCCGTGGATCGTGAGCAGCCGGATGACGTCGGTTCCTTCTTCCTCGGCGACGGCCTCGAGCTCGGAGGCGCCGACCGTGCCGAGCTCGCGGACGAAGCGGACGAAGCCTTCGACGTCCGGACCGCGGAGCTCCTCGTAGGAGCGCGCGAGGCGGGCGAGCTTGCGGAGGTTCGCGTAGCGCCGCCGGCCGTCCCACTGGACGAGGACGGCGAGGTCGTAGTCGTGCTCCGTGAGGATCCGCTCGCAGAGCCGCTCGAGAGACTGGCGCGGCGCCAGGCCGGCCAGGCGGTCGTAGCGCTGGCGGAAGGCCCGGAAGAGCTGAGCGTCGCGGTCCGAGAGGCCCTCCGGCAGGGAGCGCTCGAGCCCGACGAAGAGCGGCCGGCGCTCGGCCGCGCGGCGCAGATGGAGCAGCGCGTCGTTCGAGACGCCGACGAACGGCGACGCGAGCACTGTCACGAGCGCCTCGTCGTCGTAGCGGTTGTGGAGCAGCCGCAGGTACGCGAGCAGGTCGACGACCTGCTGCTGGTGGTAGTAGTCGCGGCCCGTCGCGCGGAAGGTCGGCAGGCCGAGCTCACGGAGGGCCTGCTCGTACAGGCGCGCGTCGGTCCCCGCGGCGAAGAGAAGCACGATCTCGCCCGGCGTCGCCTCACCCGAGTCGACGAGCTCCTTGACGCGAGACGCGACGTGCTTCGCCTCGGCGGCGCGCCAGTGCGTGCCGGTGTCCTTGTAGGTCGACTTGTCCGTGACGAGGAGCTCGACGGCCGGCCCGAACGCGGGATCCTCGAACCTCCCAGCGGCGGACAGGGGCCGGAACGAGTCGCCGAAGTCCGAGGAGAAGAGGTGGTTGATGACCTGGAGCACCTCGGGGCGCGAGCGGTAGTTCTCGGTGAGCGCGAGCACGCCCCCCGAGGCCTCGCGCCGCTCGCGGAAGACCTCGACGTCGGCGTGGCGGAAGCGGTAGATCGACTGGAACTCGTCGCCGACGAAGAAGAGATCCTCGGTCGCGAGCAAATCGATCAGCTCGCACTGGAGGCGATTCGTGTCCTGGAACTCGTCGACGAGCACCGACCGGAAGCGCCAGCTCTCCCGCTCGCGGATGGCCGGGTTGTCGCGCAGGAGATCGCGCGCGGTCAGCTGGAGGTCCTCGAAATCGAGCGCCGACTCCGCCGCCTTCGCCACGGCGTACGCGTCTGCGAACCGCCGCAGGAGGTCCTCGAGGAGGCCTCGGTCGCGCGCCGCCACCTCGTCCAGGGCCGCCTGCTCGACTCTACGCCGCGCCTCTTCGTAGCTCGAGGCCCGCTCGCGCTTCCCCCCGCGCGGCGCGAGGCCCGAGAGGTCGAGCAGCCGCTCGGCGGGCGGCGGATCCTCGAGGAGCTCCACCGCACGCCCAGCGCTCTCACGCGAAGGCTCGGCTGCCGCGTCGTCCTCGACCAGGCAGCGGGCCGCCTCTCGGAGCTCGTCGATCCGAGCCGCCAAGCCCGGTCGCTCCGAGACCTCGAGCACGAGGTCTCGCCCGGCAGAGCGCAGCGTCTCGTAGACCCCGGTGAGCATTCGCCGCAGCCCGCGCGCGCCGTACGTCGCCAGCAGCCGCGTTCGCTCCGGATCGCCCGACGCGCAGAACTCCTCGAGCGCCGCCTCGAACGCCTCTCCTGCGAGCACGCGGGCCTGGTTCTCGTCGAGGACGCGGAAGTTGGGGTCGACGCCGGCCTCGAACGGGTGCGCCTTCAGGAGCCGGTGACAGAAGCCGTGGATGGTCGAGATCCACGCGCCGTCGAGTGCCCGCCCGAGATCGTGGCGCCCGAGCTCGCCGAGCCGCCCGCGGATCCGCCCCCGTAGCTCACCTGCAGCGCGCTCCGTATAGGTGATCGCGAGCACGGAGTCGATCGGCAGCCCCCGCTCGCAGACCGCTCGCACAAAGCGCTCGACGAGCACTGTCGTCTTCCCGGTCCCGGCTCCGGCGGAGACGAAGACGAGCCCGGGCGCGTCGATCGCAGCGAGTTGCTCGGCATTCGGGGCTCGAGTCGCTTCCACGACCGTCACGACCTCGCCACCCGGCACATGGAGGAGAGATCGCACCAGGTCGGGCACGGAAAGCCGCCCTTCGGGTCGTGCTGGATGTCTCCCGAGCGAATGCGCTCGACGAAGCGGACGGCGTGCTCCTTTGCGCGTTCCGTCTGCGCCCAGAACTCTTCCTCGTCGAGGTAGTCGCGCTTGCTGAAGCCTGGCACGTCGTCCTCGGCGTCCTTGCGGAGGAGCCCCCGCGCGTGCCGTTCGCCCGCGAGAGCCCGGTAGAGGCCGCCGATCGGCTCGATGCCGACGAGGTCGCGCAGAACGAGCATGTAGAGCGGGATCTGGAGGCGCAGCTCCGACTCGATCTTCGCCGCCGAGTGCGCGGTCTTCCCCGACTTGTAGTCCTGGACGATGCCGCGCGCGCTGAAGGGGTCGAGGTCGATCCGGTCGATCTTGCCGGTGAGTGAGAACCCGTCCACCTGGAGGCCGGCCTGGAGCTCCGGAGCCGAGCGGTCGGAGCCGAACGCAACCTCGAAGCGCCGCGGGACGAGCGCAAGGGGCGACTCCGACTCCTCGCGGACGAAGTTCTCGAGGTCGCGCCAGAGGCTCTCCTCGAGCTCGCGCCTCTGGAGCTCGCCGAGCTCGATCCAGACACCGCTCTCGATCGCTTCGGCGAGGCACGTTCTAAGGAAGACCAGCGCATCGTCGAGGCGCTCGGCGTCGACACGCTCCGTGCCGAGCTCTTTCGGAAGGCCCGAGAAGAACTTGAACAAGGTCTGGTGCGCGATCGAGCCGCGAAGGCGTGCGTCGACCTCGCCCTCGATCGAGCGCGGGTCGATCATCCGCTCGAAGAACCAGATCGAGGAGCAATCGGCGAAGAGCTCGAGCTCGGTCACCGAGAAGCTCGTCTTCGCACGCAGCGCGTCGATCAGGGCCCGATCGGTGAGCCGGGTGGGGCGCGAAAACGCGTGCAGGGCACGGTTCAGCCGCCGCTCCCACCCGTTCGCGCGCGCGAGCGCGACGGCCTCGTCCGAGCTGTCGGCCGCAAGCGAGCTCAGGGCGCGGAGCCGCTCGCGCTCGGTCGGCGCCGAGTCGAGGTCCCAGGTCAGCTGCGCCAACCGTCGGCGCGTCGTCCAGCGGTCGACGTCGGCCGCGTCGAACAGAGAGCGCGCCTCTTCCCAGAACGGGCTCGGCTCGCGCGGCGAGCCTTCGTCGGTGGATGCCTCGCGCACGAGGTAGAGGCGCCGCGAAGGCCTCGTGCATGTGGTGTAGAAGAAGAAGCGCTCGCGCGAGACCTGGTCCGGCTTCGCGAGCCGCGACCGCTTCGAGGCCTCGTCGATCGAGCGCCGCTCCTCCTCGTCGAGGAAAGGCGTGCCCTGCTGACGCCTCGGAAAGCTGCCCTCCTCGAGACCGAGGAGGAAGACGACCTCCGTCCGACGCGTCCTCGCGCGGAGAATGTCGGTGACGGCCACCCGGCCGGGCTCGTCTCCGCGCGCGAGCCGCAGCGTGGCCCGCTCGAGCGCGCCGTACAGCTCCTCCCGGGAGAGCGCGCCGCCCAGCTCACGCCAGATCTCGAGCTCGGAGATCAGGTCCGTCACCGCGCGGTGCGCCCGGAGATCGAGCGCAGCGTCCGCGCCGACGGGGGGCGAGTCGAGCCCGTACGCGGCGCGCACCATCGTGTGGGCCAGCCGGCGCACGGCTGCGAGCGGCTCGGCCTCGGCGCGCAGCGAGTCGAGCATCGGCAGGGGCTGTCCGCGGAGCTTGAGCGTCTCCTCGACGACCCGCGCCGGGTCGCTCACGGCCCGCCCGCGCAGCCGCCCCTCGAGGTAGTCGACGTGCGCTCTCGACAGGCCCGAGTAGGGCGAGCGCAGGAAGCCGTAGAGGTCGTGGCGCCCTCCGCCCAGCCACTCGAAGCGGAGCAAGGCGAGCAGCGCCTGGCCGAACGCGGTCTTCCCGATTCGGATCCGGCCCTCGATCCCGTAGGGAACGCCGAGAGCGCCGAGAGCGGTCTCGAGCTGGGCGCGTTGGCGTTCGACGCTCGGGCAGACCAGCAGGATCTCGTCGGGCTTCGTGCCGGCGCGGATGAGCTGCAGGACCTCGTCGGCGACGAGCTCGAGTGTGCCGCGGGCGCCCGCTCCTTCGAGGAAGCGGATCGCGCCGTCGAGCGGCGGGCCGGGGGCAGGGCGGTCCGAAAAGAGATGCCGCTCGAGGTGGGCGAGCGTGGGCGGCGCGACCTCGCCGTAGCGCGGCGGCAGCTCCTCGATCCGTCCCGCGGCCAGCGCGCCGAGGTCGTCGGACGTGCGTCTGAGCGACTCGAACGGAGCCCGGTTCGGCTCGTATGGGAGCGAGACCGTCACCTCGGTGCGGCCCGCGAGGGCGTTCAGGAGGGCCCACTGCGCACCGGTGAGATCCTCGAACCCGTAGGCGAAGACCGGCCGCCCCGACCACGCGTCGAGCTCAGAGGAGATGCGCTCGGCCGCGTGTCGGCGCAGGAGGTCGCGGTCCCAGAGCTCCAGCCGCTCCAGCTCCGCGCGGTAGGACGCGTAGAGGAGCGCGAGGTCGCCCCGCAGGTCGCCAGGGTCGACGAGCCCGGACTCGAGCTCTGAGAGGGCGCCGCCGAGCGAGTCGGCGAAGCCCGAGAAGCGCGACGAGGCACCGAGGCCGTTCAGCGACGTGGCGGTGACGGCCGTGCGGACGATCAGCTGGCGCTGGGCGTCGGTGACCACCGGCCGGGCCGACCCGCCGTCGCGGGCGATCCGGGTGAAGAGGTCGTCGAAGGTGCCGATGTCGCCGGTAAGGAGCGCGCCCTGCTTCGCCAGGAGCTCGCGCTCGATGCGTTCTACGTCCGACCCGTGCGGCACGATGAGCCACGGATCTCGCTCGAGCGCGCCCAGGTAGCGCTCGAGGAGCAGCGCAACCTTGCCGGCGTTCGCCGGCCCTGAGAGCACGGTCAGACCCTGGCCGGAGGCCATCGATCTATCGTAGACCTGGGGTCTGACAGTTCCTTCCGGCCCCTGGCCGGCGGCGGACGAGAACCCCGCAAAGTCCAACGAGTCTCGCCGCCTCGCGCCGTTGACCGCCTTCCTGCAGCAGGCCGTGTGGTCAACACGGTCCGCTCGCATACAGGCGCTCAGCGACGCGCCAGGAGCGCGAGAAGGATCGACCGAGCTCTGTTCTTAGCGGCTTGCCGAAGCCGACTTCGGCTTGCGGCCTCTCCGCGCAGCCGCACGGCCGGGCATCTGACCGGCGCAGTTGTCGCAGAGGTCCGCCTGCTTGGAACCGCGGCGCGCGTCGGTGTAGTTCAGGCGCAAGGTTGCACCCTTTCCTTCCCCGACTTCGCGGCCACAGTTGTCGCAAACGAGCACAGTCTTTCGCGCCATCAGATTGCCCTCCTCAATCGAAAACAGGTCGCGCAAGCGTAGCGGAAAGCAGCAGAAAATTCACGCGGCAACGCGTGCCCGTCGAATTCGCCACGATCGCAACAGGCTGAGCAGGGCTTGCTCCTCGCGATCGAGCCCCGTATCGCGCGCGCCGACGACTCGTAAATGTCGCGGCCGAAAATCATCGAGCGTTCTCCCGTCGAGATATTGCTCGACGACCGCCGGGCTGACGTAAGACGACCGCGCAACAGCGGGTGTGTTGCCGAGCTTCTCCCCGACCGCTTTCATCACACCCGCGACGACGCGCTTGGCCTCGGTCTCGCTCTCGGCCAGGCCATGCTCCGCGAAGGCGATCGCGGCGATCAGCGTGCCGCCCCACGTGCGGAAGTCCTTGGCGGTGAACTGGTCCCCCATGTGCTCGGCGATGTACTCGTTCAGCCGCGCTCCGGTCAAGGTGACGAGCGAGCCTTCGGATCGGTAGCGGAACAACCCTCGACCGCCGTGGACGGCGAGGAGTTGCTTCATCGCGACGGCGAGCTCCTCGTCGACGATCGCCGTGCGGACCCAGGCGCTGCCCTTCCCGCGATAGCGGAATGAGATCCTGCTGCCGCGGACGGTCACGTGCTTCTTGCGCAGCGTCGTGATCCCGAACGTGCGCGCTGTTCGCGCGTAGCGTTCGGTCCCGACTCGAAACCAGCCGAGGTTGATCAGCCGCAACGCCAACGCGCAGGTCCATTCGGGCGAGAGCGGCTCCTCGTCCATGTGCTTGCTCATCGCTTTTCTGAGGTCGGGCAGGAGCTCGGCGAAACGGACGAGCCTGTCGAACTTCTCCCGCTCCTGCTGCGCCCGGTACTCCGGGTGGTAGAGGTACTGGCGCCGGCCGGCACTGTCGACGCCGGTCGCCTGGAGCTTCGCCTTCGGCCGGGGAGAGATCCAGACGTCTCGCCAGGCGGGCGGGATCACCAGGTCGTCGATGCGCTCGAGCTTCTCGGGATCGGTGATCCGCTTTCCCCGCGCGTCGTAGTAGCGAAAACGATCCTTGCGGCCTTTGCGCCGCCAGCCTCCTCTTCGTGCCATGCGAGCCGTGTACCCCCGGCCGTAGGATCCGACGCATGGCAACGACGATCGCGGTCCTCGAAGGCGACGAGACCGGGCAGGAGTTGCTCGAGGAGGCTCTCCGCGTGCTCGATCAGGAAGTGATCGGGCTCGACGTCGCGTTCGACCGCTACGACCTCTCGCTCGAGAGTCGCCGCGCGACGAAGAACCAGGTCGTGCTCGATGCGGCCGCCGCGATCCGCGAGCACGGGCTGGGCCTGAAGGCCGCGACGGTGACGCCCGAGGGTGCCGACGACGTGGGGTCGCCGAACCGGATCCTGCGCGAGGAGATCGGAGGGCGCGTGATCGTCCGCACGGGCCGGCGGATCCCGGGCGTCGTGCCGCTGGGAGGGGTGCACGCCCCGATCTCGGTCGTTCGGATGGCCGTCGGCGACGCCTACGGGGCGAAGGAGTGGCGCGAGGGCGAGGGCGACGACGAGGCGGCGTTCCGGACCGAGCGCATCGAGCGGCGAATCTGCCGCGGCGTCGCGGAATTCGCCTTCCAGACAGCCGAGCGGATGAGTGCGAAGGTCTTCGGCGGCCCCAAGTACACCGTGAGCCCGATCTACGAGGGGATGCTGAAGGAGGAGATGGACGCGGCCGCGGCGCGGCACCCCGACGTGGCGTACGAGCCGCAGCTGATCGACGCGACCTTCGCCCTGCTCGTCGCGACGACCGGCGATCCGCTCGTGATCCCGTCGCTGAACCGCGACGGCGACATCCTCTCCGACCTCGTTCTGCCCCTCTTCGGTTCGATCGCCGGTGCGGAGTCGCTGCTCGTGGCATTCGCGGAGGACGACCCCGCCCATGTGACGGCCGTGATGGCCGAGGCCGCGCATGGCACTGCCCCGGCGCTGCAGGGGAAGAACGTCGCGAACCCGATGGCGATGATTCTCGCCGCGGCGGCGCTCCTGGGGCATGCCGGCGACGAGGGGCAGCAGGCGTCGCGGGCGATCCGCGAGGCGGCCATCGAGGCCGTCGCTGAGGGCTTCCGGACTGCCGACCTCGGCGGCCACGCGGGCACGACGGAGTTTGCGGACGAGGTGATTCGCCGCACGAAGTCGAAGCTCGAAGTCTGGTCGACGCTCTAGCCCGCTGGGTCCGACGTTAGCTCGCCGCGGCGTGCTGCCACACGAGGGCGCCAAGGCCGCCTTCGACCCAGGCCTCCCCGAACGCGTCGACGAGCTCCGGGTCGAACTGGGTGCCGGCGCAGCGCTCGAGCTCGTCCATCGCCTCGTCGGGCCCCCGCGGTGCGCGGTAGGGCCGAGTCGAGGTCATCGCGTCGAACGAGTCCGCGATGCAGAGGACACGCGCCTCGAGCGGGATCGCGTCCCCGCGCCGGCCCGTTGGATACCCGGCGCCGTCCCAGCGCTCGTGGTGGTGAAGGACGACGGGGAGGATCGTGGGAGGCGCCCCGAGTGTCTCGAGCATGCGGGCGCCTGCCGCCGGGTGACGGCGCATCTGGCCGAACTCGGACTCCGTGAGCGGGCCGCGCTTGAGGAGCACCGAGGACGGGACGGCGAGCTTCCCGACGTCGTGGAGCAGGGCGCCGAGCCGGAGGATCGACACGCGCTCCTTTTCGAGCCCGATCCGGCGGGCCATCGCCTGCGCGAACACGGTCACCCGCGACGAGTGGCCCCTTGCGTAGGGGTCACGAGCTTCGATTGCAGCCGACAGTCGCGCGAGGCTCCCCACAGACTCCGTGTGTTCAAGGCCGTGGCCTCGTTCCCTCCTGGGAAATAGAGTTTGCGATCCATGCGGATCGGCGTTCCGAAGGAGACGGCGCAGGGCGAGCGGCGGGTGGCGCTCGTCCCGGAGCTCGTCGCGAAGCTCACCGAGCCCGGGATCGAGGTCGTCGTCGAGCCCGGTGCCGGCGAGGCTGCCTCGTTTCCCGACGAGGCGTTCCGAGAGGCAGGAGCCGAGCTGGGCGACCCGTGGGCCGCCGAAGTCGTCGCCAAAGTGCGCAAGCCGAGCGACGAGGAGCTCGGCCGCCTGCGGAGCGGACAGATTCTGATCGGCTTCCTTCAGCCGCTGACCGACCGGGAGGGAATCGAGAGACTCGCGGCAGCGGGCGTGACGGCATTCGCCATGGAGTCCATTCCCCGCATCACGCGTGCGCAGCCGATGGACGCGCTCTCCTCCCAGGCCACGGTCTCCGGCTACAAGGCGGTCGTGCTCGCGGCCGACCGGCTGCCCAAGTTCCTGCCGATGCTGATGACCGCGGCCGGCACGGTGACGCCGGCGAAGGTGCTCGTGATCGGCGCGGGCGTGGCCGGGCTACAGGCGATCGCGACCGCCCGCCGGCTCGGCGCCGTCGTGTCCGGCTTCGACGTGCGACCCGTCGTCAAAGAACAGGTCGAGAGCCTCGGCGCGACATTCCTCGAGCTCGGCGTCGTCGGCGAGGAGACCGAGGGCGGGTACGCGCGGGAGCTCTCGGAGGAGGAGCAGCGCCGCCAGCAGGAGGAGCTCGAGGCGAGGATCGGCGACTTCGACGTCGTGGTCACGACCGCGCTCATCCCAGGCCGGCCCGCGCCGCGGCTCATTCCCCGGACGGCGATCGAGTCGATGCGCCCCGGGTCCGTGATCGTCGACCTCGCCGCCGAGGCGGGGGGCAACGCGGAGCTGACGCAGGCCGACGAGGA
>DASTYD010000072.1:0-19015 GCA_035765175.1 Gaiellaceae bacterium
GAGCTTCCGCAGGCGCTCGATCGCGGCCGGCAGGATCGAGTAGCCCGCCCGGGCTCGGAACTCGTAGAGGTAGAACGGCAGCGGCGCGCACGCCTCGGCCGCCGCAGCGAAGTGCGCGACGATCGCCTCCTCGTCGAGCGCGTAGTACGGCGGCCCGATCACCGCGACGGCGTCGGCGCCGATCTCCGCCGCGTGCGCAGCCAGCGCGACCGTGTCCGCCGTGGTCTGCGCGCCGCAGTGGACGGCGACCTGGAAGCCGTCTCCGGCGACGTCCACGAAGAGCTCCGCGGCCCGCCGTCTCTCCTCGAGTCGCAGGAGGATCCCCTCGCCCGTCGTCCCGAGCGCGAGAATCCCGTCGAGCCCGCCCGCGACCAGGTACTCGGCGTACGGCGCGAAGGCGCCCTCGTCGAGCGCCTCTCCACCCTCCCGCAGAGGCGTGACTGCGGCGGCGAGCACTCCTCTCAGCATGCTGCGACTCTAAGCTCACGCGCATGAGCGCGCTCCGGATCGAGTGGGATGGACCGGTTCTCCGCGTCACCATCGACAAGCCCGAGCGACGGAACGCCTTCGACGCCGAGCTCATCCGCGAGCTGACGGACGCATTCGCCGACGTGGGCGACGCGCGGGTCGTCGTCCTCGCCGGCGAGGGCGAGAGCTTCTGCGCCGGGGCCGACATCGAGTGGCAGCGTTCCTCGATCGACCTCTCGTACGAGGAGAACGTCGAGGACGCGCTGCGCCTCTACCGGATGCTCCGCGCAGTGGACTCCTGCCCGGCTCCAGTCGTCGCGTGGATCCAGGGCTACTGCCTTGGCGGGGGATGCGGGCTCGCCGCCTGCGTGGACGTCGCCGTCGCCGCGGAGGACGCCGTCTTCGGCTTCTCGGAGGTGAAGCTCGGGATCATCCCGGCCGTCATCTCGCCGTTCGTGCTCGCGAAGATCGGTTCGGGGGCCGCGCGCCGCTACTTCCTTTCGGGCGAGCGCTTCGGCTCGGACGTGGCGCTTCGCATCGGCCTCGTCAGCGAGATCGCTTCGAACGCGGACGCAATCGTCGAAGAGCTCCTCACCTCCGGGCCGAGCGCCGCACGCGCGGCCAAGAGCCTCGTTCGACCGCACCCAGGTGAGGGCCGGGAGCTCGCGGAGCTCGCAGCGCGGATGCGGACGAGCGACGAGGGCCAGGACGGCCTGCGCGCGTTCCTGGAGCGGCGAAGGCCGGCCTGGCTCGACTGACGGCGTGCGCCGTCTCCTCTTCCTCGTCGGCGGCGTCGTCTTCGTCGACACGATGTTCTTCGCGGCGCTGACGCCGCTCCTGCCCGACTACGCGGACAAGTACGACCTGTCCAAGGCCGGAGCCGGGGTGCTCGCCGGCGCCTATCCGATCGGCGCTCTCGTCGGAGGCATCCCGGGCGGGATTGCCGCCGCGCGGTACGGAGCCCGTCCGGTCACCATCGCCGGTGCCCTGGTGATCGCGGCCGCGACCTTCGTCTTCGCGACCGCCGATTCGATCGCACTCCTCGACGTTGCCCGTTTCACGCAGGGCGTCGGCAGCGCATTCGCATGGACGGCTGGACTCACCTGGCTCGTGAGCGAGACACCGGCCGCGCGCCGGGGGCAGACGATCGGCACGGCGCTGGCCGCGGCGATCGTCGGCGCGCTGTTCGGCCCCGTGCTCGGAGGCGTGGCCTCGGTCGTCGGACATGGCGTCGCCTTCGGCGCCGCTGCACTCCTCGCCGTTGCGCTCGCAATCTGGGCATTCCGGACCCCGTCGCCGTCGCCCGTCGAGCCCCAGCCGCTCGGAGTCTTCCTGCGGGCGGTGCGGAACCGCAGGATCCTGCTCAGCGTCTGGTTCGTCGTCCTGCCCGCGCTCTTCTTCGGGACGCTCAGCGTGCTCGCGCCGCTGCGACTCGACGAGCTGGGGTTCTCCGCCGTCGCGATCGGCGCGCTCTGGCTCGGCACGGCAGCGCTCGAGGCGACGGCGAACCCGCTCGTGGGGCGGATCACCGACCGCGTCGGCCGCATCGGGCCGATGACGGTGCTCGTGCTCGCATCCGCCGTTGCCACTGCGGGGCTGCCCTGGCCGGGACGGGCCGCTGTGCTCGCGGTGCTCGTCGTGCTGGCGAGCATGAGCTTTGGCAGCTTCTGGACACCCGCCATGGCGCTGCTCTCGGACGAGGCCGAGGCGCGCGGCCTCCAGTACGCGTACGCCTTCGCGCTGATCAACATCGCATGGGCTCCTGGTCAGGCGCTCGGCGCCGTCGGCGGCGGCGGGCTCGCCGAGCTCACGTCCGACACGGTTCCCTACCTGCTGCTCTCTGCAGCGTCACTGAGTACGTTTGCCGTCCTATGGCGATCCAGAAGCTCCTCGTAGCGAACCGCGGCGAGATCGCAGTGCGGATCTTCCGCGCCTGCTCCGAGGCGGGGATCGCGACCGTCGCCGTGGCGGCGCCGGACGACGTCGGCGCTTTCCATACGCGGATCGCGGACGAGACGGTCGAGATCGAGAGCTACCTCTTCTCGGAGGAGCACATCCGCGCGGCGAAGAGCATCGGGGCCGACGCGATCCATCCCGGCTACGGCTTCCTCGCGGAGAACGCCGAGTTCGCCGACGCGGTCGAGGCAGCGGGAATCGTCTTCGTCGGCCCCACCCCGGATGGCCTGCGCCGAGGCGGGGACAAGCTCCAAGCGAAGCGGATCGCACACGAGGCGGGCGTGCCGGTGCTCCCCGCGGGTGCGCCCGGCGAGGTCGGCTTCCCGATCGTCGTCAAGGCCGCTGCCGGCGGAGGCGGCCGCGGGATGCGCGTCGTCCGCGACCCGGCGCAGCTGGATGAGGCGACCGATGCGGCTCGGCGCGAGGCGAAGGCCGCCTTCGGCGACGACACCGTCTACTACGAGCGCTTCGTCGAGCGACCGCGCCACGTCGAGATCCAGCTGCTCGCGGACGAGCACGGCGAGGTCGTTGCCCTCGGCGAGCGCGACTGCTCGATCCAGCGGCGCCATCAGAAGGTGCTCGAGGAGTCGCCCTCCCCCGCACTCGACCGCGAGCTCCGAGCGCGCATGAGCGAGGCGGCGGTCGCCTTCGGCCGCGCGATCGGCTACCGCAGCGCTGGCACCGTCGAGTTCATGCTCGACGGGCGCAACTTCTACCTCCTGGAGCTGAACGGGCGGATCCAGGTCGAGCATCCGGTTACCGAGCTCGTGTCCGGCGTCGACATCGTCCGCGAGCAGCTGCGCATCGCCGCCGGCGAACCGCTCGACCTCGAGCCCCGCTTCGAGGGACATGCCGTCGAGGCGCGGCTCTATGCGGAGGATCCGAAGAGCTTCCTCCCCCAGGCGGGTCGGATCGAGCGCCTCCGCCTCCCGACGGGCGTCCGCGTGGACGCCGGCGTCGAGGAGGGCGACGAGGTCGGGGTTGCCTACGACCCGATGATCGCGAAGCTCATTGCCCACGGCCCGACGCGTGGCGAGGCGCTGCTCCGGCTACGCGACGCTCTCGCCGAGACGAGGGTCGAGGGCCTGACCACGAATCTCCCGTTCCTGCGCTGGCTCGTCGCCCATCCCGTCGTCCGCGCCGGGCGCGCGACGACGGCCTTCCTGGCCGAGTACCCGCCGCTGTCCGCCCCGCCGGCACGGCTTCCGAGCGGCCCATGGGACGCAGCGTGGCGCCTCAACCTCCCTGCGCCCGAGCCGCAGGCGCCGCCGGACGTCGACGAGCTCACACACGCGCGGGCCGGAGCTGGCGGCGGCGAGCAGAGCACGCTGACGGCGCCGATGCCGGGCACGGTGATCAAGGTGCTCGCAGCGCCCGGGGACAAGGTCGAGCACCGCCAGACGCTGCTCGTCCTCGAGGCGATGAAGATGGAGACGCCGATTGCCTCGCCCTACGACGGCACGGTGCGCGCCGTGCACGTCAGCGAAGGCGACCAGGTCGCGGGCGGCACGCTCCTCGTCGAGCTCGAGGACTAGCGCTAGAAGAGCTTCTGGAGCTTCATCGCGGCGCCCATGTCGCCGTCGATCTTGAGCTTCCCCGTCATGTAGGCGGTCGTCGGATTCTGTTCGCCGCTCGCGATCGCCTTGAAGGTCTCTTCGGAGGTGCGGATGGTGGCGTCACCGTCGGCGCCGCCCTCGGTGACCTTCACCGCCCCGTCGGTCACGTCCACCTGCCAAGTGCCGACGCCCTCGATCTCGAAGACGTACGAGTTGTTCATGCCGGCGGTCTTGGACGCGTCGACGCGCGACTCCAGGGTCTCGAAGAACTCGCGGGGCTCCATCGAGCCGCGAGCCTACCGAAAGGAGGGTCTACGCCGCGTTCTGGGCTGCCGGATCCGGCAGGTGCCGCTCGATGAGCGCGTGGGAGAGGTCCCACTGGGCGCGGGCGATCGCGACACGGTTGCGCTCGAGGGCGACGGAGTTCGCGTCCGATGCGCGGAGCGCCTGCCGCTCGAGGGTCAGGCTGCCGAGGAGCTCGGTCAGCGCCTCGACGGTTTGCGCCACGCGTCGACGACGAAAGCGAAGGGGCCGCAAGGAGGTCATGGGCACAGTGTGTATCGACCTGCTGAAGGGAAAGTTAAGAGGGTTTGAAAGTTGTGAAAAGCCTTCGACATTCACCGTAGAAACCCTGTCGGATAGCATCGCGGCCCCTGATGCGGGTCGAAGTCTCAGAGTCGATTCCGGAAGCAGACGTCCTCGCGTTTCCCGTGGGCCCGAAGGGATTGCCCGGGCTCGCGCAGGACGATGAGGCGAAGCGGGTAGCCGACGAAGAGGAGATCGCCACCAAGGCCGGACGAACAGCCGTGCTGTACCCGAACGGGAACGCACCGGCCCGGCGAGTCGTTCTCGTCGGTCTCGGGCCGGAGGACGAGCTGGACGCCGACTCCGTCCGGACCGCGGCCGCCGCGGTCGCCGAGGCGGGCGAGCGGGTCGGGGGAACGCTTGCGTGGCTCCTCGACGACTCACTCCCCCACTCCGAGCAGGCGCGGGCCGTCGTCGACGGCCTCTTGCTCGGCTCCTACGACCCCGGCCGCTGGAAGACCCGGGCGAAGTCCGACCATCCCTTCGAGCGGCTCGTGCTCGTCGGCGGTGACGAGGCGCTCGAAGGCGAGGGCGAACGTGCGGCGACCGTCGCCGAGGCGGCGAACCGGGCACGTGACCTCGCGAACACCGGAGCGAACGAGCTCACTCCGGAGAAGCTGGCGGACCGGGCGCTGGAGCTCGCAGGCGAGCATGCGAACCTGACCGCCGAGGCGCTCGGCCCAGACGAGTTCACGAAGCTCGGGATGGGCGCCTTCGCCGGCGTCGCGCAGGGCAGCCACAACCCGGGGCGCATGATCGTGCTCCGCTACGAGCCGCCCTCGCCGAACGGCGATGTCGTGCTCGGCCTCGTCGGCAAGGCGATCACGTTCGACACCGGCGGCATCTCGATCAAGCCGGCGCTCTACATGGAGGACATGAAGGGCGACATGGCAGGAGGCGGCGCAGTTATCGAGGGCATCGGCGTCGTCGCCGAGCTCGGGCTGCCGTTGCGCACGCTTGCAGTCGTGGCGGCGACCGAGAACGCAGTCGGCGGCGGCTCGTACCGGCCCGGCGACATCCTGACCGCGATGAACGGCAAGACGATCGAGATCACGAACACCGACGCCGAGGGCCGGCTCGTGCTCGCCGACGCGCTCCACTACGCGCGCACGCTCGGCGCGACGCACCTCGTCGACTTCGCGACGCTCACGGGCGCGATGAACCGGGCATTCGGCGACCTCTACGCAGGCGTGATGGGCAACGACGACGCGTGGCGCGACGAGATCGTGGCAGCGGGCGAGGCGAGCGGGGACCACGCGTGGCCGTGGCCGATGCACCGGCGCTACAAGGGCTTGATCGAGTCGGCGTTCGCCGACATGAAGAACTCCTCCGTGCGCGGCCAGGCACAGCCCACGTACGCCGCGTCATTCCTCCAGGAGTTCGTCGGCGAGGGCCCGTGGGCACACGTGGACGTCGCAGGCACCGCGTTCTTCACCTGGGGCCGGAACGACTACCTCTCGCAGAAAGGCGGCACCGGCTACGGCGTCCGCCTGATCGCCGAGCTCGCGACGAAGCTGAGCGCGTGAACTTCGATCTCACCGAAGAGCAAGAGCTCGTCCGGAGCACGGTCCGAGACTTCGCCGAGCAGAAGGTCGCGCCGGTGGCCGAGGAGCTCGACCGCGAGCATCGCTTCCCTTACGAGCTGGTCGCCGAGCTGGCCGAGCTGGGGTTGATGGGGATGCCCATCCCCGAGGAGTACGGAGGCGGGGGGAGCGACACGCTGTCGTACGCGATCGCGATCGAGGAGCTGACGCGGATCGACTCGTCCGTCGCGATCACGGTCGCCGCGCACACGTCCCTCGGCACCATGCCGATCTTCCTCTTCGGGATCGAGGAGCAGAAGCAGGAGTGGCTGCCGGACCTCGCTTCCGGCAAGAAGCTCGCCGCCTTCGGTCTGACCGAGCCGGGCGCGGGCTCGGACGCCGCCGCTTCGCGCACGCGCGCCGAGCTGCAGGACGGCGACTGGGTGATCAACGGCTCGAAGATCTTCATCACGAACGCGGGCACGGACATCTCGGCCTGCGTGACGATCACCGCGCTCACCGGCGACGGCGAGATCTCGAACCTGATCGTCCCGAACGGCACGCCCGGCTACGAGATCTCCGAGCCGATGGAGAAGCTCGGCTGGCGGGCTTCGGACACCCGCGAGCTCTCGTTCAAGGACGCACGCGTGCCGGAGGAAAACCTGCTCGGGCCCCGCGGGGCCGGCTTCAAGCAGTTCCTCGAGATCCTCGACGGCGGCCGGATCTCGGTCGCGGCGATGGGCGTGGGCCTCGCGCAGGGCGCGTACGACCTCGCCTTCAAGTACGCACAGGAGCGAGAGCAGTTCGGCAAGCCGATCGCGAGCTTCCAGGCGATCCAGTTCCAGCTCGCGGACATGGCAGTGGAGATCGAGGCCGGCCGGAACCTCGTCTACAAGGCCGCGTGGCTCAAGGACGACGGCCGCGACTTCGCCAAGGAAGCGGCGATGGCCAAGCTCTACACGGGGGAGCTGTCACATCGGGTCGTGAACCAGGCGCTCCAGATCCACGGCGGCTACGGCTTCATGGACGAGTCGGCGATCTCGCGGCTCTATCGGGATCAGAAGATCCTCGAGATCGGCGAAGGCACGAATGAAGTCCAGCGGATGGTGATAGCCCGCCACCTTGGTCTTTGACGCTGGACTTCGTTGACCCTTGTAGACGGGATAGACCTTCTGCCAAGTCACGCGCCCGCTCGTACGAAGATCCTGCTCGATCAGATCGCGCGCGCCGCGTCCGCGGGCCACGTACTCCGCGTCCGGCCTGGGCAAGCGCTGGAACGTGATGTCGAGCGAGCCCTGAAACGTGTCGAACCGAAGCACCCGGCCCCCCGTTTGCCCGGCCAGCCAGGTCTGGTACGAGGCCGTCGAGCTCTCGATGCCGCCGCTCGTGTCGAAGGCACGGTCGACTCCGTCGCTGGGCACGGCGTAGATCACGTGCACCTGGAGGCCGGCGAAGTCGTCGGGGCGGTCGAGGGTCGATCGCGGCAGCGACGTGGCGCGGAAGATCCCCGCCTCTGCGGGCAGAGGAGCGAGCGCGGCCAGGCCGCATGCGAGCAACGCCGCCACGAGCGCGCGTGTCCCGGTCACGGATCCATGACTTAGCACAGTCGAAGGTGCAAGTGGTACTGGGGCGGTCTCCGCCGGTTAACGAACCGTCTTCGCCACCCGCTCACCGAGCTGTTCCTGGACGGTTTCCAACCGCGAGCCCAACGGTCCTGTGAGAAGCGCGTATGGCACTCCGCGCTCGTCCAGATCCGCGAGCTGTTGCTCCTGGAACCGCCGCGCCGCGCCGTTTCCCAGCTCACGCCAGCCGTCCTGCTCCCAGGGGAAGTCGTCGGCGCAGACGAACCACTCGTAGTCCCCCATCGTTCGTTCGACGAGGTCCGCGAGGCGGGGGTCTGCGGCGCCGTGCATCCAGAGGCACCAGTGGAGCGTCGTCCAGGGCGTCGTGTCGCAGAAGAGGAAGCCGCGGGAGTGTCGCCGCAGCTCTTCCTCGCGCCGATGCTGTGATCGCGCGATCTTCAGATAGTCGGCGAACGACGCGCATCCACCCTGCTCGACCCAGAGCTCGCGGCCGTACTCGTGCGCCCATTGGGTGTCCAGACGCTCGGCGAGCGTCCGGGCAAGAGTCGTCTTCCCGGTCGACTCCGTCCCGACGAGCGCGATCTTGCGCACGAGGCTTGCATACACGCGCGGATCGAGCCAGGCGCGGTGCTCCCAGACGTTCTCGCGAATCAGCGTGCCGCTGATCGGCACCTGGTCACGCGACTCGTTCACGACCACGTGCTCGGCGTCGATGAGGCTCGCGAACCGGTCGTAGCCGGCCTCGCTCGAGTAGATCCTGTCGAACGGGCCGAGGAAGGCGAGTCCGGCTGCGTAGAGCTCGGCATGCCTCGGGTCGTCGCCGTCATTGAGCGCGCGGCGCGGGTCGGGAAGCGGCACGACCGCCTCGACATCGGGGTAGAGCTCGGCCACCCAGCCGGCGCGCAACTCGAGAGGCATGGCTGGGTAGTCGCCCGGCGGCAGGCTGTCGTAGACGACGACCGTCACGGCGTCGGATCCGGCCAGCGCCCGCTCGATGACGAGCTGGTGACCGAGGTGGAGCGGCATGAACTTCCCGAAGACGAGCCCACGCGTCATGACGTTCTCGCCGGCGCCGTCACCGCGGCGATCCGGCCCTCGACGTCGGCCGGCGCCGAGCTGAGCCGCTTCTCGTCACGGACCCACTGGAACCAGCCGACGACGTTGATCGCCTGATAGACGAACGTCATCGTGAACGGCCCCCAGAGCCGGCTATGGACGGCGAGGGGCAGGAAAGCGAGATTCGAGAGGGACCAGAGCCACCAGTTGAGCTTGTAGCGGAACGCGTCCATCCACATAGCTCCGATGGCCGCGACGACGGAGGCGAGCTCGATCCACCACCAGCCCGTTCCCGTGTAGCCGGGCATGTCCCTGTACGTCCAGAGCGCATAGGCGAGGAGGCCCAGGCCGAGAACGCCGCCGACGATATCCGCCGGCACGCTCGGGTCCCAGCCGATCCGCGACTTCACGATCGCCCACTGCGCCAGGCCGTACGTGGCGAAGACGAGGAATGCGACCTGGAGCCAACCGAGTAACGGCAAGTCTTGGCGAAAGAAGAGAGCGCACCAGAGCGCCGCGTTCACGACCATCCAGGCCCAGTAGCCCTGGGACTTCCAGACGAGCCAGAGGGTCGCGATGACGGCTGCGAGCCCGCCGCCCCAACCCTGGACGAACTCGATCCCGCCGAAGCCGTAGCCGACGGCGTTGACGGCGACGAAGAGCGTGACGGCCACGAGGTGAGCCAGCGGTTTGCGTGCGTACCGTGCCCCGAAGCTGTCGATGCGGGCGGAGATGGTCATCTCCAGCACCTCCTTGTTGTTTTGGTTCGCCCCTCAGGGCTGGAGGCCGATCAGGAACGCCTCCGTGAGTGGTCTCACTATAACTTCGGGTTCGCCCGCTGTAGGCTTCCCGTTCGTGCAGTTCCGGCAGTTCGTCGACGACGATCTCGGCTGCGCGTCCTACCTGATCGGCGACGAGTCCTCGGGTGAGGCCGTGGTCGTCGATCCCGCGTACGCGATCGAGCCCTACCTCGAGGAGGCCCAGAAGCGCCACGTGCGGATCACGCGCGTGCTCGAGACGCACACGCACGCCGACCACGTCTCGGGTCACGGACGCTTCGCGCTCGAGCACGGGCTGCCGGTGCACGTGCACCCTGCCGCGGCGCCCGAGTACCCGTACGAGGCGTTCGAGGACGGTCAGGAGATCTCGCTCGGCGAGGTGGTGATCCGAGTCATGTACACGCCCGGGCACCGGCCCGAGCACTGCTGCTTCGAAGTCATCGACGGCGCGCGCGGGGACGAGCCGTGGCTCGTGATCACCGGCGACTCGCTTCTGATCGGCGATGCGGCCCGGCCCGACCTCGCGAGCGAGGCGGTCGAAGGGGCGACCGGCCTCTACGGCAGCCTCCAGAAGCTGCTCCAGCTGCCGGACGGGGTCGAGCTTTTCCCCGGCCACGTGGCCGGTTCTCTCTGCGGCGCGGGCATGAGCTCGAAGGCGTCGTCCACGATCGGCTTCGAGCGCCGCTTCAACCGCGCGCTGAACATCGACCAGGACGAGTTCGTCCACGAGCGGGCCAACTCTTCGACCCCACGCCCGCCGAACATGGACAACATCGTTGCCGTCAACCGCGGCCCGTTTCTCGCTGCCCAGGAGCCACTCGGGACGATCGACTCGCCGGACGGCGCCTCCGTCCTCGACGTCCGCCGCCCGCGCGAGTTCCTCGCCGGCCACGTTCACGGCGCCTTCAACGTGCCGTTTGCCGGATCCTCGTTCGCGACGAAGTCCGCCTTCGTGCTGACCGCGGACGAACCTGTCGCCATCTATGCGTCGTCTCCGGAGGAAGCCGAGGGGGCGGCGCAGGGACTCCGCTCCGTCGGCCTCTTCGAGCTGCGCGGGTACCTCCCCCACGCCGACGCGAGCGAGAAGCTCGAGCCGATCGAGATCGACGACCTCGAGGGAGTGCTCGCCAACGGCGAGGTCGAGGTGCTGGACGTCCGCGAGAAGTCGGAACGCGACGAGGGCTACATCGAAGGCACGAGGCACATGCCCTACCGCCTCGTGCGCGCGTTCGCCGACGACCTCCGCGCAGAGCAGCGGCCCGTGATCACGATCTGCACGACGGGGTCTCGCGCCACGATCGCCGCGAGCGTCCTCACCGCGGCAGGCGTCGAGGCGCGGCCCGTGCTCGGCGGCGGTGTCGAGGACTGGGCAGCGCGCGGCGGTCAGACGGTGCACTTCCGCCGCTGTGGCAGCTGAGCTGCGGGAGATCCTCCCGCCCGATACGGCGCTCGCCTTCCCGGCCATGCAGGCGCTACGCCCGCAGTACTCCGACGAGGGAGCCTTCGTCCAGCGCGTCGACGACGTGCAGCGCGCGGAGGGCTACCGCCTTGTCGGCATGTTCGAGGGTGACACACCGCACGCACTAGCCGTCGCCGGCTTCCGCGTCGGCCACATGCTCGCCTGGGGCCGGTACCTCTACGTGGACGACCTGTCGACGCTCCCGGAGGCGCGCCGACGGGGTTACGGCCGCCGGCTCCTCGAGTGGCTGGCCGAGGAGGCCCTGCGGCTCGGCTGCGACCAGCTACACCTGGATTCCGGGGTCGGGCCGGATCGCATCGACGCGCACCGCCTCTACTTCAACACTGGCCTCGCGGTCAGTTCGTTCCACTTCGCTAAGCGCTTGCAGCCATGAGGGCCTCTCCCTGGCGGATGTACGCCGTCGCACCGACCGAACGCCAGAAGGCGAGTGCCTTCTCGAGCTCGGCGTCTGCCTCGGCCCGACGGTCCTGCTGGACGAGTAGCTGAGCGGTCTGTAGGCGTGCATAGGCTTCTTCGGGAGCCGCCCCCACCTCCCGGTAGATGTCGGCCGCTGCCCCCGGGTCGCCTGAGACGTAGGCAACCGCGGCTCTCTCCCAGGGCGACTGCGAGGACTCGGTGGCGCCCTCGAGAAACCGGGCCGCCATTCCGGTCGGCGGAATCACTACCGCCGCCACCGGCATCCAGACGTTCGAGCCCCAGAGCGGTCCCCCATGGGCTTCCCAGTCGGACAGAACCTCGTCGATCAGCTTCTCCGCGCGATGGGGATCGACGCCTAGGAAAGCCCAGGCCGCGTATGCAAGCGCAGGCCAGCGAACCTGGGGATCCTTCGCCTCCTTCGAGAGATCCAGCACTCGCTCGGCGTCTTCCCGGGCTCCGCTCGCATCGCCCCTCGCCAGCCGCATCCGCCCCCGCGTGAACCTGCAGGGCGACTCCATCCAGAACGGGTGCGTTGCGAAGTCCTCGATCAGCTGATCGAGGACTCGAAGCGCCTCGTTCCAGTTGCCGGTGTAGTAGTGCGGCCAGGCGGATTCGCCCTTCAACCAGAGAAGCCAGTCGTCCAGGCCGAAGCGCTCCGCTCGGACGCGTGCTTCGCCGAGCATCTCCCACGCGCGCTCGAGCTCGCCGAAGTCGACCAGGGCCGAGGCGAAGTTCCCATAGGCGCGGCAGCTCTCGACCGAGTTGATCGCGTCGGCGATCTCGATGCTCCGTTCCAGATCCTCGAAGCCGCCGACGTCGCCCTCGACGACACGGCTCGTGCCGATGTTGTCGAGAGCGTGCGCTTTGAGCTCTTCGAGACCGAGCTCCTCCGCCATCGCGAGCGCCTCTCGGCCCACGCGGATTGACTGGGCGCTCTCACCGGCGAGCATCCAGAACCGAGAAGAGTTCGCCATGACGTAGGCCTTTTCGTACGAGCTCGGCTCATCTTCGACCAACGCTTCGGCGGCCCTCAAGTGCCCGGACGCCTGGTCGCGCCGGCCCTGGAGCCAGTACATCTCGCAGAGCAGTGTCTCCGCCTCGGCGGCTTGGCCCGGGGCGCCGGCTGCCCGGGAAGCTTCGACCGCCCCCGTGAGGATCTCCGGCTGGCCACCGAGATGGACGCTGTTGAGAACGCGCCCGTAGCGAATGAGGAGGCCGGGGCTCGGCGGCTCGTCCTTCGGCCAGGCATCGAGAGTGGCTGCGTAGAAGCCCCTCGCAGTCTGGTAGGCGCCCAGGGCATACGCCCGATCGCCGGCCTCATGGAGCGCGCGCCGTGCAGGCTCCTCGAGCGCCGTCGTGTCAGCTCCGGCCGCGCGGGCAAGCTCGAGTGCGCTCGAGTAGTGGTGCGCGAGCATCTCCGCATGGTCCTCCGGCCGGCCGAGCCGCTCGATCCACTCGCCGGCCAGCCGATGCTTCTCGGCCCTTCGGGCACGTGGAATCTGGCTGTAGGCGACGTCCTGGACGAGGAGGTGTCCGAAGGCGTATTCCGTCTCCGCCGCGACAGACGGCCGGCGCTCGCGCCGGACGAACTCCTTCCGCTCGAGCCGGTGGAGCGCCCCTTCGGCAGCCTGACGATCGATGCCTCCGATTTCGGCGGCCGCGCCCAGCCAGAAGATCTTTCCGAGCACGGAGGCGTCCTGCAGAAGCGTCTTTTCATCGTCGGGCAGCGCGTCGAGCCGGGCGGCCACGATTCCCTGAACGGATTCCGGGAGCGGCAGCTCCTCCGGACCGGCCACGAGGTCGCGGTCGGTGACCATCCGGACGAACTCCTCGGCGTACAGCGGGTTCCCACCGGCCCGCTGCAAGAGCACGGTCTGGGTCTCCGCGGGTAGGACCGACCGGTCGAGCAGCGCCGCGACGAGACGCGCCGTCTCGTCGTCGTCGAGCGGCGACAGAGACAGGGTCAGTGCGTTCGACTTTCCTCCGCCCCAGTCGCCGCGACGTGAGAGGAGCTCGGGCCGTGCCGTGCCGACGACGAGAATGGGGACTCCGCCGGCCCAGTCGACCAGGTGGTCGACGAAGTCGAGCAGGCCCTCGTCGGCCCAGTGGAGGTCCTCGAAGACGAGCACGAGCGGCCGTTCTTCGGCCATCGCCTCGAAGAACCGCCGCCAGGCGGCGAATGCCTCCGCCCGATGGTCGCCCTTCAGCTCCTGCCCGCTCTCGAGCCCGATGAGGGAGCCGAGGTGCCGCTCGACCCAGTCCGCCTCCGACTCGTCGACGAGCTCGCGGACGCTGCGCGCCAGCTTGGCCGCGGCCTCGTCGGTGGAATCCGTTTCGAGAATGCCCGCTTGCGCCTTCACCATCTCGCCCAGCGCCCAGAACGAGACACCTTCACCGTAGGGCAGCGAGCGGCCCTGGCGCCAGGTGGTCAGCTCGGGCTCGTTCTCGATCACCTGCGAGAGCTCGAACACGAGACGGCTTTTGCCGATTCCGGGCACTCCGACGAGCGTGACGAGCTGTGGCGACCGCTCCGCGCGGATCCGCCCCAGCGCGCCGACGAGGACGTCCAGCTCGCGCTCTCGGCCGATCAGCGGCGCGCGCTGCGTCCGGACGACGTCGACGCCGTAGCTGGAACGCGCCTGGAGCGCCTCCCAAGCCGGCACAGGCTCCTGCTTGCCCTTCGCGGTCACAGGCTCGGCCTGCGAGTAGTCGATCTTGGGGCTCGTCGCGCGATACGTCGTCTCGTCGACGAGGATCCCGTTTACGGGCGCCGCCGACTGGAGCCTGGCCGCGGTATTGACGACGTCACCCGACGCCATGCCTTCGCCCTCGGCAGGCCGTGCCCCGAGCGCGACGAGCGCCTCACCCGTGGTGACCGCGATCCGAACCTCGAGCTCGCTCTCCTCGCGGATCGAGTCCCGAATTGCGAGCGCCGCCCGGACGGCTCGCTCGGGGTCGTCTTCGTGCGCCGTCGGGGCGCCGAAGAGCGCCATCACCGCGTCGCCGATGAACTTCTCGACAGTGCCGCCGCGCCGTTCGAGCTCGGTGCGGAGCCGCGCGTGGTAGGGCTCGAGCACCGCGCGCACGTCCTCGGGGTCCATCTGCTCGGCGCGTGACGTGAACCCGACGAGGTCGGCGAAGAGCACCGTCACGACCTTGCGCTCCTCGCGTGAGGGCTCGCGCTCGGCGACGACGAGCTGCGCGCCGCAGTTCGCGCAGAACCGCGCTCCGACAGCGCTCTCGTGGCCGCACTCGGGACAGGTCATGGCGTCAGTTCAGCCGCTCGACGACGTATCCGCGCTGCCGCATCGCGTCGAGTATGGCCGTGCAGTGCTCCTGGTCGCGTGTGAGGAGCGTCGCCTCGACCTCGGTCTCGGTGACGGGCACGTCCATTCCCTCCCGGTGGTGCTCGATCGAGACGACGTTCGCGTGCTCGTCGGCGAACATCGACAGGAGCTTGATCAGCTCCCCCGGGCGGTCGGGAATGCGCGTGCGAACGACGAGGTACCGGCCCGCGAGCGTCAGGCCGTGGCGCATCACCTGGATCAGGACCGTCGGGTCGATGTTGCCGCCGGAGAGGATCGCGAGCGCGGTTCCGCTGCCGTCCGCCTTCCCGGCGAGCAGCGCAGCGACCGACGCTGCCCCTGCGCCCTCCACGACGAGCTTCACCCGCTCGAGGAGGAGAACGATCGCCTCGCTGATCTCCTCGTCCGTGACCGTCACGATGTCGTCCAGGAGGTCCTTGACGAGAACCGACGTGAGCTTGCCGGGATGCTTGACGGCGATCCCCTCGGCGATCGTGTAGCCGCTGGGCGCCGCACCAGCGAGCGGAGCGCACGCCGCCGCCTGGACGCCGATGATCCGGACGTCCGGCCGCACCCCACGAAGAGCGAGCGCAATGCCCGAGGCCAAGCCGCCTCCGCCGACCGGCACGATGACGGTCTCGAGATCCGGGACCTGCTCCGCGATCTCCAGGCCGATCGTCCCCTGGCCCGCGATCACGAGCGGGTCCTCGAAGGCGTGGATAAAGATCGCGCCCGTCGCCTCGGCCCGGTCGATCGCCGCCTGCAGAGCCTCCTCGAACGCGTGCCCGGTTAGCTCGACGCTCGCGCCGTAGTTGCGCGTCGCGTCCACCTTCGCCATCGGCGTCTCGGCGGGCATGAACACGGTTGCCTCGATCCCTTCCTCCCGGGCCGCCCAGGCGACGGCCTGACCGTGGTTTCCCGCGCTCGCCGTGATGACGCCGGCCTTCCGCTCCTCCTCATCGAGGCCCTCGATCTTGTTGACGGCGCCGCGGATCTTGAAGGCGCCCGTCCGCTGGAGGTTCTCCGCCTTCAGGTGGACGGGCCGGCCCGTCATCCGCGTGAACGTCTCCGAGCTGTAGACCGGAGTGACACGCACGCCCATGCCGGCAAGCCGCTCGCGCGCGGCTTCGACGTCAGCGAGTGTGGGGACTATTTCCGTCGCCATCAGAAGGATCGACGGAGCCAGGATGAATCCTGGCACCGTCAGGTAAGTGAAAAACCTTGTCCATGATTTCCCTCACGGCTGTCAAGGGGTCCAATTCTCGCCTCTGGACCTCGTCCAGGAGACGGCGGAGCTCCGGATCGCCTTCCACGGCGCGCTCCAGATGGGCTTTCGCGCGGGCAGACGCGACGGCGAACACCTCCCCGGCGAGGTTCCGCCGGCGCCGTTCGTCGAGCAGGCCCTCCTCGTCGAGATGGGCGCGATGCGCCTCGACCTTGGCCCAGAGATCGGCCACGCCCTCGTCGCTGATCGCCTCGGTGAGCACGATCGGCGGCTTCCAGGCGCGCTCCGTGTCGAGCGTGAGGATCGAGCGAACCTCGTTCAGCATCGTCTTCGCCGCCGGGTGGTCCTTCTTGTTGATCGCGATCACGTCCGGGATCTCCATGATCCCGGCCTTCAGTGCCTGAATCGAGTCGCCGGAGCCCGGCATGAGCACGAGCAGGACGGTGTCGGCGATCCCGATCACCTCGACCTCGCTCTGACCCGTGCCGACGGTCTCGACGAAGACGATGTCCTTACCGGCCGCGTCGAGCACGAGCAGAGCCTGAAGCGTTGCCTCGGCCAGGCCGCCGAGGTGGCCCCGGGTGCCCATCGAGCGGATGAAGACGCCGGGGTCGAGGAAGTGCTCGGAGAGGCGGATCCGGTCGCCGAGCAGGGCGCCCTTCGTGAAGGGGCTCGACGGGTCGACGGAGATGACGCCGACGGTGCGACCGGACTCGCGGATCTGGCGGACGAGCGCCGCAATCAGGCTCGACTTGCCGACGCCGGGCGGCCCCGTGATGCCGACGACGTACGCCGAGCCCGTCTCCGGATAGACCTCGCGCACGAGCTCGTAGGCAAGCGGGTCGCCGTTCTCGACGAGCGTGATCGCGCGGGCGAGGGCGCGGCGGTCGCCTTCCCGGACTCCGGCAGCCAGGGTCTCACCGGTCCACTCTCGGCGGTTCGCCATCTCAGACGGGCTCGGCGACTCGTTGCACTTCCACGACTTGCTGGTTGCGGATCCCGCGCGCCAGCGAGTAACCGACCATCGCCGCAATCGCGGAGAGGCAAGCCGAGACACCCCAGACCCAGCGCGCGCCGTACTCGTTGGTCAGCGCCCCGGCGACGATCATGCCGAGCCCGAGGACCGCGTAGTTCGAGCTCATGAGCACGGTGAAAACGCGTCCGCGCAGGCGGTCCGGGGCTCCGCGCTGCACGAGCAGTGCGTTGCAGACGACCGCGATCCCGTTGCCGATTCCCGAGACGACGACGCACCCGGCGGCAACCCACACGTTGGGCGACACAGCCGCCGCTCCGATCCCGAGCGCCATCAACGCGAACCCCGAGCCGTAGACGAAAGCGATCTCGCGATGCTCGATCCAGGCGCCGACGCTGAGGCTCCCGAACGCGAGCCCGAAGCCCGCGCTCGCGAGCATGAGCCCGTAGCCGAAATCTCCGGCGTCGAACGAGACCTTGGCGAGCACGACCTCCGCGACGTTCACGCCGGCGTTGCCCAGCATCCCGACGTTCCAGGCGATGAGCACCGTGAGGAGTGCCCGCGAGCTCCGGATGAGCTTCAGGCCCTCGGCGACGTCGCGCCAGTGGCCCTCGGTCGCTGCCTGGGCGACCTGCAGCACGCGGGCCGGGATCCGAAGGACCAGCGCGGCCGAGAGGAGGAACGTGACCGCGTTGATGACGTAGGCCCAGTCCGGGCTCGTCGCGGCGACGAGGACGCCGCCCGCGAGTGGGCCGAGCACCGTGGTCATCGCGTCGGTCGCCTGGAGGAGCCCTTGGGCGCTCGGCAGCTCGGCGTCGTCGACGAGGTTCGGCAGGCCCGCGTAGACGGCCGGGCGGAAGAAGCCGGTCGCGCAGCCGGCGACCGCGGCCAGGGCGACGATCTGCCCCGGGCTCGTGGCGAACGGCAGCGCGCAGAAGACGCCGAACCGCACGATGTCCGCGGCGATCATGACCCGCCTGCGCGAGAAGCGGTCGATCAGCGGCCCGACCGTCAGGCCGAGGACGATCGCCGGGAGGAAGTCGGCGATGAGGAGCGCCGCCACCCAGTTGCCCGAGTGCGTGCGGTCCCAGACGTCTACCGTCAGGGCGACGAACGCGAGCCAGGTGCCGAGACCCGATGCGAACCCGGCGAAGAAGAGCAGGCGGAGGCCTCGAACTCGGCGGAGCAGGGCGACCTGCCTTCCGAGCAGGTGGTGCATGACTCCCGAAAACACCCCGTGCACGGTTCTTGCGAGGTTAATGGGTCGGCAGGGCGAAGCGTGAGGACGCCAGCACGATGACTGGACGGAGCTACACTCAAACGGCCATGTCCGCTTCAGCCCAGCCTGCCGCGGCTGGGTCGCCGCGCCGCCGAGTTCTCCTCGTCCATGCGAACCCGTTCCAGCGGGTGACGCCTGTGCCCGCCTACGGGCTCGAGCGGCTGCGCACGGCAATCGAGCCGACGGGCGCCGAGGTCGAGCTGATCGACCCGTACCTCGTCTCGAAGGATCCGCTCGCCTTCGCCCGGGAGACGGCGGAGCGGTTCCGGCCGGACCTGGTCGGGCTGGGGATCCGGATCATCGACGACTGCATCGTCGTCGACCGCCTGAACGCTCCGGCCGGCGAGCCGATCGACGTCAGCTTCCTCCTGCCGGAGATCCGCGAGCTGCGGCGCGCGCTAGGCGAGGCCGCTCCGGACGCGATGTTCGTCGCGGGTGGCGCCGGCTTCTCGGCGTGCCCCCAGGAATGCCTCGAGTACCTGGACGTCGAGCACGGCGTCGTCGGCGCCGGCGAGGAAGCCATGGCCGTGCTCTGCTCCGACATGTCTGGGGGACAGGCCCCGGGTCTGGTCCAGAGGGGACAAGTGGAGGGGATCGGCGCCTACCACCTCGGGTTCGCCGGGCCGACCCTTCGCGAGCCGCTCTACGCGCCGGCGAACGCGTTCCCCGTACGCACGCGCATCGGATGCGCGATGCAGTGCGTGTACTGCACTGCGGCGAACCTCGGGCGACGTCATGCCAACAGCGAGCTGGACGCGGTCGTGGACGAGGTCGAGCGCACGGTCGCAGGCGCCCGCGAGCGCGGCGTCGGGCGCGTGACGATCTTCTTC
>DASTYD010000073.1:0-13885 GCA_035765175.1 Gaiellaceae bacterium
TTGCCGCGCCCGGCCACGAGCAGGCCGACCGCAGCGCCTGCAGGCGGCTGGTCCGTGCTGATCCGGACGTGATCCGCCTGCGCAGGTGTTGCCGTAGCCAGCGCGGTCACGAGCAGGGCCACGGCTAGAATCAGGTTCGTACCCCACCGCTTCAAGGAGCGCGATTCTCGATGAAACGCAAGGCTTATGGACGTGACTTCGGCCTGACGAGCCGGATGACGCTGACGATGTTCACGCTCGGACTGCTGTACGTCGTCTTCTTCGTCGTCCTGGTGAACATCCTCAACGTCGGCATCTTCATCGTCATCTTGATCATTGGCGCGCTCGCGTTCTTCCAGTTCTTTACATCGGACAAGATCGCCCTGAGGGCCTCCGGTGCGAAGGTCGTCGGACCCGACGAGGCGCCGGAGTTGCACGCGATGGTCGAGCGCCTCGCGGCGATGGCGGATCTGCCGAAGCCGCGCGTCGCGGTGATCCCGAGCGAGGTGCCGAACGCGTTCGCGACAGGGCGCAGCCAGAAGAAGGCGGTCGTCGCGGTCACGCAGGGGCTGTGGAATCGTTTGGAGCCGCACGAAATCGAAGGTGTGCTCGCGCACGAGCTGACGCACGTCGCCAACCGCGACGTGGCGGTGATGACGATCGCGAGCTTCTTCTCCATGGTCGCGGCGATGCTCGCGCGCTTTGGGCTGTGGGGAGGCATGTTCAGCGGGGGCGACCGCGACCGGGGCGGAGCTCCGGTCTGGCTGATCATGTTCGCCGTCTCGATCCTGACCTACGTGATCAGCTGGATGCTGATCATGATGATCTCTCGCTACCGGGAGTATGCGGCCGACCGCGGCGCCGCTTTGATCACTGGTGCGCCGGAGAACCTGATGAGCGCGCTGCAGAAGATCGCGAGCCGGATGACGCAGATTCCCCAGCAGGACCTGCGCGAGGTTTCCAGCATGAACGCGTTCTTCATCATCCCGGCCGGTTGGAAGAAGAGCGGTGCGGAGCTCTTCTCGACGCACCCGCCGCTCGAGAAGCGGCTCGCGCGGCTCGCCGAGATCTCGCGGGAGATGGGGCGGCCGGTTCCGGTTGAGCTCTAGTCGTTCCGTTGGGCGTGACTGGTTACGTTCGGGCGCGCGACTGCTGAGTGCGGGCTCGCTCATGGCTTCGCCGTGAGCGTCGCCGTTTTTCCGCCCGGGGCGAGAAAATGGGCCTGACGAACGTCCTCTTCGGGCGTAAGAAGCTCAAGAAGGCCGACGAGCGGAGGCTCTTCGCCATCTCGACTGCGCGGATCACGCTCGAGACCGAGCTCGGGCTGAAGCCGTCGGGGTCGGCGGCGGTGATCTTCAAGCCGCTCTCCGCCGCGGAGTTCGTTCGCGCCGAGAACGAGATGCAGGAGCTGCTGGACACAGTGGCGCAGGAATCCAACTCGCGCGTCGAACGCCGCGGCGACGAGTTCGGCTTCGAGTGGCTGATCATTCACGACAACGACTTCGAGGAGCTCGTCCCTTCCGTGCACCTCGTCGCGTCCGAGCTCGTCGCGCACGGGTTCGGCGAACAGCTGCTCGCCGCGGCGTTCCGCTTCGACAACAAGCTGCCGGTGTATCTGATCTACGGCTTCAAGCGCGGGGCGTTCTGGCCGTTCATCCCCAAGGGCGAAGGCAAGGAGCGCGACAACGCCGAGGAGCTGGAGCTGAAGGCGAAGATCGAGAAGGAACTACCGATCGAGCAAGATCTCACGCGCTGGCTGGCTCTCTTCGACGCCCCGATCTAGCCGTGACCGGATGGCAGCCGGGCGACACTGTCGTCCTCCGATACTTCAAGCGCGGCCGCCCGAGCGGCGTCATGCCTACGCGCGCCGTTTCGACGAACGACGGTCCCGTCCTTTGGATGGCGCCGGGGACGATGGTCGGCTGGCCGGGTGTCGCGGGACGCCATGCCAAGGATGTCCCGGCCGTCGAGCGGTTCAGCCAGCCTTGGGAGGTAGTGGAGCGCCCTTGGACGGGCGATGGAGTCCTCATCGTCGGCCGACCGGGCCGCGCGCACTCGATCTGGCTCGTCTGGGAGCGCGGAGGCTTCGTGGGTTGGTACGTCAACCTCGAGGATCCCTGGCGGGCCAGTCGCTACGGCTTCGACACGCAGGACCACGAGCTCGATCTCTGGGTGGACAGCGACGGCTCCTGGCGGTGGAAGGACGAGCAAGACCTCGAGGCCGCAGTCGAGGCGGGCTTCTTCACCAGCGAGCAGGCCGCGTCCTTCCGAGCAGAAGGGGAGGGAGTGCTGGCGGAGTGGCCGTTTCCGACGGGTTGGGAGAGCTGGCAACCCGACCCTTCCTGGCCGCTTCCGGTCACGCCCGGCGACTGGGCGGCTCAGTCGAGCCTCTCGGAGGACCAGTAGCGGGGCCGAACCCGGTGCCAGGCACCGGACATGTCCACGAGTTCGTGCCGGCTGCGTGACGAAATACCGCGTTTCCTCTCGCCGGAGTCGGACTCGCCGTACCCTCGTTTCAATGCCTCGACCACCGCGCTTGCAGGTGCCTGGCGGAATCTTCCATGTGACCTCGCGCGGCAATCGTCGTCAGTCGATTTACCACGACGACCACGACCGCACGATGTTCCTGATCCTCCGCGATCGCGCCGTGCAGCGGTACGGCTGGGGCTTGCACGCCCACTGTCTCATGACGAATCACTTTCACATGCTCGTCGAGACGCCTGAGCCGAACCTCTCAGAGGGAATGCATCGGCTGAACGGCGGATACGCGCGGTATTTCAACGACCGCTACGAGGTGGACGGGCATCTCTTCGACCGCCGGTTTGGGTCTCGTCTCATTGAGACCGATGAGGATCTCGCCGGGGTCCTCGACTACATCGCCTACAACCCCGTCGAGGCGGGATTGTGTGCGCATCCGTGGGAGTGGCGCTGGAGCAGCTTCTACGGTCGCCGGCCGGACCGCCAAGGCAGGAGCTGATGTCGTCTCACCGGGACCTGTTCGGTGCCTGGCACCGGGCAGGTCCGCTCAAGACGCGTGGTCGCCTCGGGCGACTGGCGGCTCAGTCGAGCATCTCGGAGGGCCAGTAGCGCGTTAGCGGCTCCGCGGCGATCTGGGCGTCGACGCCCCAGAACTTGAGCAGCTTCGAGCGTGGGTAGTAGCAAATCTCGTTCGGCTCGTTCGTCCCGTAGGTCAGCAGCGTCAGCGGCCCGCGGAACGCATGCGCGACGCCGGTGCCAGGTGGCCGGCCGACGAACGACCCGGGCTGCAACGGGATCTCGTCGTCGCCCAGCAGGACGCTGCCGGCGCCTTCGAGGACGAGGAAGAACTCCACCTCGGCCGCGTGACAGTGCGGCTCGCCGTCGAGCTTCCCCGGCGGGATCGTGTAGTGACGCATGCCTGTGCGATCCGCTCCCGCCTCGCGCGCGATGTACCGGATGTCCAGTGCGGAGTCGTCCTTCTCGAGCGACAGGACATCGGCCTCGTCCACGTTGACGATGTTCTTCGGCCGCGGCGCCGGCTCTCCGAACTCGAGCGGCTCCGCCTGCGCCTCCACGTCCCAGGGATCGTCGGTGCGGCCCTCCACCCAGGGCCAGCCGAGCCGGATCGCGCGCGAACGCGGCAGCCAGCCGAGCTCGGTCGGATGCCGCGTCCCGCAGATGATCACGTCGAGCCCCTCCGGCCCGCCGCGCAGCGTGTGCTCCTCGCGGTCGGCCAGGTGGACGATGCAGTCGCCCGGCCGGAGCTCGTAGACCTGCTCGTCCTGCCAGGACAGGCCCGACCCACCTAGAACGAAGACGATCTCCTCCGACGCGCCGTGCGAGTGGGGAGGGGTCGACAGCCGACCCGGCTCGATCCGGACGCGGTTGGCCCCGATCGTCGTGCAGCCGACAGCGTCGCCAAGGCGCTGCCAGGTCGCAGCCATCTCGCCCTTCTCGCGGCGATACGCCTCGACGTCGTCCCAGTGGGAGACATGCTCCGAAGCTACTGCTCGATCTCCTTCTTCTCGGGCCCCGTCCCGATCTCGGCCTTCATCTTCTCGAGCTCGTCGTCGACCTTCGACTTCGTCGTCAACTGCGCCAGCTCACGGTCGAGCTGGGTCTGGTCGCCGGAGGTGAAGTCCTCGAGCGTGCCGGAGGCGATCAGCTCGTCCATAGCGCTCGCTCGGGCTTGCATCTCCTCGGTCTTCTCGCGCGCGCGCTGGATCGCCGCGCCGGCGTCCGACATCTGCTCGCCGATGCCCGTCGACGCCTCGCCGATCCGCACCGAGGCCTCGGCGGCCGAGTACTGCGCCTTCATGACCTCCTTCTGGCTGCGGAAGCTCTCGATCTTGGTCGCGAGCGCCTTCTCGTTCGCCTCGAGCTTCGCCTGCTGGGACTCGAGCTCGCCCACCTGGCGGTCGAGATCCTGGAGCTGCGACTGCGCTGCCGTCTTCCGCTCGAGCGCCATGCGGGCGAGATCCTCACGGTTGTGCGCGAGCGCATCGCGAGCTTGCGACTCCAGCTTCGGGACGCTCGCCTCGAGCTTGCCCGCCTGGAGCTCCAGTCGCTTCTTGGCGGTGACGACGTCGGCTACGCCCCGCTTCACGTTCTGGAGCAGCTGGAGTTGCTGCTCGTATGAGTAGTCCAGTGTCTCCTGAGGGTTCTCGGCGCGGTTGAGCAGCTTGTTCCACTTCGCCTTGATGACGGTCATCGTTCGATCCCAAAGCCCTGCCACGGTCTCCTCCTCGTCGCTGTGCCAGTAGCCTAACGAGCCGTGCTCGTCGAACGGAGCATGGACCCGGGGTGGCTCTCGAACGCCTACCTCATCGCCGACGAGGAGGGCGGGACTGCCGTCTTCGTCGACTCGGGGGCGCCGATGGAGCCGCTCTTCGAAGCCGCAGAACGCTGGCGGGTCCAACCCGAGCACGTCCTCCGCACGCACGCCGATCCCGACCACGTCGCGCACGAGGCCGAGCTCGGCCTGACGGTCATCACACGCTCGCTCGACGCCGGCGGCCTCCATGTCGAGGCGCTGCCAACCCCCGGCCACTCCGAGGATCACCTCGCCTTCGTCGTCAACGAGGAGCTCTGCTTCTCCGGCGACATCCTGTTCAAGGACGCGGTAGGCGGCGGCCCCGACGCGACCCCGATCCGGCGCTCGGTGATGGACGTGCTGATGGGCCTTCCGCACGAGACACGAGTGCTTCCGGGTCACACCGACGAGACGACCATCGGCCGCGAGTGGGAGGAGAACCCGTTCGTGCGTTATTGGCGCGACCTCGACCCGGCCGTCGACGAACCCTGCACCTTCGGCGGCGAGGACGCCACGCTCGTCGTCTGGTCGCCCGACTACGACGGCAAGGGCAAGGCGCTCATCCGGCTCGCCGACGGCCGCGAGGCGATCGTCGGCGGCTCCCGCGTTCAGCGGCGCTAGGGCTTCTGGGATCCGAAATGTAGGCTCAAGGCCGCTAAATCTGTGTTAAACTGCGCTTCATGCTCGATCTCGGATCCATTCTGACTCGCGAGCGGCCGAAACTCCGCAAGCCGCGGCGCAAGCAACGGGTACTCCCGCAGGCGAAGAAACAGATCCTCAGCACCGCCGAGCTGGCTCCTTGCACGTGCCCGGATTACTGCGAGCGCGACCACGACACGGACTAGGCCACGGTGACGACCTCCGCCCGGAACGGCGATTCGTCGAACGGCCACGCAAGCGACCGCTGGCGCGGCATCGAGCGGCCGTACACGACAGATGACGTCGAGCGCCTGCGCGGTCCAGTACGGGTCGAGCACACACTCGCCCGGCTCGGAGCGGAACGCCTCTGGGAGCTCCTGCACGCCGACGAGCACGTCGCCGCACTCGGCGCGCTGACCGGCGGCCAAGCCGTGCAGATGGCCAAGGCCGGCCTGAAGGCGATCTACCTCTCGGGCTGGCAGGTGGCCGCAGACGCGAACCTCGCCGGGCAGACGTACCCGGATCAGAGCCTCTATCCGGCCGACAGCGCGCCGGCGCTCGTTCGCCGGCTGAACAACGCACTCCTGCGAGCCGGCCAGGTCGAGGCCGTCGAGGGGCGACAGGTCGACTGGCAGCTCCCGATCGTCGCCGACGCGGAAGCCGGGTTCGGCGGCCCGCTCCAGGCATACGAGCTCATGCGCGCGATGATCGAAGCCGGCGCTGCGGGCGTCCACTACGAGGACCAGCTGGCCGCGGAGAAGAAGTGCGGCCACCTCGGCGGCAAGGTGCTCGTCCCGACGGCGCACTTCATCCGCACTCTCACCGCCGCGCGCCTCGCCGCTGACGTCGCCGGCGTCCCGACCGTCCTCGTCGCGCGCACCGACGCGCTGAGCGCGACGCTCCTGACGAGCGACATCGATCCGACCGACCAGGAATTCCTGACTGGCGAGCGCACCCCCGAGGGCTTCTTCCTCGTCCGGCCCGGCCTCGAGCCCGTAATCGCCCGCGCCCTCGCCTGTGCTCCCTTCGCAGACGTCATCTGGTTCGAGACGTCGACACCTGACCTGGGCGAGGCACGCGAGTTCGCGCAGGCGGTCCACGATCTCTATCCGGGCAAGCTGCTGGCCTACAACTGCTCACCGTCGTTCAACTGGCGCAGCCACCTGAAGAAGCGGCAGATCGCGAGCTTCCAGGACGAGCTGGGTGAGCTCGGCTACAAGTTCCAGTTCGTCACGCTTGCCGGCTTCCACTCCCTCAACGAGTCGATGTTCGAGCTTGCCGGTGGTTATGCGGCACGCGGTATGTCGGCCTACGTCGAGCTCCAGGAGCGTGAGTTCGACCTCGAGGAACGGGGTTACACGGCGACCCGCCACCAACGTGAGGTTGGCGCAGGGTACTTCGACGCCCTGCTCCAGGCGCTCGGCGAGAGCTCGACGCTCGCGCTCTCGGGCTCGACCGAAGAAGCGCAGTTCGCCCGGCATTGAGCGCGCTCGAGCTTCTCGCCCCGACAGACACGGACGTTCTCGGCCCAGAGGCTCTCGAGTTCGTCGCGAAGCTTCACCGTGAGCTGAACCCGACCCGGGTGGAGCTCCTCGCCCGACGTCGTGAGCGACAGGCCGAGCTGGACGGTGGCGCGCTCCCTGACTTCGTGCCCGCTCCGCAAGACGACTGGCGGGTCGCGCCGCCGCCGCCCGATCTCCGCGACCGCCGGGTCGAGATCACCGGGCCCGTCGACCGAAAGATGATGATCAACGCCCTGAACTCCGGCGCGCGCGTCTTCATGGCGGACTTCGAGGACGCGTGCTCGCCGACCTGGCAGAACGTCGTCCAGGGCCAGCGGAACCTCGCCGACGCAGTGCGCGGAACGATCGAGCTCGAGACCGACTCGAAGACGTACCGGCTGAACGAGGAGACGGCCGTCCTCGTCCCGCGCCCGCGCGGCTGGCACCTCGTCGAACGGCACGTGCTCGTCGACGGGGAACCGGTCTCGGCGAGCCTGTTCGACTTCGGGCTCGCGTTCTTCCACAACGCGAGCGAGCTCCTCGACCGCGGCTCGGGGCCGTATTTCTACCTGCCGAAAGTGGAGAACCATCTCGAGGCGAGGCTGTGGAACGACGCGTTCCTGCTCGCCCAGGAGGAGCTTGGCATCGACCGGGGCACGATCCGCGCGACCGTTCTCATCGAGACGATCCTCGCCGCCTTCGAGATGGATGCGATCCTCTACGAGCTGCGCGAGCACTCGGCGGGCCTGAACGCCGGCCGCTGGGACTACATCTTCAGCGTGATCAAGAAGTTCCGGTCGCGGCCCGAGTTCGTGCTTCCCGATCGTGCGCAGGTGACGATGACCGTCCCGTTCATGCGCGCGTACACCGAGCTGCTGGTGTCGACGTGCCATCGGCGCGGGGCGCATGCGATGGGTGGGATGGCCGCGTTCATCCCGTCGCGCAAGGATCCCGAGGTGAACGAAGTCGCGCTCGCAAAGGTGCGAGAGGACAAGGAGCGCGAGGCCGGCGACGGCTTCGACGGCACGTGGGTCGCGCACCCGGATCTCGTTCAGGTCGCGATGGCGGAATTCGACGCCGTGCTCGGCGAGCGGCCGAACCAAGTCGAGCGTCTGCGTGAGGACGTCGACGTCTCCGCCGCCGACCTCTTGTCCGTTCCCAGCACGCCCGGCGAGATCAGCGACGAGGGCGTCGCCGCGAACGTTCGCGTCGGGATCGGTTATCTGGACTCGTGGCTGGGCGGCGTCGGCGCGGCGGCGATCGACAACCTGATGGAGGACGTCGCGACTGCGGAGATCTCACGGTCACAACTCTGGCAGTGGGTCCGTCACGGCAAGGTCGCGCGGGAGCGGGTGCTGGAGGAGATCGAGCTCGTGGATGCGCCCGAGGAGGCGAAGGAGGTCTTCGCCGAGGTCGCCCTCGCCGACGAGTTCGTCGAGTTCCTGACGCTTCCGGCGTACGATCGGCTGAGATGACCGAAAGCACGAAGGCCGACGAGATCGCGCTCGTCCTCGAGGAGGCGATCGTCTCCGGGGAGCTCGAGCCGGGCCAGGTTCTGCGCCAGGAAGAGCTGTCGGAGCGGTTCGACGTCAGCCGCACTCCCGTCCGCGAGGCGCTGCGCCGGCTGGCCGCTTTGGGACTCGTCTCGTTCGTTCCCAACCGCGGCGTCCGTGTGCGAACGATCACGCTGGAGGAGCTGCACGAGGCGTTCCTCGTCCGCGCCGAGCTCGAGTCGCTCGCGACGGAGATCGCGGCGCCCAAGTTCACCGAGGCGGAGCTCCAGGAGCTCGAGCGCGCCGAGGAGGCGTTCAGCAGGGCCACGCACGCACTCCGCGCGCGGCCGCGTGAAGGAGAAGACCGGTGGCGGCTCACCCACGACTGGGTGAATGCGAACCACGGTTTCCACGACGTGATCTACCGCGTCGCCGAGACCCCGCTGATCGAGCGCCTGGCGAAAGGCGCACGCCGCTCTTTCTCGGGGCACGCGGTCTGGGCCCCGGGGGGCTCGGAGACCGACGCGCTCTACGAGCGGAACGACAACGAGCATCGAGCGATCATCGCGGCGCTCAGGGCGGGCACCCCGGCGGGGGCGAGAGCGCTCGCCCGGGAGCACGTGCTCCACTCGTTCGAGTTGCTGGCGCACGTCCTGGAGCAGTTCGGCAACGGCGATCGGCGACTCCGTGCAGAGCGGAGGGCGGCCGGCCGGCGACGGGGCTGAACGCCGCGTAGCGGCGTGATCGGGCGACAAAGGCCGTTCAGGGATTGAGCGCCAAGAGCGCGCCCGGCACGAGCACGATGCCCGCGAAGCGTGCTGCCTTGCCGGCGAAGCCCATCACGACGAAGGACGATAGGCGAAGGCGCCACGCGCCGGCCAGCGGCGAGACGACTGCAAACGGAGGGACTCCGGTCGCCGCCGAGACGAAGACCGTCGCAGCGGCAACCGGGGGCCGGTGCGTCACGCGGTTGACGAATTCGGGTAGGCGGATCCGCGGTCGCCGAGACCGGCGCTCCTTCCACGCGAAGGCGCGACGGCCGCCGAGGAAGTAGCAGCTCTTGCCGATCATCTGTCCGGCTGCGGCAGCTGCTACGAGCGCCAGGAGCACGCCGATCGACATCCCGGCCGCGACCGAGACGATGAGGGCGAGCTCGACCGAGACGAACGGAACGAACCCCGCCAGAAGCGCAAGCAGGAAGATTCCCGCGACGAGAGCGAGCTGTGTCACGTGCCAGCGGAGGACGGCATCCGAGAGTGGTTCGGCCTCCGGGACGCCGGACTTGACGCCTCTTACGAGTGGAATTCGGCGAGTCGGTCCGCTTCGTCCTTCAGCTCGGCTCGGGCTGCTTTCTCGAACGGCCAAGGCTGAGAGCTGAAGTGGGCTATGGAGCCTGTGGTCGGCTCACCACGTAGGTCAGGGTTCTTCCCTGCCAGCGAAGGTCCGACAAATAGCTGTTGGGCTCGCTGATGACGCGGACACCTCCGCGGGGGCGGTCGACTCGAAGCAGGTGGACCCTGCCGAACAAGCTCTTGTACCAGTAGGCCAGCCGCTTCCCATCGGGTGACCAGGCGGCCGGGTGCGCTTGGCGCCCCCGGTTGCCCAAGTAACGGACGAGCCGGGCGTCGGAGTCCATGATCCCCAGCCGCGACGGGGTCGCCTGCCGAAACGCTACGCGCTTGCCGTCCCGTGACCAGACGAGTGAGCTGCGCGAATGTCCCTGGGCGCATCGCATTCGCGAACCGTCGGCGTTGACAAGGCACGCGACTCCATAGCCCTTCAGCGTCCGGTTGAACGCGATCCGTTGTCCACGTGGAGCCCAGACGGGCCGGTAGCCGGGAGCGATCTGCGTTGAGACGTTGCTCTCGGTGTCGTATAGGTGGATCCCACCCCTGCTGGTGTAGGCGAAGCGACGGCCATCGCTCGACCACGATGGCTGAGTCCCCTCGCCGACGACGCGGAGGTTGGTGCCCTCCCGATCCACCAGATGGAGGGTGTAGCGGCCGCAGCGAAATCCGCAGCCCACGACAGTGTTGAAGGCGATTCGCTGCCCGTCTGGCGAGAATGCCGGCGGCGGGCGGTCGATGGTTGCCGAGGTGCCGACGGGTGACAGCTGCACCGGGTTTGCGCCGGAGTTCTCAGCCAAGAAGAGCGCCCAGTCGCCGTCGAGTTTCTCCGGTTTCTTCGTGTAGAGAATGGATCGGCCGTCCGGTGAGCGGACGAGATTGGGCACGGGTGGATCGGGTTGCGCGACGAGGCGCCGCCCTGTGCCGTCATCGCGAATCGAGTAGATGGCGGCTACGAAAGTCTGGTCGGTGGCATCGGGGGCGGCGCTGGCCCCAGCCCCGCTCAGCGAGGCAATGAGGACCGGTAGCACGAGCGAACGACCCTTCATCCGCTCTTGAGCTTAGAGCTGGCTTGTAAAGAAAAGTCGCCCGCTAGGCGTGAAATGCGGCCAGCCGCTCGGCTTCGTCCGCGAGCTCGGACCGGGCGCCCTTCGGGAGTTGATCGAAGGGCACGACCTTCACGCGTCCGTTCTCGTAGCGCCAGGTGCCCGCCACCTGGCCGTCGACGAGGAACGTGTTCGCGGAGTTGGGGGTCTTGACGTTGAAGATGAGCGGGCGGTAGCGCTCGGGGAGGATCTGCGTGCGCCGCGCGTGGACGAGGAGCGTCGCGTCCCAGACCGGCAGGAACCGCACCGGCGCGGGAGCGTCCGCGTCGGGCAGCGGCAGACGGGGAAGGTCGACGAGCTCCTTACCTTGCTCGTCCTGGAACCGGCGTAGCTCGAGCCGTTCGAGCGCGCGGTTTGTCGTCGACACGTCGAGGCTCGCCCAATTGGCGATCTCCGCTGGTCGCGCGGGGCCGAAGCCTTGCAGGTAGCGGCGAACGAGGTGCTCCACGCCCTCGTCCTCGCTTGTGTCTTCGGGCCCGACCCACTCCTCGGCGAGCGCGTAGAGATCGGCACGGCGCCGCTCCCACGTCCCCGACGGAGGCACCCGCACGAGATCGATGAACAGGCCTGCGGGCCCCAACCGCTGACCGATCACCTCCTCGAGCTCGGCCCGGCTCAGCGCCGTGCCGCGAAGCGCCCGCCGCACCTTGCGGTCGTTGGCGGCGATCTCCGTCACCGTGGTGTGGCGGCCGTGTGTCCGCAGCCACCACTCCTGGAGCCCTCTTCGGATCCCGACGACGAAGGGCCAGTAGTCGCGACGCGAGACCAGGTGGATCGTCGCCCGCATCATCGAGCCCTGGACGATGCTGCGGCGCTGAAGAGCCCGGGTGACGGACTCACGCTCGAGCCCCTCGACCCGCGACCAGAGCCCGATGTACATCGAGGGCGCGTACTGCGCCTGGAGCCCGCCCATCCGCTCGAGCACCCGCGGAAGCGGCGCCCTCACACGTTCGAGCAGGAGCTGCCGCGCAAGCAACGCGCGGTTCAGCTCCCGCTCGGTCAGAGTGCGCGGCAAGGAGGGGAAGGATAGGGCTCGCCGCGCCCTGATCTCAGTGCGACATCGTTCCCCCGACCTGGCCGACCTTGAGCAGTCCGACCTGCCCCGTGTCGACCGCCGCGAAGGCGTGCGAGACGAACGGGTAGAGACCGGGCTTGTCGATCTTGACGTCGAAGACGCCTCCACCGCCGGCCGGCACGGTCACGGTCTGCACGCTGTTCAGCGCGTGCTTCGGGTTCATGTCGGAGAACGGGTAGGCCGCGTTGAAGACCGTCCCGACGATGTGGAAGTCGGTGTCGAGCGACGGGCCCGCATCGACGACCCAGAAGCGGACGAGCTCACCCGGCTTCGCGGTCAGCGGATGCGTGACGTACTGACCCGCGTAGCCGTTGAACGTCATCCAGTCGGGCTGCCTCGCGCGGGCCTTGTCCTGGTTGTACTGCGCCGGCTTCGTCAGGCCGTCCGAGTTGAGATACCACTCGCTCGCGACGAGCACGTAGTCCTTGTCCGCCTTCGGCAGGACGCCTGCCTTGGGCTCGACGACGATCGCCCCGTACATGCCGTTCGCGATGTGCGCCAGCACCGGCTTGGTGCCGCAGTGGTACATGAAGACCCCGGCGTCGTTGGCCCGGAACGTGTAGCTCACCGACTCGCCGGGAGCCACGTCGCGGAACGCCTTGTCGGGTGCGACGCGGGCCGCATGGAAGTCCACGGAATGCGGGATGGCGCCGTCGTTCGTCAGCGTGATCTTCACGAGCTGGCCCTGCCGCACGTGGATCACGGGGCCGGGGGCGCCGCCTGCCCACGCCCATGCCGAGTACTTCACGCCGGGAGCGATCTGGACGGTGACGTCCTTGAGCACGAGGTTGACGTTGGCGACACCCTTCGGGATGGGTGGCATCGCGGCGCTGAACGGCTTGTGAGCCTTGGCGATCGCGTCTGCGTTTCGCGGTGCCGCACCTGCGTAGCTCGCCAGGCTCCCGGCCGCGCTCGAGTCGTCCATGCCCGGCATGCTCGAAGCATCCCCGGCCGGGGCGGCCTTGGCCGCGGCACGCTCGGCGGCGTCCTTCGCGCCCCGAGCGTCGAACCACATCGTGACCGCGAAGATCCCGAGGACGGCGACGAGGATTCCGAGCATCACGGACACCACTGCGAGCAGGGCGAACGAGTCCGATTCCCTGTGGGGGATCGCTCCGTTCGACTGAATGCGTGCGCGCGGCGGCGTGTCAGCCGCCCCGTTCGAGCTGCCTGGTCGTGGTGGTGAGACGGTTGGGGAAGCCATTCGATCTCCTTCTTGAGCCTGGGCTCAAGCTACGGCGAGCTGCGCCCGACCGCGTCTTGGGGATTCCGCAGAGTCGCTGTGGTTTTCCCGCAGCCCGTTCAGAGCCTCGCAGCGTGTTCCGCCGCTCGCTCCGCATGCCGAACGCGGCGACGACGCCGCAGAGCTAGGGAGAAAGCCGTAGCGGCTCAGCTGCCGGTCAGCGTCCGCACGGCCTGCGCGATGACGAGCTCCTCGCGCGCGGGAACGACCTCGAGGGCGAAGTTCCCGAGGAAACGCAGTCGCCCGGCAACTGCTTCACGGACATCCGCGCGGTTCTCGCCGATTCCACCCGAGAAAGCGAGGACGCCGAGCCCGCCGAGCGCCATCGCCATCTGGGACACGGCCGCTGCGACCCGGTAGGTGTAGAGGGCGAACCCGAGTGGGTCGTCGAGCCCACCGAGCGCAGCCAGTCCGGACTCGTGCTCGAGCGCTCGGTCGACGTCTTCGAGCGAGAGACCGTGCTCGCGCACGAGATAGAAGGCGACCGCCGGGTCGACCGAGCCCGAGCGCGTCGCCATCGGGATCCCCTCGAGCGGGCTGAAGCCCATCGTCGTGTCGATCGACTTGCCGTCGCGGACGGCGGTCACCGAGCCGCCTCCGCCCAGGTGGCACACGACGAGCCGTGCGACACGCACCTGCGAAGCGACCCATTCGACTGCGAGTCCGTGGAACCCGTAGCGGCGAACGCCCCAGTCCTCTCGCCACCTGCG
>DASTYD010000074.1:0-29001 GCA_035765175.1 Gaiellaceae bacterium
GTCGCGGACGGCGGTCACCGAGCCGCCTCCGCCCAGGTGGCACACGACGAGCCGTGCGACACGCACCTGCGAAGCGACCCATTCGACTGCGAGTCCGTGGAACCCGTAGCGGCGAACGCCCCAGTCCTCTCGCCACCTGCGCGGCACGGCGTAGGTCGACGCTTCCTCCGGAGTCGAGGCGTGAAAGGCGGTGTCGAAGACGGCGACGTGGGGGACGTCCGGGAGGACCGCTCTCGCTTCGCTGATCGCCGCGAGCGCCGGGACGTTGTGCAACGGCGCAAGTGGGGACAGGGCATCGATGGCGGTGACGACGTCGTCGTCGATCAGGGTCGGCTCGAGGAAGCGATCTCCACCGTGCACGACGCGGTGACCGACGGCCTCCGCTGGCTCGTAGCCCTCTACCGCACGTGACTCGTCACCTTCGACGAGGTGGCGCTTCAGGCTCGTCGAGCCCGCGTTGACGACGAGGATGGTGCTCATGAGGTCCCGAGGCCGGATACTGACGGCATACGCGAGGCGGGCACATGAGGTCCTTCCTCACCAAGACGCGGAGCGGCGCGCTCTTCGTCTACGAGTGGGGTGACGCCGGCGCGCCGGTCGTCCTCTACTGGGACGGTCTCGGCGGCACCGGGCTGCATGCCAACGAGCTCGCACCCGTCGTCGTCGAGCGGTTCGGGGCCCGTGTGATTGCGCCTGACCCGCCGGGTCATGGGCGCTCGCAGCCCGTCTCGTCCGACGGCTACCGGCCGACGAGTCTCGCGTCGACCGCCGCCGATCTCCTATCGACGCTCGGTGTGGAGGAAGGGCTTTTCGTTGGGTTCTCGTGGGGAGCCGAGGTCGCGGTCGCGTTCGGAGCGCGCCACGCTGAGCGGACGTCGGGGCTGGTCCTCGTCGACGGCGGTTACTGGGACTTCTCCGACCTGCCTGGCTTCGACATCGGCCAGGGCCTGGAGGTGCGGATCGACGCAGCCCGGAAACGCGCCGAGGGCGAGCGGTACCCGAGCTGGGAGGCGTACTTCGAGGCCGAACGTAAGGCGCTCGGCCGCTGGACGCCCGAGCTTCAGGAGGCGCATCGCGCGGCGATGCGCGAGCAAGGTGGTTTGATCGTCCCGATCGCCGGGCCCGAGGTCGTGGGCGCGATCAGCCACGGCAACTGCGTGGAGCCGACCGCCGGCTGGCACGACCTTCTCGCCGCGTCCGGCATTCCCGTCTTGCTCGTCACGCCCGCCGAGGGCCTCGGACCTGTGAGCGTCGCCGGGATCGAGCGCTTCCGGGCAAACGTTCCGCAGCTGGAGGTGGTGACGCTGCCCGGCGAGGTGCACGACCTCGTCTCGGCTGCACCGGCCGAGGTCGCCGAGCTCGTGGGCGCACGCCTCGGCTAGCCGATTCGGGAGGGCCAGGTCCAGTCTCGGACTGCAGGCTCGTCTTCGCCGTGCTCGCGCGTGTAGGCCCTGGAACGCAACCGCTCCTCGACCATGTCCTGCCTCAGTCCGGCCGCTTTCGCCGAAAGGCCCGGCACTCGGTCGATGACGTCGATCACCAGGTGGAAGCGATCGAGGTCGTTGAGCATGACCATGTCGAAGGGGGTCGTCGTCGTGCCCTCCTCCTTGTAGCCGCGGACGTGGAGGTTGTCGTGGTTCGCCCGTCGGTACGTGAGCCGGTGGATGAGCCAGGGGTAGCCGTGATAGGCGAAGACGATCGGACGATCTTTCGTGAAGAGCGAGTCGAACTCGGTATCGGAAAGCCCGTGCGGATGCTCGCTTTCCGGCTGGAGCCGCATGAGATCGACGACGTTCACGACGCGCACCTTCAGGTCCGGCAGCTGTTCGCGCAGGATCGCCGCGGCCGCCAGCGTTTCCAGGGTCGGCACGTCACCGGCGCAACCGAGCACGACGTCGGGCTCGCCTCCCTCGTCGCTCGACGCCCAGTCCCACGTGCCGAGGCCCCTCGTGCAGTGGATGATCGCGTCGTCCATCGACAGGTAGTCCAGCGCCGGCTGCTTGCCGGCGACGATTACGTTCACGTAGTCGCGGCTCCGAAGGCAGTGGTCGGCCACCGAGAGGAGCGTGTTCGCGTCGGGCGGCAGGTAGACCCGGATCACCTCGGCCTTCTTGTTGACGACGTGGTCGATGAAGCCCGGATCCTGGTGCGAGAAGCCGTTGTGGTCCTGACGCCAGACGTGGGAGCTGAGCAGGTAGTTGAGCGACGCGATCGGCCGGCGCCACGGGATCTGCCGCGTCACCTTGAGCCACTTCGCGTGCTGGTTGAACATCGAGTCGACGATGTGGATGAAGGCCTCGTAGCAGTTGAAGAGGCCGTGGCGGCCCGTCAGGAGGTAGCCCTCGAGCCAGCCCTGGCAGAGGTGCTCCGAGAGGACCTCCAGCACGCGCCCTTCGGGCGCCAGTCCCTCGTCGGTCGGGGCGCCTTCGGCGCACCACGCGCGGCTGGTGACCTGGAAGACGTCGCCCAGGCGGTTGGAGGCGGTCTCGTCGGGGCCGAAGAGCCGGAAGTTGTCCGGGTTGCGCTCGATGACGTCCCGCAGGAACGCGCCGAGCACCCTCGTCGCCTCGCTCGAGGTGGTGCCCGGGCTCTCGACCTCGACCGCGTACTCGCGGAAGTCCGGCAGGACGAGCTCGCGCAGCAGTACGCCGCCGTTCGCGTGCGGGCTCGCGCTCATCCGCCGCTCGCCGCTTGGCGCCAGGCCTGCCAGCTCCTGAGCAAGACGGCCCTGGTCGTCGAAGAGCTCCTCGGGCCGGTAGCTCCGCAGCCACTCCTCGAGCACGTGTAGGTGCTCCGGGCTCTCGCGGACGTCCGTCATCGGCACCTGGTGCGAGCGCCACGTTCCCTCGACCGGCAGGCCGTCGACCTCCTTCGGGCCCGTCCAGCCCTTCGGCGTGCGCAGGATGATCATCGGCCAGCTCGGCCGGACCGGTTCCTCCGTGTCGCTCCGAGCCCGGCGCTGAATCTCCGTGATCTCGTCGAGTGCCTCGTCGAGCGCGGCTGCGAATCGCTGATGGACCGCAGCGGGCTCCTCGCCGTCGAACCCGCCCGTGACGAGGATCGGGCGGTGGCCGTAGCCCTCGAAGAGGGCGATCAGCTCACGCTCGGGAATGCGGGCGAGCACCGTCGGGTTCGCGATCTTGTAACCGTTCAGGTGCAGGATCGGGAGCACGGCTCCATCGGTCCTCGGGCTCAGAAACTTGTTCGAGTGCCAGCTCGCGGCCAACGGCCCCGTTTCGGCCTCGCCGTCGCCGACGACGCACGCGACGAGGAGGTCGGGGTTGTCGAACGCGGCGCCGTAGGCATGAGCGAGCGAGTAGCCGAGCTCGCCGCCTTCGTGGATCGATCCTGGCGTCTCCGGGGCGACGTGACTCGGGATCCCGCCGGGGAACGAGAACTGGCGGAAGAGCTCGCGGAGGCCGTCCTCGTCCAGCCCGACATGCGGATACACCTCGCTGTAGGTGCCTTCCAGGTACGCGTTGGCGACGAGGCCGGGGCCGCCGTGGCCCGGGCCCGTGACGTAGAGCACGTCCAGGTCGCGGGCGCGGATCGCGCGGTTGAGATGCGCGTAGACGAGGTTGAGGCCCGGCGTGGTACCGAAGTGTCCGAGCAGGCGAGGCTTGACGTCGCTCGGCTCGAGCGGCTTGCGGAGGAGCGGGTTGTCGAGCAGGTAGATCTGCCCCACGGAGAGGTAGTTCGCCGCGCGCCAGTACGAGTCGAGCAGCCGGAGCTCGTCGGCCGCCAAGGGCCCGCGCTCGGTGGCGATGCCGCCGACGGTCTCCACGCTCACGAGCCTACCCGCCTGCGGTTACCGGCTCACGCGTCCATGCGTACGCCGGGCGAGCGATCCTCGGGTCTCCTTCCACGAGCGGCCGCCATTCCTCGAGCGCGTCGGCGGCGAGCCACTGCATCGGGTCGTCCACGAGCTGCTCGACGATCCACTCCACCTCTCGGCCCTCGAAGACGAAGACGACCTCCCCGGCGGAGAGATAGACCGCGTGGCGATCGAGCCCGGTCGCCTCGGGCTCGAAAGGCGGGCCCTTGACGATCAGCTCCGCGGCGCGCGACTCTGCACCGCTCTTCAGACGCGCAACGATGGCCAGCTGCTCCATGACTCCTCCTTCGGGACGGACGTCGCCATTGCGGCGTCGGTGCTGACGGGGACCAGCAGGACCGGGACGTGCCCTCGCTCCAGGACGGCACGGACGACCGGCGCTCGGCCCGGCGCGAGCTCCTGTGCCCAGCCGAGTGCGATCAGGTCGGCGTCGAACTCATCCGCGGCACGGAGGATCTCCTCGTCGCGCCGGCCGACGCGGGTTTCGAGCTGTACGTCAGCCACCCCCCAGGGACAGTACCGGGCGACGAACTCGCGGGCCCACTCTCGCGTCTCGTGCTGACGCTGGTCGTTGAAGAGAGGGATCGAGGCTTCGTCGTGCACGTGAAGGACGACGACGTCGAGCTCGAAGCCGTCCGCGACCTCGAGGATCGCCTCCGGCGCGGCCGACGTCGGGAGGGTTCCTTCGAGTGGGACGAGGAGCCTGCGAAGCGGTCTCGGAGTGGTCTCGGGTTGGACGACGAGCAGCGGCTTCGGAAGAGCGGCGAGCACCTCGAGCGCCGTTGCCCCGACCGGGCGGGCCCGGCCCGGCATTCCGCGTGAGCCGACGACCATGGCCACGACGTCTTCTGACGAGCCGGCCTCGACGAGGCGCGCCACAGCTGGGCCTCCACACGTGGAGAGCTCCAGGCCGGCCGCGGCGGCTGCGTTGGCGGCGACACCGTTGCCGTTCTCGCCGACGTGCAGCGCTTCGACCTCCGCTCCGAGGAGCTGTGCCAGCGCCGTTGCGGCCGCCACGACTGGTCTGGCCGCGAGGCTGTTGTCGAGAGCTGCGATCACCTTGCTCATTTCGGGACCCCCTTTCTGCGACCGCGGATGTCGATGGGAATCCACGGGTCGGCGTCCACGGTCACGCCGTCGTGCTCGATCCGTAGACGGAGCGGGCTCCCACGGAACGAAAGCTTGAGCTCGAGAGCCTGCCACTCTTGGGGCAACCGGGGATCCACCTCGAGCGCGTCTCCTCGCGGGCGGACTCCCGCGAACCCGAAGGCGAGCGCCTGCCAGACGCCGCCCATGGTCGCGAGGTGCAGCCCACCTGCGGTCGTGCCCGTGAGGTCGTCGAGGTCGATTCGCGCCGCGAGGTGCAGCGCCGCCACCGCCTCCGGCAGGAGGCCTGCGCGCGCGAAGAGCGCGGCGTGAATCGCCGGCGAGAGCGAACTGCCGTGCGCGGTCCGGGGTTCGTAGAACTGAATGTTCGGTTTGAGCGAGCCGGGGACCACCTCGTCCGGGACGAGGTGGTGGAGCATCAGCACGTCGGCCTGCTTCACGACCTGCGCCCCGTCGACGCGCTCAGGCCCGAGCAGCAGGTCGGCGGAGATCGGCCGTCGCGGTGCGAGGTCGGCGATACGGAGCGGCTCCAGGTCGAAGAAGCCCGCGAACTGCTCGTAGATCCCCGTCTCGGCGTCGTAGCCGTCGACGAGGCAGTCGGCCAGGCGCAGCCAGGTTGCCCGTTCGTCCGGCTCAACGCCGCCGAGCCTAGCCGCACGTCGAAGGTTCCAGCGGGCCATGACGTTCGTGAACGCGTTGTCGTCGACCGGTTCGTGGTACTCGTCCGGTCCGATTACGCCGTAGATGTGCCCGTCGCCGTCGCGGTCGACCCGGATGCGCGAGGCCCAGTAGCGAGCCGTCTCGACGATGAGCTCACGGCCCGGGCCGGCTGCAAACGAGTCGTCACCCGACCAGTCCAGATAGCACGAGGCCGCCCACGCGACGTCGGCGACGATGTGCTCTTCGAGCTCCCCGGTGCGGATCCGGACGAGCCGGCCCGCACGGTCGCGCGCGGCGGGAGGCGTGACGTCGACTCCCTCGGCGGCAGACTCCCACGGAAAGCGGGAACCCCGCCGGCCGAGCCCGCGCGCCGTCTCGATGGCGGCCGGCAGGCGCCTCACCCGGTACTCGAGCATCGCGCGAGCAGCAGCGGGATGCGTGGCGGCGAGGAACGGCAGGACGAACACGTCGCTGTCCCAGAAGACGTGGCCGCGGTACGCTGGGCCGGAGAGGCCGCGCGCACCCACTGCGGCCTCACCCTCGTCGGCGACGGAGGCCATCAGGTGGAAGAGGGTGAAGCGGACCGCCCGTTGCAGGTCCGGGTCGCCCTCGATGACGATGTCGGCCTCCGCCCAACGCCGCGCCCAGGCCTCGCGGTGTTCCGAGAAGATCCTCTCGAAGCCCGTGTCCTCCGCAGCGGCGAGCTGGGCCTCATGCTCGCTCTGCTCTCCGCCGTACACCGCGAACCGATCGAGCCGGCCGCCCGGCAACAGCGAGCTCGGGCCGCGCGCACGGAGGCCAAGCGTGCCGGGGCGACCGAGCGATGCGAACTGGAGCACGGCCAGAGGGCCGTCGGGGAGGGCCAGATCCTCACGAAGCAGGCCGGAGCGGAGATCGAGGCGGCGCCGCAGGAGCGGGTCGACGGGCAGCTCGCCGGGCAGGTCCGGCCAGGTGTCGAAGGATCTGAGCGTCGTCTCCGGACCTTGACCCGCATAGTCGCCGGCGACGAAGATCGCATGGTCGCTGCCCGGGTGAGGTAGGGCAGGCGTCGCGCGAACGCCGATGCGGCCGTCCGCGAGCGTGAGCCAGGACTCGTGGACACGGGCGAGTTGGGGATCCAGGCCCTCGACCGTCACCGTCCAATCAGGATCGGCGTCCACCTCGGGAACGTCGCCGCGCCGCCTTCGCTCGAGCTGGTCCTCGAGGATCTCGACGAACGCGTCCGGGCCGCCGCCGAGGGCGATCACGTCCGCGGGGACCCCCGTGGGCTCGGCGCCGACCGAGACCGCCGTCGCCCTCTCGGCCTCCGGGACGAGCAAGAGGGAATCGCTTCCGGGAAGCCCTCCCAGCGGACCGAACTCGTCGCCCCCGATCAGCACCAACCCGGCGCCGATGCCCCGCCGGCGAAGGTCGGCGAAGACCCAGCGGGCCGCGTCGGCCTTGTCCGTGAGCCCGATCTCGACGTGCTTCGCGTCACTCGTCACTCGAGCCTCGGCGAGGCCCGCCGCGCGCGCAGTCTGCTGAGCGAGCACGACCGCCTCCTGGAGGCCGTCGAGCCCGGCCGCCTGCAGTCGGCTCTCGACTGCGGCGAGCAGCTCGCCGATCTTCGCCTTCGGTGGGTCCAGCCACTCCGGCTCGGGGATGAGATCGATCTTTCGCCGGTTGAGGCGCTCGGAGACGATCTCGGCTTCGAGGCCGCGCGCGGCGAGGGCCGCCACCGTGGCCTCCGCAGCCGAGTCGAGAGCCGTGTTCTCGGCGGCGGTCGCCTCTCTCCGCTCGATCAGCCGGACGCCGTTCGTGTCCGCGCGGAACACCTCCGAGCCGCGATTGACGCACAGGTGGAGCCGGCCGGGGCCGTCCGGCCGTGCACCGAGCTGTCCGTCCACGTTTCCGACATGGGTTCCCGTGATGACGGCGAGCTCGAGGCCCCGACCGCACAGCTCCTCGACGAGCTCCCTGAGCCTGGTCGCGTCGGACCGGCGATCGGGCACGGCCGTGCCGTCCCAGTCGAAGACCACGGCTTCGAACCGGCGCTCGAGCGCGACGGGAAGAGCCTGCTCGATCGGGACGGCAAGTCCGGTCACTGGTATCGGAGCGCTTCGGCCGGCCGGATCCGCGAGGCGCGCAGCGCCGGCGCGAGCGTCGCGGCCAGGGAGACGATGAACACGACCAGGAAGATCACTGCGAAGGTCCCCCACGGGACGACGAGGGTCAGGTTCTCCCAGCTGGGCTGCTTCTGCGTGTCGCGGACGATGTTCTCCGCGAGCACCAGTCCGAGCAGCGTGCCGACCACGATCGAGGTCAGCGCGATGAACGAGGACTCGATCAGGAAGACGGCCTGCACCATGCCGCGGCGGAAACCGATCGCGCGCAAGACGCCGATCTGCTGGCGCCGCTCGACCACCGCCCGTGCGCTGATCACACCGAGCGCGGCGACCCCGACGATGAGGCCGAGCCCCATGAATCCCTGGATCAGCCGGTTGAGTGTTCGGTTCGCGGCGAGCGTGTCGTCGACGACCTCCGGGATCGACTCGGCCTGCATTCCGTTCGCCAGGAACGCGGACTCGAGCCTCTTCGCCATGTCACCGGGGTCGATTCCGGGGTTGAGGTCGAAATAGTGGATCGTCGGATCGAAGCGGCCCGGGAAGGCACTCTCGAACGTCGTCTGTGAGCTCGAGATTCCGACCATCTCCAGCGGTGCGGCGTCCTTGAGGATCCCGATCACCGTCAGGCGGAGGTCCCGGTTGGTCTGCGGATCGCGGACCGTGATCGGAATCGGATCGAACGCGCCTTCTTCCAGGAAGAACCCTGAGAGCTGGAAGTCGGGCCTGACTGCGAAGCCCCAGTTGTCGCGACGCGGCGCGACCGTGGCGTCGACGACGGCGAGCCCGGGCCGGTTCGCGAGCGCAGTCCAGACCTCGTGCGCGGAGTCGTAGCCGCGGGCCATCGCACCGAGCCCGAAGGTCGTGTTCTCCAGGAATGCGCGATCGAGGCCGCGCGCGACGTAGCTCTCCGGTGGACGGCCCGTGCCATCCTGCCGGGCCCTCACCGAGAGCACGGCCTGGCTGCCGACGGCGTTGATCTCCGCCTCGTCGATGCCCGGTGCCTGCCGGATCGCAAGGCCGAGATCGTGGATCGGTGCTGTCGCCGACGTGCCTGCGCGAACGTCGAAGCCGCCCCCGAACTCGTCGGCCGTCCCCCATGCCTTGTCGAACGAGCTCGGCATCGCCGTCCCGGTGACCAGCGTGAAGACGACGAGCGTGAACATCGCCAGCGTCGCGCCGGTCCGGAAGCGCGCGCGGAGCGGATAGGTGATCGCCATCCGCGTGACGGGCGCGAGCCTCCCGAACCTCGAGAGGACGAAGCTCACGGCTCGGAGGATGAGATCAGCGTTGTAGACCATCACCCAGACCGCGCCGATCACCGTCATCAGCCCGGAAACGATCCATGTCGAGAAGTCCATGGACATCTGCCCGAAGACGGACTCCCAGTAGTCCCACGGGAGCAGCATCGCGACCGCGATCGCAAGACCGCAGCTCGTGTACGCGGCCCGCTCGGGGACCCGGGCGAGTCGCAACAGCGGCACGAGTCCGACGAAGACGAGGGAGACACCCAGCATCAGTGGCGTCGCGGACTCGCCTGCGGCGCCGCTCATCGTCAGGAGCACGCCGAGCCCGATCGTCACGAGACCGAGCACGAGCCGTCGCCGGCGACGCGGAAGGGCGGGCTCGGGCAGGTTCCGGATCGCTGTCGAGATCGTCATCACACTCACGCGCCACGCGGAGAAGGCGACGACGAGAAGGGTGAGCAATCCACCGATCGCGAACGCGACGAACAAGCTCTTCGCACTGACGAAGTACTCGACCTGAAGGCCTGCGTCCTCGTCCTCGGCGCCGAGCGCGGTCGCCATCAGGATCACCATGCCGTAGGCGATCGCGGCACCGAGCAGCGCGCCGACTGCGGCGGCGATCACGTCGTAGGCGGCGCCCTCGAACGTGAACATCTGAACGAGGTGACCGCGGCGCGTGCCGACTGCTCGGGCGATCCCGAGCTCGCCGCGCCGCTCGGCTGCGAGCATGACGAAGATCAGGAAGATCAGCAGGATGCCGGCGGCGATCGAGAACGTGCCGAAGGTCGTGAAGAGGGCCATGAAGGCGTTGCCCATCTCGTCGGCCAGGTCGAGCGCATCCCGCTTCGCGGGGGCGGTCTCCAGGCCCACCGGTTCAACGGTCGGCTTCAGCGTCTCGATCACTCGGTCGGTGAGAGCCACGGCATCGTCGCCGTGCCCTCGGTTCGAGATGAGGACGCCCTCGATCTTGCCGGGCTTGTCCAAGAGGCGCTGGGCCTCGGAGAGGGGCAGCAGGATGCCAGAGTCCGCCGTGCCGGCGCCGTCGAACCGGACGATCGACCGGATGGTCATCTCGACAGGCTTCGCCGTGAGGTACACGAGCAGAGGATCGCCGGCCCGCGCATCGAGGCGGTCGGCGCCCTTCTCGGTCAGATAGACCTCGCCGGAGCGGAGGTCGGCGAGGGTCACCTCACCGCCTTCGACGTCCTTGATCGAGCCGAACCCCTTCATGCGAGCGGCATCGAGCGCGAAGAACGAAACGCTCGGCTCGGTCTGCCGCTGCACGGGCGCCTGCACAGCCACGTCTTTCCGGATCGCGCCTGCGACGCCGTCGGCGAGATTCGATCCGGCAAGGATCTCACGCACTCGGTCGGCGGTCTCGTGTGGGAAGTAGCGCGTGCCCGAAGCCTGCCCGAGCTCGCCGGAGACGTCGTCCATCGCCCCCTGCGCGGCGACGACCTCGTCGGTCTCCCCGAGAGCGCGGACCGCGGTCGAGCGGATCGTGTGACTCATTGTGTCGCCGGTCGCCAGGGCGGCGGCGATGATCGTCGTTCCGAGCATGAGGCCGACGACGATCAGCGCGGAGCGCGCTCGACGTCGACCGACATTTCGGACGCCGAGCTTCAACAGGACGCGGTGGCGAAGCGCGAGCAGCCCGAGCGCGCCGCCGATCACCGCGAGCATGATCGCAAGAATCATCACCAGGTCGTCCATCGGTATGCCGAAGAGCTCGTTCATGACCGCCTCCTAACCGACGGTGACAGCCGCCGGGTCTTCGGCCAGCATCACGTCGTACACCTCGCGCCCGGGCGGCGCCTTGTACAGCGTCACGAACTTCTCGACCTGCTCGGCGTAGAAGTTGCGGGTTCCCGCTACGCCGGCTTCCGCCGCCTCCCTGTTCTCCCAGAACGTCAGGACAAGTGCCTGTCCCTCCGGCGACTGGAGGACGTAGACGCCCCTGTACCCCGGCTGCTCGTGCAATGCGGGGAGCACGGACTCGCGGAAGAGCTCGATTGCCTGGTCGAGGCTCATCCGGACCGTGTCGATATCAGCCATTGTCGCGCGCGCGACCATCGTCACGTCACCTCCAAGTTCTCTTCGCTCACGATCTGGCCGTCGACCATCCGCACGATCCGGTCGGTCTTGCGGCCGACGCCGATGTCGTGCGTGACGATCAGGAAGGTCAGGTCGTGCTCCTTGTTCAGTTCTCTCATCAGGGCGACGATCTCGTCGGCGTTCTCGCTGTCGAGGTCGCCGGTCGGCTCGTCGGCCCAGACGATCGCGGGGTTGTTGACGAGCGCGCGCGCGATCGTCACGCGCTGGCGCTGTCCGCCCGAGAGCTCGTCCGGGACATGCTCGGCCCAGTCGCGTAGGCCGACGAGCTCGAGCGCGTCGAGCGCCTTGCGGCGGGCCTCCTTCGGCGAGATACCGGAGACGAGCAGCGGGAGCTCGACGTTCTCGACGGAGCTCAGCACCGGCATCAGGTTGTAGAACTGGAAGACGAACCCCATCCGGCGGGCTCGATAATCGGTCCGCTTGCGATCGGACATCGCCGCGAGCGACACGCCTTCGATCAAGACGTCGCCGTCGTTGATCGAGTCGAGACCGGACAGGCAGTTGAGCAGCGTCGTCTTGCCGGAGCCGCTCGGACCCATGATGGCGACCATCTCGCCCCGACCGACGCCAAAGGTGATGCCGCGGAGCGCGTGGACCTCGACCTTCCCCGTGTCGTACGTCTTGATGACGCCGCGGGCCTCGACGATCTGCTCACGCAACGTCGGTTCAGCAGGCGGCGCTGGTCTCGGTCGTGCTTCGACGTGGACTGCCATTGCAAGGCCCCCTTTTCGTTGTGTCTCCGTGGAGGTTGACCCGCGCGACCGTGCCTGGCATCGGCGAGGGCCGCCATTCGGTGGTCGGGAAATTACGGATTCAGTGCGGAGGCAGGAACGTGTCGGTTTCGGAGCTGTGCACGACTGCGCTCGTGTGGAGGCCGATGTGGGCGATCGGCGCTCCCAACGGGCTCAGCGTGACGAGCGTCGGTGCGCTCCAGACCACGTCGCCGACAACCGGCTTGCGGACCTTCTCGGAGCGGAAGTCCGAGTATCCGAGGTGATACACGGCCGTGATCCCGATCGACATCACCATCGCGATCGTTCCGATGGCCAACTTCCCCGGGAGCCTCTGCCTGAGCCGCGTGCCGGCGAAGGCGCCGAAGACGGCGAGGATCGGGAAGACCGAGAGCAGCACGCCGTCGGTCGCACCGTAGACGACCCCGCGCCAGAGGATCGCGGCAATGAGCTCGAGCCCTCCGGGACGGTCGGTCGCGTCTTCCGTGCGAAAGACGACGAGGCTCATCACAACAGCGCCGAGAGCGCCGAGCGCGAGACCCCAGCGCCAGTTACGCCAGAGGTCCTGCCGGGTGAGCCGGGTGTCTCGAGCCCAGGCCGCGACGAACCCGGCGACCGCGAGCGCATAGAGGCCGTAGAACACGTCCCGGTTGAGGTCGAGCGTGTCGGCGAACAGGAACGGAACGGCGAAGGCAAACGGAAAGCCGGCGAGGAGCCAGAACCAATGGCGCCGACGACGAGTCGGCAGGTGACGGTCCGGTCGGACGACTGCCCGGACGACCGCCGGCGACTTTGGCTTGGTGAGCTCCAGTGTCATTTCGCACCCCCTTGTGGTTCTCTGGACAGCGTCGCTGAGGGGAGCGCTCACGCCATCGGCGAGGGCCGCGATTCGGCGGTCGGGAAATTACGGATCCTCGAGGAGGAGGAGCGCGAGCAGGGCAGCCCGCTCGGGAAGGGCCGAGACGACGACGTACTCGTCGGGCGCGTGCGCTCCGTCACCGACCGCTCCGAGCCCGTCGAGGGTCGCGGTCAGCCCGCTTGTCAGGTTCGCATCGGAGGCGCCTCCGACGAGCGGCGCCTCGTCGATCCTGATGTCGAGCTCTTGGCCGAGTCTGCGTGCTCGGTGGAGCAAGGCTCGGTTGCGCCCGGTTGCGCGCATCGGCGGCCGGCGCGCATCTCGCCGGACCGTGATCGTCGTTCCCGGCCGCGCAGGCTCGAGCGACTGGATCGCACGCGCGACGGCGCGGGCGCTCGCCTCGGTGGGCGTGCGAACGTCAACGAGGGCGGTCGCCTCGGGAGCGACCACGTTCGCCCGGAGCCCGCCGTCGATCGTGCCGACGTTGACGGTCACGCCGTGCTCGGGGTCGCTGAGGGCGAACAGCCGCTGCACCTGGTGCGAGAGCTCGAGGATGGCGCTGACACCTTCCTCGGGTCTCGAGCCCGCATGCGCGGCGCGGCCCTTGACGACGATTTCGAAACGCTCGACTCCCTTGCGGCTCGTCTTCAGCGAGCCCGCCGGCGCCGCGGGTGGTTCGAGCACGAAGGCACGGGCCGCGCTCCGGGCAATGCGGCGGATGTGCCGTCTCGAGTCGAGGCTTCCGATCTCCTCGTCCGAGTTGACGAGGACGACCGGTGCGAGGCGGGGCCGCAGCACCAGCTCGTGCAGAGCGCGGAGCGCGAAGACGAGCTGGACGAGACCGCCCTTCATGTCATAGGCGCCTGGGCCGAAGAAGCGGCCGTTGTCGCGGCGCGGCGACATCGAGCGAACGCTGCCGAGCGGCCAAACCGTGTCGACGTGGCCGAGCACGAGCTGATATCCGGAGTGCCTGCGGCGGTCCCGTGGCCGCGCAAACAGGTGCGCGCCGGTCTCGTCGCCTCGGAGACGCCGCGTGAGGAGCCCGGCCTCCTCCAGCTCGCGGGTGAGGATGCTGAGCCCGGCTTTTTCGGAGCCCGGAACGAGCGAGGGCGACTCGGCGAGGACGAGCTGAGCGAGAAGCTCGGTCATCTCCTGCTCGCGTGCGCGAAGCCACGCCAGCACCTGCCGGCCCGCAGCCTCGGCCATCACCGGCTGAACGACGCGGGGAAGGGAAACGACTGAGTGTCGTCGACCGCTGCGAAACGGGATGGGCTCAGGTACGCAAGCGGGGTCAGGCGGTGCAGGAGCTCCGCGTCGTCGTGGTCGGGGTCTCGAATAGCGTCCTCGACGGCCGATGCCGCGACGATGCGGCCGATCACGAGCGAGGCGTCGTCTAGGTCGACGAACCGCTCGAGCTCGCACTCGAGGAACAGGTAGCAGCCGTGCACGAGCACTCCGTCGACCTTCAGCGCGGGAAATGTCGGCAGGGCCGCGAGTGTTGGCTTCGTCCCGTCCGGCTCTCGCCGGGTGGCGGCGAGGCTCGCCTGGACGATCTGGAAGTAGCGTGGGAAGCTGACCGTGAAGAATCCATGCCGCTCGATGTTGCGATACGTCCGGTGGCGCGGCGTGCAGACGAAGCAGTAGCGATCCCGCCAGCCGAGCGGCATCGCCATGTGTTTCGGCGCCAGGTCGTACGTCCCGTCGGTGTCCTTCGAGCCGATGAGGACGAGGGGAGAGACCGTGAAGACGCGCTCCCAGAGCGCGTCGGTCGAGAGCTCGTAGGTCTTCGTCTCGAAGGCCGGGTCGGTCGAGAACAGTGTCGTTTGACCTCCCATCAGACCGTCACCGCGCTGGGCACGTTCAGGCCGAGGGCGTCCGCGACCTGCAGGTAGACGTCGTTCCCGTCGATGTCGTAGACGTTGTCGAACTCGACCGCGCCGTTGAGCTCGAGCACGACGTAGCCCCCGTCTACCCGCAGCAGGTCGACCCCGACGAAGTCGGCGCCGATCGCCGCCGCCGCTGCGATCGCCAGGCGGGTCGCTTCCGGCGCGGGCCTCACCGGCGCTCTCGACCCGCCGAGCGCCACGTTCGTCCGCCACTCGCCGGAGGCGGCGACTCGCTCGATCGCGCCGACGCAGCGGCCGTTCGCGACGAGGATCCTCAGGTCGCGCCCCGTGAGCGGGGCGACCTCCTGGAGGATCGCACCGTGGCGAGTGAACCACGGGCGGTCGCGAATCTCGTCGAGCACGACGGCAGCCGCGCTCTCGGTCTCGCAGAGGAAGACGTCGAAGCCCCAGCTTCCGTGACGTGGCTTGAGGACGAAGGGAGGCCGCAACCCGAGCGGCGCGCCCGCACGCGGGAGGTGCACCGTCTTCGGGTGCGGCAGGCGGGCCGTGACGAGGCAGGCGGCGGTGTGTAGCTTGTCGTGCGAGCACTCGAGCGCGTGTCGGCTGTTCAGGAGACGGGCGCCTCGGAACGCGACTTCGTCCAGGTCGTCCATCCCGTCCTCGATCCCGTCGAGCGTCGGTAGCACGTCGAGGCGCGCGAGAGCAGTGTCGCCCGGGCCGAGCAGCATCGTCGCCTCACGGGCGGGGAGGAGGATCGAGGGGAGACCACTGGCCCGCCACGCATTCGTGAGGTCGACGTTCGCCTGTTGCTCCGAGCCGATGATCGCGACCAGCGAAGGGGCGGAAGCGGCGTCGCTTCCGATGCCGGGCGGCTGCAGAACTGTCGCGGCGCCGCTCATGACCGGATCGTCGCTCCTCGCGCTCGCACACGCATCCGAATCGCCGCCGATCAACCTTGCGGGCAAGTACGGACCCCGGGAAATCCGAAAGGCTGATCGGTGTGCCCGCGGATACCTCCAGCGCGCCTGCGGGTGACGCTGTACCCGATGACGGAGCGCCTCACCGAGCCTCTTCGCCGACCGTGCTCTACGGTATCTATGCGCTTCTCGACGCACACTTGCGGAAGGAAGAAGAGGTGTACTTGCGATTCCTCGAGTACGAGCAGGAGGCTCCGGCCGCCGCTTACATCGCAGATGCGATGACGAGGCACGAGCACGGGGAGCCCCAGCGCGCGAGCCCGTCGCCGCAGGTCGCCCTGCGCCTCGGCTACGGGCCGGATGTGAAAGCCACGCCGCGACGACCCTTGAGCGATGTCGTCCTCCTCGAGACCGCTGGGACCGCAGACGGCTGATGAGGGGCAAGACGATGTGGGCGATCCGCAAGCTCCGGCGCGAGCCGGGGCTCGATCTCGTCGAGACCTCAGTCCCGCAGGTCGCCGACGACGACGTGCTCATTCGCGTGGAGGCTGCGAGCCTCTGCGGAACGGACCTTCACATCTTCCACTGGGACGATTGGGCCGCGCATCGGATCGTGCCGCCGCTCACGCTCGGCCACGAGTTCGCCGGCACGGTGGTCGACGTCGGACCGAATGTGCGCCGCGTCGCGCCGGGCGACTACGTCTCGGCCGAGAGCCACGTCACCTGCGGCATGTGCTTCCACTGCCAAACGGGGCAGGCGCACATGTGCGAGCAGACACAGATCCTCGGCGTCGACCGCGACGGTGCGTTCGCCGAGTACGTCGCCGTTCCCGAATCAGTGATCTGGCTCAACGACCGCACGAAGCTCCCGCCCGAGATCGCGACCTTGCAGGAACCGTTCGGCAACGCCGTCTTCGCCACGAGCCTCCACGACCTCGCAGGGCGGACCGTCGCAATCCTCGGCTGCGGGCCGGTCGGCCTCTTCAGCGTCGCGATCGCACGGGCCTCCGGAGCGGGACGGATCCTTGCATCCGACCGAAAGGAGTTCCGCCTGGACCTGGCCAGCGTGGTGGGCGTGACGGACGTCGTCAACGTGGACGAGGTCGCCGACGTGCCGGCCTGGTTCCTCGACCACAACGAGGGCGAGCACCTCGACGTCGTCTTCGAGATGTCCGGGTCGCCCGACGCGATCGGGGACGCGTTCCGGATCGCCCGCAACGGAGGACACGTCGTCCTCTTCGGGATCCCCGCGCGACCCGTCGAGGTGGACGTCGCCGAGTCGCTTATCTTCAAGAATCTCACCGTGACCGCAGTGAACGGTCGCCAGATCTTCGGCACCTGGTACCGCACCCGTTGGCTCCTCGAGCACGGCGTCGTCGACCTCCGGCCGCTGATCACGCACCGCTACCCGCTCGCGGAGTTCGAGCGCGCCCTCGCTCAGCTGGACGCGGGCGAGGCGTGCAAGATCGTGCTCCACCCGACCGAGGCCGCGGAGCCGGTGAGCGCGATGCCGGACGAGGCGCGTGCGCCGGCCGGGAAGGTCTACGAACTGGCCCGGTGGGCGCACCGATGAACGCGCGGCTGCGCGAAGAGGTCGTCGCTGAGCTCGATGCGCTGCGCGAGGCGAACACGTACAAGACGTTCCTCGAGCTCCGCTCGCCGCAGGGCCCTGTCGTCGAGATGGCGGGCAGGGGCGAGGTCCTCGTCCTTTCCTCGAACAACTACCTCGGGCTGGCCGCGCATCCGGCGGTGATCGAGGCGACGAAGGACGGCCTCGACCGCTACGGCGCCGGCACAGCCTCGGTTCGGTTCATCTGCGGCACGTTCGAGCCCCACCTCGAGCTCGAGGCCGAGCTCGCCGACCTCGTCGGCACCGAGGCCGCCCTCACCTACGCCTCCTGCTGGAACGCGAACGAGGCGGTGATCCCGTCGTTGACGGACGAGAACACCGTGCTCGTCTCGGACGAGCTGAACCACGCGAGCATCGTCGACGCGATGCGGCTCGCGAAACCGGCGCGCAAGGTCGTCTACAAGCACTCCGACATGGGCGAGCTGCAGCGAGCCCTCCGCTCCTGTGAGGCCCGGCAGCGAAAGATCGTCGTCACCGACGGCGTGTTCAGCATGGAAGGCGACGTCGCGCGGCTGCCGGAGATCGTCGAGCTCGCGCGCGTACACGACGCGATCGTGATCGTCGACGATTCCCACGGGACCGGCGTCATGGGCACGGCGGGGCGGGGCGTCGCGGAGCACTTCGGCCTCGTGGGAGAGATCGACGTGATCACGAGCACGCTCGGGAAGGCGCTCGGCGGCGCGGCAGCCGGGTTCGTCGCGTCGAGCCACGAGGTCTGCGACCTCCTGGCCCAGCGCTCACGGCCGCAGCTGTTCTCGAACGCAATCCCGCCGCCGGTGGCCTGCGGAGCCTTGGCCGCAGTCCGCGTGCTCCGAGCCGAGCCGGCGCTCGTCGATCGGCTGCACGCGAGCACCAACAGGTTCCGCGACCAGCTTCGCGAGGTCGGCTTCCGGCCCCTCGACGGCGAGGGCGCGATCATCCCGATCATCGTCGGCGAGACGGCGTTTGCGATCGAGCTCAGCCGGCGGCTCCTCGACGAGGGCGTCTTCGTGACCGGCTTCGGATATCCGGTCGTCCCGGAAGGGATGGCGCGGATCCGGGTGCAGATGTCTGCGGCTCTCGAGCCCGAACACCTGGACCAGGCGCTGGCGGCCTTCGAGAAGGTCGGCCGGGAAGCCGGACTCCTCGTCGCCTAACGCCGGTCAACGCGTCGGCTGCGCCTCCACTTCAGTCGCGAGCAGCTCGCGGCTGAATAGGCGACGCGCTAGAGACCGACTCGGGTTAGGCGCGTGCGACGCGGACGACGCGGCGCCCATCTCGCTCGGCCTGGCGGATCGCACGCGCCGCCGCCGCGGCGAAATCGACTGCCTGGACGTCTGACTCGATCTCCTCGCCTTGCTCGACCACGAGGCGGAGGTGGTGGACCTCGCCGCGCGGCCTCGCGAGCGCGAGCACGGGTTGCAGCAGGACGACCAGCACGTCGAGAACGGCCAGTGCGCCGAAGATCCGGAAGTAGACAGGATTCTCGAGCTCCGCCCACGCCGCCACCGTGGCCATCGTCGCCAGGACGATCGCGAGTATGCAGGAGACGGCGAAGAGCCCCTGCACCGAGGTCGGGTCGCTCGGTCGGCGTCGTGCGTCCAGCGCGGACGTCTGAGCCGCTGCGACTGCAAATGCGGTCGCGGTCAGGATCGTCTTGCCGACGACGGTCGACGTACTGCCTGTCCATAGGTTCACGAGAGCGAGCGTGAAGCCGGCGGCCGCCATCGCAACGGTGGTCGCCGCAAGCGGCAGGTGGCGGGACCGGTCGAACAGGAATCCTGCGGGAAGGGCCAACAGCCCGTACCCGGCGAGCAACATCGTTGTGCCGAGGATCCTGCCTTCCGTCTGGCCGAAGCTCCCGAAGAGGAGGATCCCGATCGCGAGCATTGCGGTGGCGACGAGCGAGACCGCGACCGCCGTGAGCACGAAACGTCTGGCCGTTCGGGGACCGCGGGCGGCCACCTCAGGCAGGAACTCCCAGGGAGCTCGTGGCGGTCGGCTCGAGCTCGTGCGCGAGAAACGGTGCCAGCGGCCGGAACCGCGCCTGGAAGAACCGCAGGTGCTCAGGCGCATAGGTCATCGCCAGGCCCGGCACCTGCTCGGAGGACTCGTGCACCCGCGTCACGACGTCGGCCACGTAGGCGAGGTGCTCCTGGGTGTAGACCCGGCGCGGAAGTGTGAGCCGGACGAGCTCGAGCCCGTCGTACGGCTCGTCGCCGTGCTGGCCCGAGACGATCCCACGCTCCATCGTGCGCACGCCGCCGGCGAGGTAGATCGCCGCGGCCAGCGCCTGCGCGGGGAACTGCTCCTGCGGAATGTGTGGCAGGAACTCCTTCGCGTCGACGAACACACCGTGGGCGCCGACCGGCACGACGATCGGTACGCCGGCCTCCTCGAGCAGCTCGCCGAGGTACGCCGCCTGGGAGACGTAGTGGCGCACGGTCGCCTCGTCGGTCGACTCGCGAATGCCCTGCGCCAGGGCCTCCATGTCATGCCCTGCGATCCCGCCGTAGTGCGGAAAGCCTTCGTAGACCACGACCAGCTCGCGGGCGCGCTCCGCCAGGTCGTCGTCGTTCACCGCGAGGAAGCCGCCGATCGGGACGAAGTGATCCTTCTTCGAGGAGAAGATCGCACCGTCGCTCAGGTCCGCGATCGCCCGGATCACCTTCGGCAACGGCCAGTCCTCCCACCCGGGCTCGCGATCCTTCACGAAGACGGCGTTCTCGGAGATCCGCGTCGCGTCGAGGATGAGCGGCACGCCGTGAGCGTGCGCGAGCCGGTGCACCTCTGCGAGGTTGTCCAAGGAGAATGGCTGCCCGCCCGCCATGTTGACGCAGGCTTCCTGGCGAACGTAGGCGACCCGGTCGTCTTGCGAGGCCGAGAGCACCCTCTCGAGTGCGTCGAGGTCGATGTTCCCCTTGAACGGCGACCGAGCGCCGGGGTCGGTTGCGTCGGGCACGGCGACGTCGACCCAGATGCCGCCCGCGAGCTCGACGTGGGCCCGCGACGTGGTGAAGTAGAGGTTCGAAGGCACGATCTGCCCGGGCTCGACGAGGAGCCGGGCGAGCAGATGCTCGGCACCGCGGCCCTGGTGGGTCGGGATCAGATGCCGGTACCCGTAGATCTCTCGCACTGCAGCCTCGAGCCGGTAGAAGCTGCGGGAACCGGCGTAGGCCTCGTCTCCGAGCTCCATCGCCGCGCGCTGCTCCTGTGAGAGCGCCGAGGTTCCGCTGTCTGTCAGGAGGTCGATGAAAACGTCCTCCGAGCGCAGCAAGAACGTGTTGTAGCCGGCACTCTCGAGCGCGATACGCCGCGCCTTCGGCGCTACGAGCGAGATCGGCTCCACAACCTTGATCTTCCAGGGAGGTGGAAGCATGGTCCAAAGCATTCATGCCGCCTGCGGTCGCGGCATCAGGAGACGCGCCGATTTCTCTGTGGAGAACTACCGAGGACTTCGCAACGAAAGGGACGACCTCGGGCGGCCTCGACAGCGTCATCCGCTGGCGCTCGCTCAACTCCCCGAGCGAGCGCGCGTCGATCGTGGGGAGCTCGAGCTACCTTGCGTTACGCCGGCCGAGGAGGATCGGCGGAGATCGCCCGGGCGACGTCGAGACTCGAGACGACGCCGACCGGCTGCTCCGAGCCGGGCGAAACGACGAGCGCGTGCGTGACGGCTTGCGCGTCCATGAGCTCCACCGCTAGCTTCAGCGAGTCGTGCGGGTAGACGGTCACGAGGGGCGTCCGTGCTGTCCCTCCGGCCGAGCGGCCTTCGAGGTCCCCGGCCGAGGCCGCCCGGATCAGATCGCCATCCGAGACCACGCCCCAGACTCCGACTGCCTCCTCCGCATCCGCCTCGACGGTCTGCACGACGACCGCATGAATGCTGAACCGCGCCATCATCCGCGCCACGGTGCTCAACGGGGTCTCGGGCGGGCAGGCAAGAACACCCGGGTGCATCACTTCGTCGACGGCCACGTCCTCTAAGCCTGGCTTGATCTGTGTGGCGACAGTCACCGTACGCTCCTTTCGTGTACGCCTCCACCTTCGCGCCTCGCCAGTGCCGCCGCATCGGGACTTTCACCCAATCGCCGTCAGGAGTTCGCCCTGATGCGCAGGCGTTGCATGGGATCGGTCACGCAGTTGGCCGTGCATCGAGTCGAGGATCTGCGAATCGCCGAACAGCTCGAAGCGGCACGTGTGCGCGAGCCAGACCCCAGACCGCTCGACATCACGGGCCGTCGCCGGCGCTCGCCTGTCTCGCGGCGAAGACTCGTTCGCGACGTTCAGGCGACGGAGAGCTCTGACGGGTCCGTCTCTCGGGGTCCTCGCGACCGGCGTGCGACGCCGGATCGCTCCGCGGCCTCCGCGACCGCCCCGGCGACCGCGGGTGCGACTTCCTTGTTGAAGACGCTCGGGACGATGTAGTCCGCCTCCAGCTCCTCGGGCTTGACCACGGCGGCGATCGCGTGGGCCGCCGCGACCTCCATCTCGCTCGTGATCTCGCGCGCCCGCACGTCGAGCGCGCCGCGGAAGACGCCGGGGAACGCGAGGACGTTGTTGATCTGGTTCGGATAGTCGGAGCGCCCGGTCGCGACCACCTCGACGTCGCCCTCGATCTCCTCGGGCATCACCTCCGGAACGGGATTCGCCATCGCGAAGACGATCGCTCGGTCGGCCATCCGCCTGATCGAAGATGCGCTCACCGCCCCTGGGCTCGAGAGCCCGATGTAGACATCGGCTCCCGCTAGCGCCTCGTCCGGAGAGCAGCGAAGGTCATGGGGGTTCGTGAGCTCGGCGTACTCGGTCTTCGCGGGGGTGAGCCCCGGGCGGTTGCGGTAGAGCGCTCCCTGCCGGTCGCAGCCGACGATGTCCCGAGCGCCGGCCGCCAGGAGCGTTTTCGTCACCGCCGTCCCGGAGGCGCCGACGCCGGTCATCACGATCCGCACGTCCTCGAGTTCCTTGCCGACGACGCGCAGGGCGTTCAGCAACGAAGCGAGCACGACGATCGCCGTCCCGTGCTGGTCGTCGTGGAAGACGGGAATGTCGAGCGTTTCCCGCAGCCGGCGCTCGATCTCGAAGCAGCGCGGTGCGGAGATGTCCTCGAGGTTGATCCCGCCGAAGACCGGCGCGATCGCGGTCACCGTGCGGACGATCTCGTCGACGTCCTTCGTCGCCAGACACACCGGCCAGGCGTCGACACCCGCGAACTCTTTGAAGAGCACTGCCTTCCCTTCCATCACCGGCAGCGCGCCTTCCGGGCCGATGTCGCCGAGCCCGAGCACGGCCGTGCCGTCGCTGACGACGGCGACGGTGTTCTGCTTGATGGTCAGCGACCAGACCTTCGTCGGGTCGGCGGCGATCGCGGAAGAAACCCGGCCCACGCCGGGCGTGTAGGCGATCGACAGGTCGTCACGCGTCTTCAGCGGGGTTCGCGGAGTCACCTCGAGCTTCCCGCCGAGATGCGCGAGGAACGTCCGGTCGGAGACGTGCTCGACCTCGATCCCGGGCACATGGCGGACGGCCTCGAGGATGTGCTCTACATGCGCCGCGTCCGACGCGAGGAAGGTAACGTCGCGAGTCTTGTGGCCGCGGCCGACGCGGACGAGGTCGATCGCGCCGAGCAGGCCTCCGGCGTCGCCGATCGCCTCGGCGAGCGCGGCGAAGGCGCCGGGGCGGTTCTCCAAGCGGACGCGCATCGTCGCGCTGAACGAGGCTGACGGGTGAAGCACACGGTTGCGATGATGGGGGAACAGGGCGCGGCGGACGCGGGCCAACGCACCGGTTCGGAAACCGTCCGTATGGAGGCTCGGGCCCGTCATCGGGCCAGCCGTGCTGGGCTCAGCCGCTCGACGTAAGAGTCGGAGCCCGGGAAGACCCTCGTCACGCGTCCGTCGTGAAGCCAGCGAACGACGTACGGCGGCGCGCCGTCGTCACCCAGCACTTCGATGATGTCGCCGTCGCGTCGCTTCTCGCCGACCCGGTGGCTGCGGACGACGAGCCGGTCGCCGTTCTGGGCGCGAAGGGGCGCCTCAGAGCTCGGTGCCTGCCGTCGGGGCATGGTCTCCTCCTCGGTCGTAGTGCTCGGATCATTGCCTCGAGCGAGCTCTCCGCCATCAGCAGTGCCGCCGATCGATGCTTCGGAGAAGTACGGAAGTGGGAGCGCGCGCAGCTGATGCGCCGGACCGCTTGGCTGGCTGCGGAGAACTACGTAAGGAGATACGAGTGCGCACCGATGCCGGCCCGCGCGCGCCGCGCAACGATGCGATTTGCGAAGAGAACAGTTCGCAAGTAGGAAGAAGCTCCAGAGAGAAGGTCCAGTAGGCAGAACCCCCCGAAAGCCCTCTCGAAAGAGCAGACGAAAGCGAAACTGGCTCCACGAAGGTCACAAGGGCCCGCGAAAAGCGGGCCCTTTTTGTGGTCTTGACGGAGCGGCTACGTGAAGGTGATCTTGCCGCCGGCCACCCTCTCGTAGACCTCGCCGACGCCGACTCTCCGGCGAGCGCCGACGCCGGTTGTTAGCCGCTTCGGGCCGTCAACCCCGAGCGCACGGCAACGAGGGGATGGAGCGTCCGGAGCACCAGCATCGCAGCCGCGATTCCGATCGTCGTGTTCATCGCAGTCACGGCTACCTGGAGCAGGACCGAGAAGGACAGCGCCGCCGATGCCGATACGGCTCCGTGGAGTCCGTACACGACGAGCAGCTGCTGCGCTCCGGCGCCGCCGGGAGCGGCCGGGACGACCGTCGAGAGCCCGCCGAGAACGACGACGACCGTTGCCAGCGGGAGCGAGGCCGGAAGGCCGAATGCTGCGAGCAGCGCGAGCACGAAGCCGATCCGGCATGCCCAGGCGCCGAGCTGCAACGAGACGACGGACTGGACGTAGCGACGCGGCGATCGAAGCACAGCGCCTCCTTGTAGGACGTCCTCCCAGGTGCGTCGAGCGAAGCGATTCACCTTCCGCACGGCAAACCAGGCTCCCAGTGCGAAGAGCGCTGCCGCCGCGACCAGGAACAACGGCTTCTCGCCGAGTGCGGTGACGGCATGCGGTGGGCGCGGCACCGCCGGCAGCACACCCAGGGCCCAGGCGCCGATCAGGAGCGCGCCGCCGAGCAGCGCGTCCAGGACGAGAATCACCGAGCCCGAAGCGGCGATCGTGACCACCGACGCTCCCGGCAGCTGGAGCCGGACCAAACCAACTTTGGCCGCCTCGCCGCCCCTGGCAGGCAAGAAAGCGTTCAGCGCGACACCGGCCGCGTAGGCTGCGCCGACGCCGACGACGGGGACGTGGCGGGAGGGAAAGGCAGCTGCGAGCACGTTGCGCCACGCGAACGAGCGCAGGACGAGGTTGGCAGCCTGGAAGGCAAGTGCGACCGCGGCGAAACGGAAGTCGAGACCGCCGAACGGTTCGACGAGGTTCTGCGTCACTTGTCCGAACGCGGCGAGCACGCGTCAGCCGGTTGCTCCAGTCCGACACGCGACGAACGGGCCGACGACTTCTGGGACGTCACTGATCAGGCCCTGGACGCCCCAGTCGACGAGGGTCTCCGCCAGCTCGAGGGTGTTCACGGGCCAACTCAGGATGATCTCGGCCCGCGCTGCGAGCTCACCGACGACCTTGCGGTCGAGAAGGCGGCGGTGCACCGAGACCCCTTCGAGGCGCTTGCCCGCGAAGCGGCGTAGGAATCTTTGTAGTTGCCTGACGCTTCCGATCGAGTACACGACCGTCACATCCGGCAGCCGGCTAAACGGCTCGAGGAGCTGCCAGTTCCGTGCGCAGACCGTGATCCGGGCGCACCGGGGTCGAGTCGTCAATTCGGAGACCACGAGCGCCGCCGTCCGTTCGGCACGGCCCTTGAGGTCAAGCATGAGCTCCGTGTCCGGCCCGAGAGCATCCAGCAGCTGTGGAACGAGAAGCCGTGGCCCGAAGGGGCTCGCCAATCGCCACCGATCCCAGAGGATCGGTAACGGCCCGACGGTCTTCAGGTGCCGCACCTCGAGCCGCTTCTTGTAGAGCCGCACGTCAGCCTCGACCCAGGGAACGCCGAGCGCCTCGGCACGACGCAGAGAGCCGACATCGTTGCCGGCGCCGTGAGCGACGAGAAAGGGCGAGGAGGGGACGGCCACTGCTGCCGTAAAGTAGCCGCCTCTTACCGTGTGCCGACGGCCGAGCGATGCTTTCCGGGTAGCTGCGTTGCGATGAAGAGCCCGGCGAGGACAACCGCGGCTCCGGCGACCACGTCGAGCACCCAGTGGTTCGCGGTGGCAACAACCGAGAACGCCATTGCAGCGGGCATCAGCACGGCAAAGAGCCGGACGACCAACGACCTCGTGGCGCTGAAGAGGATGATGCCGACGAGCAGGTTCCAGCCGAAGTGCAGGCTCGGCATTGCGGCGTACTGATTCGTGAGCTTCGGCGGCTGTAGGACGCGATACGAGCTGGACCAGTTCGTGATCGTGTCGACCAAGCCGACGTTCGCGAGCCGCGGTGGCGCAGTCGGAAGGACTGCGAAGAAGGAGAATCCGATCAAAGCGGAGATGAGGACGGCGTTCCGGAGAAGCCGGTAACGGTCGCGCCGGAACGCGAAGAGCGCGATTGCGACCACGGCGATCACCGGCCAGTGCCCCCAGATGTACATCCAGTTGGCAAGGTCGATGAGAATTTCGTGGCCGAGGATGAAGGACTGCGCTGTGCCTTCCCAGGCCAGGCCGAGCGACCTCTCGAGCCGATGCACGCGGTCGGCGTTCAGGAGGGCGGTGTGCATGCTCCCCTGGCTCAGCTCGCGAACCGTCGCATAGACGAGGCCCGCCGCGGCAACGATCACGACTTCGCGGGCCACCAGGAGCGACCGTGTCGCCGAGCGACCGGTTCGCTCGCGCTCGATCTCCGAGCCGGTTGGGAGAACTCTGTGACCCATCGGCTTGGTCTTGGGTCGTTCGCGCAACTGGATGGACACGTGACCTCCGCGCTTGGCGCCGCCAGTGTCATCCAGCGGCGTGCGTGCACCATCGGGGGAGGCTCGGATCCACCTGCGGAAAACTCCTCATGCGGTCGCGCTTGGCGCCGCGATCTACCCGGGCCGGCGGAACCAGTGTCGGGAGCCGTCGCAAGACGTCGCTGTACGTCGCCCGTTCCGCAGATGTGTCCGTCATGTGTCCGCGTGTTCAACAGCCGGCTACAAGAACGTGCTGTCGTGTTCTGAGCGGCCGCCGAGTCACAGAGCGACAGAATCGTCGAGGCAGAAGTGATCGAATGCGAAAGTGAGGTTGAAGGATGCGTCCCACAGAGCCGTTCCGGCGAGAGCACCAAGAGCTGCTCACGCACATCGAGCACATCGCGCAGGCGGCACGCGAGGTCGCGCGCCTCGACCGCGCGGAGCGGAAGCTACTCGTCGGCCGGATCGTCGAGTTCCTGCGCGGCACCCTCGTCCCGCACGCGAGGGCCGAAGAGGAGGTGCTCTACCCGGAGTGGGCGAAGCTGGTCGGATTCGCCGACGCAGCCGTCCCGATGGTGCACGACCACGATGCGATCGTCGAGAGGATCGACCGGCTCGAGCAGGCAGATATCGAGGAGGTCGAGACGTTGCAGGAGTTGTTGTACGGCCTGCACGCGCTGATCAGCGTGCACTTCCGGAAGGAGGAAGACATCCAGCTGCCCGCCTTCGATGCGGCAGCGCCCGAGGTTACAGAAGCAGTTCTCGAGCGGATGGAGACGCTCACCGGGCACGCGCACGAACACGGCGATTAGTTGCGCTCAGCGGGCCGGAGCCCGTCCCGAGCCCGACGGCATGGGAGCTCAGAGGGATAGCGTTCAGCGATTGAGTCGTCGTCGGCCCGGCGCCGATTTCGAGCGACTTCCGACGTCTTCCGTCGCGTGGGGACAGTCTCGCGAGTGGCGAGACGAGTGGCCCGCCTGCTAGACGCGGGCGAGGCGCCTGCGCGGGATCTCGAGCGCCCGTGCGAGGTCGGTGATCGAGAGCAGCCCGACGAGTCGACCGTCCTCGAGCACGAGGCCCCGGTGAACGTCTGACTCGCCGAGCGCGGAGAGCGCGTCTACGAGCTCGTCTTCCGAGCCGAGCAGAGGCACGCGGTCGAGAGGCAGCATCGAGTCGCGCACGGAACGGGTGTCCCACTCGCCGCGCGGCACGGTCGCGACGCTTCGAAACGGCAGGAGGCCGACGGCGCGGCCGTCGTCGACGACGGGGTAGGTGGTGTACCGGTGCGTCGAGACGACCTGGTCGAGGAACTGCCCGAGCGACAGGCCCGCGGACACCACGACCGGGTCGCGAACCATCAGGTTGCGCACGCGCAACCCTCCGAGCGCTTGCCGCACGACGAGGTGGCGGGCCTCCGCTGCGGCCGCTTGGAGCAGGAACCAGCCCAGGAACGCGAGCCAGACTCCGGCGAACGAGCTGAGGAAGAAGACCTCGAACAGGCCGAAGGCGATGAAGAAGTAGGCGAACAAGCGCGCCACGCCCGCCGCGGTGTTCGTCGCCCGGACGAAGTCGCCCTTTGTCTGCCAGAGGATCGAGCGGAGCACGCGCCCACCGTCGAGCGGCAGCGCGGGCAGCAGGTTGAAGACGAGCAGGACGAGGTTGATGTATCCCAGGTAGGTGACGACGGCGTCGACCGCCTCCGGGAGGCCGGGGGCGGTCGCGAGGAGCACGAACGCGACTCCGATCACGAGCGACACGAGCGGCCCGGCGATCGCGATCCTGAACTCGGCCCCGGCGCTCGGGAACATGCCCTTGAACTTCGCCACGCCGCCGAAGAGCCAGAGCGTGATGCCTTCGATCTCGACGCCCTCCCTTCGGGCGACGAGCGCGTGGCCGAGCTCGTGCAGGAGCAGTGAGCCGAAGAAGAGGACCGCGGCTACAACCGCCATCGCGAGGTAGGTCGTGTCGCTGAACCCGGGGCTGGTGTCCGGGAAGACCGTCGCGGCAAGCGTCCAGACGATGAGCGCGAAGACGACGAGCCAGCTCCAGTTGACGCCGATCTCGATGCCCGCGACGCGGCCGAGACGGACGCTATCGCCCATCGACCGCCTCCCCGAGCCTGCTCAGAATCTCGTCGATATGGGGGTAGTCGATCGCATGTCCCTCTTCCGGGAAGACGTGCAGCGTCGCCCCTTCGATGCGGTCGGCGAGTAGCTCGGCGACTTGAACCGGCACGATGCGGTCCCGTCCGCCGTGCCAGATGTGCACCGGGACCTGGATCGCCGAGAGAGCGAAGCCCCAGGCCCGCGCGTAGTTACGGAGGGTCTCGTCGACGCAGCCGGCGGGACCGCGGGCGACCGACTCGCGCAGCGCGGCGACGAAACGGGCCCGAATCGCCGCATCCGCCATCACGCGCCGGTCGGAATCCGGTGTGCCGGGAGGCCAGTCGTCGAGGAGCGCTTCAGCATTTTCGACTCCGGCCTCGCAGTCGTCCCGGATGCGGGCGAGTGCAGCGTCGGGATCACTGCGCGCCAGTTCGACGAGCGCCTGCCGCTTCTTCTCGAGAAAGTGCGCGAGCTCCGGCTCGTCCTGGTAGGGGCCGACTCCGCACACGACGCCGACCGCCGCAACGCGGTCGGGGAGGAGGTAGCCGCAGGCGAGGGCGCCGGGCCCGCCTGCGGAGGCGCCGAAGACGGCGAACCGTTTCGCTCCGAGCAGGGTCGCGAACTCGCCGACGTCGCGCGCCCAGTCGAGGAGGCTGCCGTCGGGGCGCCGGTCCGAGAGGCCGAAGCCAGGCCGGTCCGGGAGCACGAGCCTGAGGCCGGCCCGGGAAGGGGCCTCGTCGCCGTAGTGTGCGAGGCGCGAGAGGCCGCCGCCGTGGAAGCCGAGGACAAGCGGTCCGTCGCGCGCTCCCCACTCGCCGTAGCCGAGGATTCGCCCGTCGCCGAGCCGCAGCTCGTTATTCGAGGACGTGGATGTTGCGCCCGGCACACATCTCCTTCAGGACCTGTGGCCAGACCGTAACGCTGACCTCGCCGAG
>DASTYD010000075.1:0-2218 GCA_035765175.1 Gaiellaceae bacterium
AGTTCGGGCGCTGGGCCCTCGAGCTCTTCACCGCCTTGCTCCCTCCCGAGCGGCACACGCGCCTCCCCCTCGAGGAGCAGTACGCCCTGGGCGTCATCGAGCGGACCCTCGTCGGGCTCGCCGCCCTCGACAGCCAGGGGAGCGCCGCCTCCCTCGAAGGGCTCGAGGAGGTGCTCGGCGTCGAGCTCGAGTCCGCACTCCCCCGCGTCGGCCGGTTCGGCGAGGGCGTCCTGGTTGCGCCGATCACGCACGCCATCGGGCTCGACCTCGACGCAGTCTTCGTGGTCGGAGTCTCCGAGGACCTCTTCCCCGGTCGCCTCCACGACGACTCGCTGCTGCCCGAGCGCGTCCGTGAGGTGACTCACGCCCAGCTCCCCTCGACCCGCGCCGCGCTCGATCGCCAGCACCGCTGCCTCCTCGCTGCCTTCGCCTCGGCGAAGCGCGTCACGGTCACCTTCCCGCGGGGCGACCTTCGGCGGCATACGCACCGCCTGCCGAGCCGCTGGCTGCTGCCCACGCTCCGGCACCTCAGCGGCAACCCCGCCCTCCCCGCGACCGAGTGGGAGAAGGGCGTCGAGCGCGCGGGCGATCGCATCCAGAGCTCGCCGTCGTATGCCGGCTCGCTCCTCACGACGGGCGCGCCGAGCACCGAGCAGGAGTGGCGCATCCGCGCGGCCACCGCACACCGGTCCCTCGACGACGCCGCGGTCGCCGCGGCCACCGAGATGCGGCGGGCACGCGATTCCGCCGAATTCACCCGCTTCGACGGGAATCTCGCTGGGCAGGAAGGACTTCCAGACCTCACCACTGGCGAGAGGGGCATCTCCCCCACGGCGCTCGAGCACTACGCGATCTGCCCACACCAGTACTTCGTCCAGCGGATGCTCGGCGTCGAGCCGGTCGAGCCGCCCGAGGAAGCCATCGAGATCAGCCCACTCGACGTCGGCAACCTCATCCACCAGAGCTTCGACGCGCTCGTCACCGAGGCGGCCGAGCGGGGCGAGCTGCCGGGCTACGGCCAGCCGTGGACCAGCGCGCAACGCGACCGGCTCCAGGAGGTCGCCAAGGCCAACGCCGACATCTACGAAGCGGAGGGACGCACGGGGCACCCACGGCTCTGGCCCCGCCACAAGGAGGCGATCCTGGGCATCCTCGGCTGGATGGTCGACGAGGACAACCGGTGGCGGGCCGAGCACGACGCCAAGGTTGTCGCGAGCGAGCTGCCCTTCGGGATGAAGGGCGTCGAGCCCGTCTCGCTCGTGCTCGGGGATGCCGGCGTCGTGCGCTTCCGCGGGTCCGCGGACAAGGTCGACCAGACGCGCGACGGCACCCTGCTCGTCACCGACATCAAGTCCGGCAGTCAACGGAAGTTCAAGGACCTCAAGGCCGATCCGATCGCCCACGGCGAGAAGCTCCAGCTGCCCGTCTACGCGATGGCGGCGCGCGCGGCATACGGCGATCCGGACACGCCGGTGCGGGCGATGTACTGGTTCGTCAAGCGCGATCGCGGGCGGATCGAGGTCCCGCTCACCGACGAGGTCCAGGCGACGTATGCCGCGAGCGTTCGCCTTCTCGTGTCCTCGATGGCGTCCGGCGCCTTCCCGCAGCGAGCCCCCGAGCAGGCCGACTTCAAGTGGGTCCAGTGCGCGTACTGCAACCCGGACGGGCTGGGGCACCACGCGGTGCGCGAGCGCTGGGAGACCAAGCGGTTGGCGCCCGAGCTGGCGGCCTACACGGGGCTGGTGGAGCCGGACGCGGTGTCCGACGCGGGCGCGGTCGGCGTGGAGGACGGAGGGGACGAATCATGAGGCTCGTCGACGAGGCGGCTCGCAAGCGGATCCGGGAGGACACCGCGGCCACGCTCTTCGTCGAGGCCGGCGCGGGCTCCGGCAAGACGAGAGCGCTCATCAGCCGCGTCCAGCAGCTCGTCGTCGAGGACGGCGTCCCGATCGAGCAGATCGCTGCGGTGACCTTCACCGAGCGCGCCGCCGCCGAGCTGCGTGACCGCCTGCGGGCGCGGCTCGAGGCCGCCGCCCACCACACGTCGCGCGACGAGGTGCACGAGCGCGCCGAGGCGGCGCTCGACGGGCTCGACATGGCGGCCATCGGGACGCTGCACTCCTTCGCGCAGCGCCTCCTCAACGAGCACCCCATCGAGGCGGGCATCCCGCCGCTCATCGAGGTGCTCGACGAGGTCGCGTCGTCCGTGGCGTTCGAG